>NZ_VCKY01000316.1 GCF_005889735.1 Nonomuraea turkmeniaca
GGCGGCTTCCGTGTCTCGGTGGGGCCGCGCGGGATGACGTACGCGCAGGGTGAGCTGGCCGGGCTGCCGACCGTCATCGAGTTCGACGCGGGGAGCATGGTGCTCACGACGTTCGGGCGCAGTAACGCCGGCACCGTCAGGGGCGACCTGGCGATCGCCGACCGCTACCTCAACCTGTTCTTCCGGATCTAGCGCTGACCTGCGGCTCTGTGACCTGCTGGTGTGACGGCCAGCAGGTCACTGAGCTGCGGGAACCTCGTGGCGGCGGCAGGTGCACCCGCCCGCCGGTTGCGCCGCACTCGCGAGCGGTGAATCCCGTCGCGCCGGCATCACCCGACCATGCCCGAGTCGACGGGTCCTGTACGCGGCCGCCATCACCCGTGCTGGGCCTGCGGCGGCCTACCTCCTCCCTCCCGCGGGGGACCGATCTCCCCCGCGCAAGGGAATCCGTGCGGTTGAACGCCGCCGCACAATGGCGGCTCCGGACGACGGGGGAGCAGTGTCATGAAGATTGCGTATGTGGCGATGGGATGGACGGGCCTCTACGTGGCGTCGAAGGTCTCGTACGCGTTGCAAGGGCGGCTCGGCATCACCGGCGGTCCGCACGTGCCGCCCGCCGGTTACGCGGATTTCGGGCCGGGCGAGGTGGCGCTGGCGCAGTGGGCCAACGCCGGCAGCGGGTTGCTCATCGTCGCTGTCCTGCTACTTGGCCGGCTCGCCGTGACGGGGCGCTGGTGGCATCGGCTCCTGCTCGCGCTGCATTGGCTGTGCACCTGCGCCGCCGCCCGACGCGCATGCCCGCGCTCTAGGACGTTCGCCGCCGGCCATCCGGTCGCCCCGTGCTGTACTGCGGGCATTCACTTGGCTGGCAACGGAGAGTTGCTTTACGATGACGCACAGTATCCGTCGGCGAGACCTTGGAAGGACCTCCGTGAAGAGATTCATCCTCACCTCCGCGTTCACCGCCGCCGTCGTCGCCGGAGCCGCGGGCGCCGCCTACGCATCGCAGTACGTCGCCTACGAAGGCCCCGGCTTCACCGGCAGAAGCGTCGTCATCGACCGGTGCGGCGTGTCCAACATCCCCTTCAACGGCTCCTACAAGTGGTACGGCGACGGTCAGAGCGGGCGCATGTACAACCGGCCCAATGCCGAGGGTGTCGCGCACTTCACGTTGGCCTCCAACCGGAACGCCGAGCAGCGCACGCCGGTGGGCTGGAAGAGCATCTTCATCGTGTGCTGACCCCCCGTCCCTCGGAGGCCCGATGGCCTGTGAGTCGTGGAAAGGCCCGACAGAGGAAAGGGGCAGGTCATGAGCCTTCAAGCTGATGGTCCGCGGCGGCGGACGCTCCTCGTGGGAACCGCGTCCCTGACAGCGGCCTGCCTCGTCGGCTGCTCATCCGCCGAGGTGACGAACGAGATGCACAAGGCCGGGCCCGCATCTCTGGCAGGACCGTCTCCTGGCACGCCGAAGGCTGCTTACGAACGGCTGATGGAGGGCAACAGACGCTGGGTGGCCAACGCACTCCAGCATCCGGATCGCGATCCCACCCGCAGGGAGCTGCTGGCCTCCGGCCAGCAGCCCTATGGCGCGGTGCTGTCGTGCATCGACTCTCGGGTGCCACCCGAGCTCGTTTTCGACACCGGTCTGGGTGAGTTGTACGTCATGCGTAGCGGTGGGGTGGCGATAGGGCCCGTCATCACCGGTTCCGTCGAGTACGGGCCGATGACCAGCGGAACCCCGCTGATCGTCGTGCTCGGTCACCAGCGGTGCGGCGCGGTCTCGGCGGCGTACAGTGCCCTGCGGGAGGGCAAGCCGCTGCCGGGCAACCTCCAGGCGATCCTGGAGGCTCTCCGTCCGGCATACGAACAGGCCGCGCAGGAGAACCACGCCGATCCCGCGGAGGCGATGGCCAGGGCCCAGGTGACATTGACCGCGAACGCCCTGCGCGGCAATCGAGACCTCGCACCGCTGGTGACCAAGGGAGTCCTGGCTGTGGTCAGCGCGTACTACTCCCTGGACACAGGCCAGGTCGAGATCCTGAACGGCGCACCTGCCTGAACTGACCGATGAAGAACACCGGAACCTTGGTGCCAGGCTGCGGGGCCCGGTATGTCGCCTTCAACGTGCGGTGGTGAACAGGAACGCGCAGTGGTGGCACTGCGACCACTGTCCACCTCACGGGCAAGGGCAGGCAGATGCGAATTGAGCGCAGTCAAGGGACCTTGGTCAGGACCGCGGCGCGCGACGGTCTCGCCGAGCTTCCAACTCCTCCGGGCTGACCACGGTCAACATCGGCTGCCCGGGCGCGCAGAACATCGTCACCACGAACGCCGACTCCTCGTCAGCGAGGTGGTTGCCGTCCTGGTAGTGGATCACGTCCCCACCAGGCTCCCAGAAGGCCTCACCCGCCCGGACGACCCGCACGGGTTCGCCTTCGAGCTCGAAGTTGATGGACCCCTTGACCACGTACCCGTACGCGGGCCCGGAGTGCCGGTGAGGCGGCGCACCAGGGCTGTTCGGCGGCAACGTGACCAGGAGCGTCATCGCCTCGGCCCCTTCCGGCGCAGGCGGCGCCCCCGGCACGGTGGCGACCACGTCGATCTTCGGCGGTGGTCCGCTCTTGTCCGGGTTCTCGAGGTGGTGAGCGTGAGTGTGATCGGTGCTCATCAGGATTCCTTCGCGGGACGGTGGCCGGCTCGATCCGGCCGTGCACCAGCTCAGACAAGACAGCACCCCGATCTGTGACAACGCCCTGGACAGTGCACCTGCCGGAAACCTCATCCGCGCAGCTCAAGCGGCATGTTGGTCGTGGTGGTCCGGGTTCATGGCGGTCACCGTAGTGATCGTCGCCGGCGATATCGGCGGACGGATCCTCTCACCCCAGGTCGCGTCCCCCGGCCGCCGGGAGCAGGTGCTTGGCCACGCGCGCGGTGGGGGTCCGTGGCAGGGCGTCCAGCTGCTGCCAGAACCTCGGCACCTTGTACGCCGCCAGCCGCGCCGCCGTCCACTCGCGGAGTACGGCCAGGTCGAGGTCGCGTCCCGGGACCGCGATCACGAACGCTTTCACCTCCTCCTCCGTCAGCTCGGACGGCACCCCGATCACCGCGCATTCGAGCACGTCGGGGTGGGCTGCCACGGTCTCCTCGACCTCCAGTGGCGACAGGTTCTCGCCGCGGCGGCGGATGACCTCCTTCTTTCGGGCGACGAACGTGTACGTGCCGTCGGGGTTCGCCGTCACCAGGTCGCCCGTGTGCAGCCAGCCTTCCTTGATGGTTTTGGCGGTTTCATCGGGCATGCCCCAGTAGCCGGGGGTCACGGCTGGATTGCGCAGGAGCAGCTCGCCGTCCTCCGCCACCCGCGCATGGTTGATCGTGCCCAGGCCGGGGTGCTGGCGCGGGGTGCCGAGCGTCTCGTACGGGCGGGCGCCACGCGGCCAGATCAGCCCGTACGGGGTCTCCGACAGGGCGTAGCCGACCACGATCCGCAGGCCGAAGCGGCGCTCGATCTCCAGCTGCCGCTCGCGGGCCGGGGCCGGGCCCGTGTAACAGAGCCGGAGCGGGTTGTCGGCGTCGTCCGGTCGTTCCGGCTGCCGCATGAGGATCTCCAGCATGGCGCCGATCGCGTTGAACTCGGTGGCGCCGTGGCGCCGGGCGTCGTCCAGGAACGTGCGGGCGGAGAAACGGGGCACCAGGATCAGGCCGGCGCCGCAGGACAGGGACCCCATGACCGAGTAGGCGGGGGCGTTGATGTGGAACAGCGGCAGCGTCGTCATCAGCCGGTCGTCACCGGTCAGGCCGAGCCAGTGGGGGAAACCCTGACCGGCCAGCGCGTACGCCCGGTGGGTCTGCATGACCAGCTTGGAACGGCCGGTGGTGCCCGAGGTGGGGATGAGGGCGGCCAGATCGTCCGGCTTGACGAGGCCTGTCGGAAGATCGGCGGGCCGCGGCCATGGGCCAGGTGTCCTGATGATGTGGGCCGGCTCGGCCTGCTCGATGAGGGCGTCCAGCTCTCGGTCCGTGCTGCGCGGGTTGACCGGCAGCGTGATGGCGCCCAGCGCGGTCAGGGCCAGCCAGCAGATCAGGTCGCGCGGGGTGGTCCTGGCCACGAGCATGACGATGTCGCCGTGCCGCACGCCCTGGGCGGCGAGGGTCTGCGCCTCGCCGCCCACCAGGGCGGCGGCCTCGGCGAACGTGATCACCGCGTCGCCGTGCAACCAGGGACCGTCGCGGTTGGCGGCGGCGGCGAGCAGCTGCGGGATCGTGACCGGGAGTGATCCGGGGGTCGTCAAGGCTCCAGCGTGATCCCTTCGCGCCTGAGATCCTCGATGATGCCGTCCACCAGGCGGGTGGCGACCGTGTGGTGCAGCCGGCCGTCGTCACGCAGCTCCCGTACGGCGGGCACCGGGTCGGGGTCGCCGAAGAGCCGCTCGTCGGCGTAGTCCGCCGGCCGCCCGGTCGGGTCGATGGTCCACCAGGACGCCTCCAGCGCGATGCCGTTCGGGTCGCTGAAGTAGATCGACCGCAGGAATCCGTGGTCGATGACGTCGGTGACCTCGCACCCGTGTGCCTTGAGCCGGTCGCGCATGCGGTTGAGCGCGTCCTCGTCCGGCAGGTGCAGCGACAGGTGATCGAACTGCGCCGCCTTGGCGTACGGCACGCCCGCGGGCTTGGCGAAGCTGTCGAGCGGCTGGTCGGTGTACTCGAAGAAGGCGACGGTGTTACCCGGCGCCACCTCGAAGAAGTAGTGCTTGAACGCGGGCACGGCAAGGGTGGTGACCAGGCGGGCATCGAGCACACCGTGCCAGAACCGCACGGTGGCGTCCATGTCCGCGGTTACCAGGGCGAGATGGTGCACGCCGCGCCAGTGCACCGGGTCTGGGGTTGCGACCATGGGTCAACCGTATGCCTTTCAACTATCGCTGGTAAGTGAGGACTACCTGCCCACACGGGGAGGGACGTCACCAGGTCGGCGCCGAGGTCCTCGGCCGGCGTACGCCCCGCGGTCCAGGACCGCGGGCGTATCGTCAGGGGATGCCACATCCTGACAGTTCGCCGCTGTTGCGGAAGGTCGACGCGGTCACCGTGCCGGTGCCGGACCTCGACAGCGGTCTGAGCTTCTACCGGGACCGGCTCGGGCACGAGCTGCTGTGGCGCAACGACGAGCTCGGACAGGCCAGGTTGTCGCTGCCCGACAGCGATACCGAGATCGTCCTGTCGACCGGGCTCGACCTGGCCCCGGCTTGGCTGGTGTCGTCGGCGGACGAGGCCGCAGCCGGAGTGGTGGCCGCCGGCGGCCGGATACTGGCCGAGCCGGCGAAGTCGAAGGAGCCGGCCAGATACTTGTTGACCGCCACGTAGAGGACGACCGCAGTGTAAAGGACGGAGAAGGCAGCCGCTGGCTGGCCGCACTGGGAGAAGAACGGGCCATCAGGGGGCGGACCCAGCCCGCTCCCTCCCATCCAGGCCACCTTCTCCGGGCTCGCCGGAACGCCGTCCATGGAGTTCTTGATCAGAATCTTGGTGCGGACACCCGGGTCCTTCGGGAGCGGGGGGAGCTGGACCCCTCCATTCGAGACCCCCGCCCAGGTCGACGCCCTCACAGCGGCGGTGCTGCTGTGCAATCAGGCGGCCACGTTCGTCTCGGGGCAGGCTTGGCGGCAGCGCGTCTTCACCGTACTGGAGCTGCACCGGCTCGCCTACTACCCGGTGCGCGCACAGTTCGCCGGGCTGGGCGCGCAGGCGGCCGTGCGGGCTATCGCCCGGGTGGCCGGTGCCTATGCCAACCGGCGCGCCACCAAGAAACGCGCTCACGTGTTCCGCCCGTACGGCGCCGTTCCCTACGACGCGCGGCTGATGAGCTGGAACCGTGATGCCCGTACCGTGTCGCTGTGGACCCCCACCGGCCGCGTGACCGTGCCATATACGGGGCGGCCGGAGGATCTTAAGGCCGTCGACACGTTGCCGCTCGGCGAGGCCGACCTGATCTTCCGGCGCGGCGTGTGGCTGCTGCAGGTCAGCGTCACCCTGCCCAAACCTGCGGTGCGCGAGCCGGTCAACGGCTTCCTCGGGGTGGACCAAGGGGTGGCGAACTTGGCCGTCAGCAACGACGGCGCGGTGCTGCCTGGCGCCGCCCTGCCCGGCCCGATTGGCGGCAACGGGCATGTGCGCAGTCTGCGGGGGCGGCGGCATCGGCAGCGCCGTCGCTTGCAGAAGAAGGGCACTTCTTCGGCGCGGCGGGTGCTGCGCCGCCTATCGGGGCGTGAGCACCGGATGATGACCGACGTCAACCACCAAATCAGCAAGCATGTGGTGCGCGAAGCCGAACGCACCGGCCGCGCGGGCCGGGGTCGCCTTCACAGTGGTCGACCCCGCCTACACCGCGCAGGCCTGTCCCGACTGCGGGTGCGTCTCCAGAGCGAATCGGCCCGCCCGGGGCCGGTTCGTCTGCACCGGGTGTGGCCTCGCTGGGCACGCCGATCACATCGCGGCCTGCAACATCGCCGTACGCGGCGTGGCGGGCTGGGCTGTTGTCAACCAGCCGCACGCTACCGGCCTCCCTTCAGCCAGACGGGACCGTGAGAGCAAACCACCGGCTCCAGCCGATGGTAGTTGACCATCCAGATCGAGAACGGCAAGCGAGCTCGCCGTCAAGAACAGCACCATCGCTGGCGCTGAGCTGCGGCAACCGGAGATGCGTGGAGGCGGTGTGCTGCCCGAGCGCCATCGAGGCGGCCATGGGCGGACAGGTCACCCATGCCGCCGTCTGCGCCGCGGCCGCCCGGGGGGAACCCGCGGCGCGGCAGGTGATCGAGCGGGTGGCGGGGCGGCTCGCCGCCCCGCCGTGAGCGTGGTGAACATGCTGGACATCGACCTGCTCGTGCTCGGCGGGCCCGCGCTCAGGGAGGTGGGCGAGATCTACCGCGAAGTGATCGCGCGGGCCGTCGCGAGCCGGGCGCTGGCCCGTCGCCTGCACGCCGTGCGCGTGGAGACCTCGCCGATCGCGGCGGACGCCGCCGCGATCGGCGCGGCCTCGCTGGTCTTCCACGCGACGTACGCGCCGCGGCTCGGGACTACCCTGCTGAGCGGCTGAAACGCAGGGTGACCAGCTCGAACGGACGCAGTGACAGCGACACCGCGTTCCCGTCGCGGCGCGGTTCGCCAGACAGCGGGCGTTCCAGCAGGTCGGTGGCCACCACGTCGGCGAACGGGAAGGCCGCCGTCAGCGTGGCGCGCGCACGGCCGCCCCGGGACTCGTGGAACCGGACGACCACGTCGCCGCTCTCGTCGTCGGCCAGCTTGACCGCCGTCACCACGACCGCGTCGTCGTCCACCGCGACCAGCGGCTCCACCTCCGCCCCGCCCGGCACGCGCCGCTCGGGCAGGTTGACGAACCAGCCCTCCCGGACCGCGTCGCCGATCGCCGCGCCCGGCACCAGCGCGTGCCGGAACGTGTGCACACCCTGGTCGGTCTCCGGGTCCGGGAAACGCGGGGCACGCAGCAGGGACACGCGGACGGTCGTGGTCGTGCCGCCCTCGCCGACCGTGCGGGTGACGTCGTGGCCGTAGGTCGAGTCGTTGACCAGCGCGACGCCCCAGCCGGGCTCCTCCACGTGCACGAAGCGGTGGTTGCAGGCCTCGAACTTGGCGGCCTCCCAGCTCGTGTTGGTGTGGGTGGGGCGGAAGTTGTGGCCGAACTGGCTCTCGGAGGCGTACCGGTCGGCGTGCACGTCCAGCGGGAACGCCAGCTTCAGGAACTTCTCCGTCTCATGCCAGTCGACCTCCGTGACGATGTCGAGCCGCCCGCCGGCCAGCGTGAGCAACTGCGTCACCTGTGACCCGCCGAAGGAGCGCCGGACGCGGACCGTCTCGCCGTCCAGGCTCAGCTCGTCGCGGCCGACCAGGTCGGTGACCGTGTTGCGGTAGAACTCGTCCACGTCCCACGCGTCCCACTTGTTGGGGAAGTCGGGGTGGAGCTGCAGCAGGTTCGCCGCCCGGCCGGGCGCGACCGTCTCCCTGCCGGCGGACCGGTCGTAGGCCGACACGACCAGGCCGCGGTCGTCGATCTCGACCCTGAGCAGGTCGTTCTCCAGGACGTAGCCGCCCTCCTCACGGGCCATGGCTCGGGTGGCCACGCCGGGCCCGGGGCGTCCCGCGCCGCCTGCCCGCACCCCGTGGCGGGTGTGCGGTGCGGAGTTGAAGAGCAGCGTGCCGCCGGACGCCTCCCCCGCCAGGGCGCGCTGCGCGGCGTCGATGAGGGCGTTCAGCTCCCGCGCCACCGCCTCGTACGTCTTCCTCGCCTCCCGGTGCACCCACGCGATCGACGACCCCGGCAGGATGTCATGGAACTGGTGCAGCAGAACCGTCTTCCAGATCCGGTCGAGCTGCTCGTACGGGTACGCCGCCCCCGCGCGCACGGCCGCGGTCGCCGCCCACAGCTCGGCCTCCCGCAGCAGCATCTCGCTGCGCCGGTTGCCCTGCTTGGTCTTGGCCTGGCTGGTGAGCGTGGCGCGGTGCAGCTCCAGGTAGAGCTCCCCGGCCCAGACCGGCGGATTGGCGTACTCGGCCTCCGCCTTGGCGAAGAAATCGGCCGGCGTCTCCCACGTGACCGTGGCGGAGCCCTCCAGATCGCGCACCCGGGCGGCCTTGGCGACCATCTCGCGGGTCGTGCCGCCACCTCCGTCGCCCCAGCCGGTCGGCGCGAGCGAGTGCCGCGCCACGCCCTTGTCCTTGAAGTTGCGGGCCGCGTGCGCGAGCTCACGGCCGCTCATCGAGCAGTTGTACGTGTCCACCGGCGGGAAGTGCGTGAAGATCCGTGTCCCGTCGATGCCCTCCCACAGGAACGTGTGGTGCGGGAACGTGTTGGTCTGGCTCCACGAGATCTTCTGCGTGAGCAGCCGCTTCGACCCCGCCGCCTTGATGATCTGCGGCAGCCCGGCGGCGAAGCCGAACGTGTCCGGCAGCCACACCTCCTCGTTGTCGACGCCGAACTCGTCGATGAAGAACCGCTTGCCGTGCACGAACTGCCGGGCCATCGCCTCCGAGCCGGGCATGTTCGTGTCGGACTCCACCCACATGCCGCCCGCCGGGACGAACCGGCCGGTCGCCACCGCCTTGATCACCCGCGCCCAGACCTCGGGCCGGTGTTCCTTGATCCACGCCCACTGCTGGGCCTGCGACATCGCGAACACGAAGTCCGGGTCGTCCTCCAGCAGGGCGGTCATGTTCGCGGCCGTGCGGGCCACCTTGCGCACGGTCTCGCGCAGCGGCCACAACCAGGCCGAGTCGATGTGCGCGTGCCCGACCGCGCTGATCCGGTGCGCCGACGGCACGGCCGGCGCCGACAACACCTCGGCCAGCCGGGCGCGGGCCGCCTCGGCCGTGCCGTTGACGTCCTGCAGGTCGACCGCGTCCAGGGCGCGGTCCACTGCTCGCAGCAACTCCCAGCGGCGGGCGGACTCCACCGGCAGCTCCGCCATCAGCTCGCCCGCGACCTCCAGGTCCATCACCAGGTGCCACACCGTCTCGTCGAAGACGGCCAGGTCCATGCGGCCCAGCGTGTACAGGGGGTCGTCGCCGGCGGTCTCCTTGTCGCCCAGTTGGGTCGGCTGGAAGCGGGGGTGGCCGAGGATGACCGGGTTGGAGGCGGCCTCGATGTGCAGGCGCACCTGCTCGCCGCCGTCGACCGGGGATCCGACGCGTACCCAGTGGTTGCGGGGGTTGAGGCCCTTCACCGGGGAGCCGTCGGGGCGGTAGACCAGGCCCTCGGACTGGAAGCCCGGCACGCTCTCGTCGAAGCCCAGGTCGAGCAGGGCCTCCACGGTGCGGCCCGTCCATTCGCGCGGCACCGTGCCGGTGACCGTGAACCAGCTCGTGCCCCAGGGGGCTCCCCACGCCGTGCCGGCGGCGATCGGCTCCGGTGCCGCCGCCAGGCCCTCCGCGACCGGCACCGGCTCGCCGGGCGCGTGCCAGACGGCCACGTCCAGCGGTACGGCCTCGGGGTACACGGCCGGACGGATGCGTTCGTCCAGCACACGCCTCAGGCGGGCTTCGACCAGGGTGCGGTCATCATGCATCTGGGAGCTCCCAAGCAAGAAAGTGACAAATCAGCCTTAAGCACGTTAACAACCCCAACGTGCCCGGCCATGCGCCGCTGCCCTCTGATCAAATCAAGTGGTCGCCGGCCGCTCGTGCAGCGCCGCGCCGGTCGTCAGCGATGGCCGTGTAGTGGGTGGCGAGCGCGTCGGCCAGCGGACCGGCCCTTGTCCAGATTTCTTGGCGAGTTCACGACAAGTCGGGATCTGGCCACACCTGTCGCATAGACAACGGCTGATCAGGATGACTAGGAATTCGGTAGTCGTGCTTACCGATTTCTCTGGAGGTCCTCCATGCCGCGTGGGTTGGGGC
>NZ_VCKY01000317.1 GCF_005889735.1 Nonomuraea turkmeniaca
CCAGCAGACCGAGCAGCGGCAGCAGGTGGGCGGCGTCGCGGCCGGTGGGTTCTTCTCGGAGGTGGTGGTGGCTGACCGCGATGCCGGCGCGGACGGCCAGGTCGGCGTACTCCAGCACGTCCAGCCGGCGGGTGGCGTCGGCCAGCCGTGTTTCCAGGTCGGACAGGGTCCAGTCGGGGCGGGCGGCCAGGCGGGCGCCGACGATCCGCAGGGCGAGGGGGAAGCCGCCGCACAGGTGGACGATCCGCTCGGCCGCCTGCGGTTCGGCGCGTACCCGGTCGGGTCCGGCCAAGCGGGACAGTAGCGCGGCGGCGTCGGCGGCGTCCAGGGTGCCCAGGTGGAGATGGTGGGCGTTGTCCAGGGTGGCCAGCGGGTCCCGGCTGGTGATCAGGATCCGGCAGCCAGGGCCGGCGGGGATGAGCGGGCGGATCTGTCGGGCGTCGCGGGCGTTGTCCAGGATGACCAGCAGGTTGCAGGTCGCGGTCAGGGAGCGGTAGCGGGCGGCGGCCTCGCCCGGGGCGGCGGGGACGGCGGTGCCGTCCAGGCCGAGGGAGCGCAGCAGGTGGCGCAGGGCTTGGGCCGGGGTCAGTGGGTCGAGTCCGGGGGTGGATCCGTGCAGGTTGAGGTAAATGACGCCGTCGGTGAATCGGGCGGCCATGGCGTGGGCGACGTGGACGGCCAGGGCGGATTTGCCGATGCCGCCGGGTCCGTCGATCACGGTGATGGCAGGCCCGTGGGTGGGTCCGTCGGCGGGGCCGAGTGCGGTGCGTAGGTGGTGGATCTCGTTGGCGCGGGCGGTGAAGGCGTGGGTGTCGGCGGGCAGTTCGGCCGGGATGTACGGCTCGCTGACCGTGACCTGTTGGGCCGGGGTGGTCAGGTCGAGGACGGGGTCCTTGGCCAGCACGGCCTGGTGCAGGCGGCGTAGTTGGGCGCCGGGTTCGATGCCGAGTTCGGAGACCATGATCCGGCGGGTGTCCTGGAAGACGGCGAGTGCCTCGGATGGGCGGCCGGCGCGGTGCAGGGCGAGCATGAGCTGGGCGGCGGGGCGTTCGCGCAGTGGGTGCGCCCGCACGTGTACGGCCAGGTCGGCGGTCAGCGCATGGTGCTCGCCGGCGGCGAGGCGGAGATCGGCGTGGTCTTCCAGGACAGTGAGGTGTTCTTCTTCCAGTCGGGTGGCTTCGATTCGTGCCCAGGGGGCGGTCAGCCCGGCCAGTGGTT
This sequence comes from Nonomuraea turkmeniaca, assembly GCF_005889735.1. Lineage (GTDB taxonomy): Bacteria > Actinomycetota > Actinomycetes > Streptosporangiales > Streptosporangiaceae > Nonomuraea > Nonomuraea turkmeniaca. Next base: position 1,219 of record NZ_VCKY01000317.1, read on the forward strand.
GGCCTCGCCACAACTGCAGGGCTGTGCGGAACAGGGCGTCCGCGGCGGTCGTGGCCCCCTGCGCCTGAGCGGTGCGGGCGCGTTTGGCCAGGCGGGTGAACAGGTGGGCGTCGATGTGGTCGGGTTCGAGCGCGAGCCGGTAGCCGCCGGGTACGGTCTCGATGATCTCTTCGGTGGTGTGGGGTTCGAAAGTTTCGCGGAGTTTGGAGATCACGATGTGGAGTTGTTTGGCCGTGGTCGCCGCGGAGCTGTCTTCCCAGATGTCGGTGAGGATCCGCTCGGTGGGTACGGCCTGCCCGGCGTCCAGGGCGAGTCTGGCCAGCACGCCGATGCGTCGTTGCCCGGCAACCCGGACCGGTTCGTGACCGGCCAGGACCTGCCACGGACCAAGGAATCTGATCTCCAGCGCCATGAGGAGCGTGCTCCCCTCCTTTAACGGGGTCGGCATTGTGACGAGATGTTCGGGGGTATTCGCGGTGATGATGGATGGAACGCCGTCTTCGTGCGGACTTCCGGCGTCTTGGTTCACATGCGCATGTCTAGACGTGCAGGCTTACATGTGACTTGCAGGCTACCGATCGCCAGGGGAGACCAACGGCAGGACGGCCCACGGCGTCCGTACCGGCTGGCCAGGATAATCCACATCGACCCGCGCCTTGCAGATCGCCACCGTCGCGGCCGCCAGCGCTCCGAGCGTCGACGCCGACCGGCTGACCATCGTCGCCACCGCCTGCCGCGACCATCGACAGCTGCATTTCGAATACCGCGGACACGACGGCGGCGGATCCACTCGCCGCACCGAGCCGCACCGCTTGTCCTGGGGACAGCGCTGCTATCGCTGGTATCTGGTCGCCTGGGATCTCGACAGGGCCGATTGGCGCAGCTTGTCGGCACGGCAGCGGATGTGGCCCTTGAACGGGCGGCTGGAAGCGGTGGACGAGCACAGCTGTCTCCTGCACCTCGGCGCGGAGACCCCGCAGATGCTCGCCTCCCTGCTGACCATGCTTGACGTCGCCCTCGGGTTCGAGGCATGGCGCAACAGCCCAAACACAGGTCAGCGACTACCGGTGTCTTGCCACACAGGGCATGCGGCCATCCGCAGGCGGTCCAGCTGGGTGTCACGCCGGAGGATGTGCGGGTTTCGTTTGAATTCCGCGCACTGCGCGGTTACGGCACCGCGGTGCTGTCATGATCTCGGTGCACCTCACCGACGGGATCCACGATGTCTCCTCGCTCACTCGTGCCGCTAGCCGCCTCGCTTGGTGTGGGCGGCCTCGCGGCTCTGGTGTACTTCCACGACTCCGATCTGGTGCTCTTGAGCGAACACCTGAACCATCCGTTCGCGCTCGGTGCGCTGGCCTGCATCCTGATGGCGTGGGCCGCCGCCGGGCTGCGGTGGAGGTGGTTACGCGTCCTGATCGGTGTCCTTGCCGGGCTGGGCGCGAGTGCCGCGCTGTTCGTGGAGGTGGTCGTCCTTGCGTTCACCGCTACCGATGAGGTCGGCTTCGTCGACGGACCGGCTCCGTACAGGATCCGGCTCCAGCAGTCGCCGGCGGGTCTCGGGCCGGACATGGTGGTGTGGCTCAGCGTCCGCAAGGACGGCGGGTTGCTCAGCAGGGAATGGGATCTCGCTTGCTTCAACGACGACGACCCCGACGACGCCTTCGACTCGGTCAAGTGGACGGGGCCGAGTTCAGTTGAGATCCGGGTGGCCGATGGGCGAACGTTCCCCGTAGCCTTGGACCCAGCCTCGGGCCGACCCCAGACCACCGCCGCCCTCAATTGTTGACAGCGCCCCAAGCGGCAGGATGCCTCCACTCGGAACCAGGCTGGGCGGCGAACAGGTCCATCCCCTGCAGGAATGCGCAGAGGCGTGGCTGCGGGTGCGGTATGTCGGCGGTATGGCGGCAGGCCTCTGAAGGCGTCGTCAGTTGCCTCACGAAGATCGCCCTTGCTTGGATGGCATCCCAGCCGAACGATGAGCACGGGGATTAGGAGAGTTGCGACGTCAAGGATGTCCTACCCGCGTGCGCGGCGCTGGAAAGAAGACGGACATCCTTCGCAAGATCCGGCCGACTGAGCACAAAGCGACTCACCGAACTGGCCGGGGCACTCCATGACGTCCAGCGCATCGCCCCCGCGCCCTGAACTGACCACTCCTGGAGCCACCATCATGGACAAGAACCTGCCTCGCCGTACGCTGCTGGCGAGCATCGGTGGCCTCGCCGCCGCTGGCCTCGCCACCCCAGCCGCAGCGCGTACGGTGCGTTCCGGCAGCGTCACCGTGAACGCCTCGTTGGGCATGGGCGGCTTCCCCAACCCCGCCTGGTACATCAGCCACACGCACGCCAACTGGTACTTCAAGCGCGGCCCGCTCGGCCCCAAGACGATGGACCAGCTCAAGAACGACTTCCACATCAAGTGGGCGCGGGTCTTCGCCAGGCCGGACCGCTACTACAACCCGGACACGGGCACCTACGACCTGGCCAAGAACTACCCCTACCTGGACCAGGCCGCCTCCTACAGCAGCCGACTGCATTTGATCATCAGCTCGCCCAGCGTCGCCAAGACCCCGGCGCTGTGGGAGGAGATCGTGCGCACCACGCTGCTGGACCACAAGAAGCGCTATCCGCAGATCGACAGTGTCGTGCCATGGGGCGAGGCCAATCAGGCGTCGTCAGGGGACATGACACCCAGCCAGTTCTACCCCTTCTACCGGGCTGGTTACCGGGCGGTCAACGCGGTGAACGCGCAACTGCAGCCCGCCATCCCGATCATCATGGGCGGGCCGGGGATCTCGCGGCCGCGCCCTGAGTGGATGAACCCCTTCTTCGCCCTCTACGCCGCCGACCAGGACAAGGACAAGCGGCTGGACTTCGTCTGCTACCAATCTTATGGCCTGCTCGACACACCGATCCAGGCCCAGAGCGAGCGCAGCCGGGTGCAGAGCATGCTGAGCGGCGCCGGTCTCAACCCCGCGACCCCGGTCTGGGTGACCGAGTTCGGCTTGTACGGCGGCGACACCGACGGCGGAACCCACGGCCGTACCCCTGAAGCGGACCTCAAGCACGACCAGCTCGTCCAGGCCGCGGGGATCGCCGCGGTCAGCAGGTACTACATCCTCGGCAAGATGAACCGCCCGTTCCAATGGGTGGTCCACCACGGCGAGAACCTGCGGAAGGACATGTTCGTCGAGGGCCTGGACGGTGTCCGCCTGCCGTTCGGCCACGTCGTGGTGATGCTGGGCATGCTCAAGCCCAGCCTGGACGGTGAGCGGCTCGACATGCGGATCAGCCCCGGAGCAGCCCAGACCGATGGAATCGGTCTGGCGGCTCTCGCGCACGCCGACTCCAGCCGGGTGGCCGTCATGTACTGGAACTACCAGGCCGAGACGGGTGGTGACGTCTACGACACCACGATCACGGTGGACAATCTGCCCTCAAACCTGTTCTCCGGCAGGCGGGTCAGGATCGAGCGCTGGCTGGTCGACGCCACGCACAACAACTACAACTACAACGGCACCACCACCTTCGCCCGCGAAATGGACACCACAACGGACACGCCGGTGACCAAGGTGGTGCAGCGGGTGCGACTGACCAAGAACGCGGTCGGCCTCATGCTGCTCACGCCGCGGTGATGACCGGCCTCGGTGTCGGGCGCGCGGCCCGACACCGAGGACACCGGCGCCACCTGAGGGGCGGGAGCGATCACGTGGAGATCCCTGGTCCGCCGCCGATCGGACTTTGGCCCCCGCCCGAGGCCGACGGCAGACCACAGGGGGGTCATAGCGCGATCGGCACCTGCTCACCACGCTCGAGGCACATCGCGGCCACCTGGTCCGTGGAGGTCGCCGCGCGCCGCGGAGCATCGCTCCACTGCGTCTCGCCGGCGAGATGGTGGCGGAGTCGCTTGCATCGTTCCCGACAGACCTTGGCGGAACACGCGCGAGTGCCGTCCCGGCGAGCAGACTCGAGCGGACCGCGATAGTGTGCGCCAGTGGCTGACAAGGTCGCGAAAGGCGACGTCATCGCGTTTCGCCTCAACGCCCACCACCTCACCGAACGGTTGGGGGAATCGGGGCTGCTCGACGCGGCCGGCCGGTGCGCAATTCAGAACAGCCCGCCAGGGTCGGCGCTGCTGGCCCTGCACGCCAGGATGAAGAACCTCACACAGGAACAGGTGGGGGAAGCGGTCGCCGAGGAGAAGAGCCTGCTGCAGACCTGGTGCATGCGCGGCTCGCCGTTCTACTCCCCGGCTGTGGACGCCCCGGTGTTCACCACCGGCGTGCTGCCGCCGACCGAGGAGGCGATGCGCCATTTCATTCTCGGCGTGGAGCAGGCGTTGATCGAACTCGACATGGGCCTGACCGAGGCGGTCGAGCTGACCGGCGCCGAGATCCACGCCGTGCTGTCCGGGCGCCAACTCGCCATCAACGAGCTGGGCGCGGAACTCGCCACGCGGATTGCCCGCAAACTGCCGAAGCAACAACGCGGCGTCTGGGAAGGAAAAGGTCCCTACGCCCCGGGCCAGCCGCTCGGTGAGGGTGTCGTGCATTTCTGCATCCGCATCCTCACGTTGCAGCGGGTTGCCTGCTTCGCGCCGCGCGCCGGGAACAAAGCACCGTTCGTCCTGGTCGACGAGTGGCTCGGCCATCCGATCCCGGACATCGACCCGAAGGTCGCGCGCGCCGAACTGCTTCGCCGCTATCTGCGCTGCTACGGACCGTCGACACGCAGGGACTTCGCCGCGTGGGTGGGGATCAATGCCGGTGACACCGACCCCTGGTGGAGCCTCGTCGAGGACGAGCTGACGCAGGTCGAGTTCTGCGGCAAGTCGTGGATCCTCACCGAGGACCTCGACGCACTGCGGTCGGCAGCGAAGCCGAAGGGGGTGCGCCTGCTCCCGCCACGTGACCCGTACACCCAGATGCGACCGCGAAACAATCGTCGACAAGAAGTACCACCGGGAAGTGTGGAAGACGGTCGGCGAACCGGGCGCGGTCCTCGCCAACGGCGAGATCATCGGCATATGGCGGCCACGCAAGAGCGGCCGGAAGCTGACCATCACCATCAAGACGTTCGGCCCGCTGCCAGCTCGGGACAGGAAGCCGCTCCAGGATGAGGCCGAGCAGGTCGCGCCGTTGCGAGGCGCGTCGTCCGTGGACGTCGAGTTCGACATCTACTGACGCTCCCCGCCACGAATCAGCCGCTCGAGCGGGGCGCTCGAACAGCCTGAACAGAACCATGGCGTCCGGGGCGCTTTCCCGATGGAACGCAGACGGATCCGCCGCCGACCATCTACGCCGGCATGGCGCAGGCCAAACAGCTCGGCCTGGGGCCGGGCACAAGAGGCTTTCGCGGCAGCCGTCTGCGCCGCGATCCGCTCGAGCGCCAGGAGCGGATCGGGTTGGCCGATCGGCACGCGGGCGACGATAGGGATGGTGCCCTGGCTGGTCTGCGCTCCGGAAGCCGGAGCGATCAGCACCGTCATCCTGAGTGTGACGAGCTCAACCGGGCGGCGTGAGCCCAAGGGATCTTCCCGCTCCGTGGACGGTTCCGCCCGTTCAAGGGAACTCAAGGGACGTTCCCGGTCCAACCGGAGTCAAGGGGTTTCCATCGGCACCGCCGGCGACGCGAACGGTCCTGCCAGATCCATGGGTTTACATGTGACCTTTTGGTCACATATATTGGCGGCGTGGCGGACGATGACCTGGTTTTCAAGGCGCTGGCGGACCCGACCCGGCGGCACCTGCTGGATCGGCTGTTCGAGCGGGATGGCCGCACGCTCACCGAGCTTGAGTCGGAATTGGAGATGACCCGGTTCGGCGTCATGAAGCACCTACGCCTCCTCGAGGAGGCAGGTCTGATCGTCGCCCGCAAGTCGGGCCGGGAGAAGCTGCACTTCCTCAACCCGGTGCCGATCCGGCTGATCCACGACCGGTGGATCGACAAGTACACCGAACGTCGGGCATCGGCGCTCGCCGAACTCAAAGCCGAGCTGGAAGGACGAACCATGACCGATACCGCATCGCCCACCCAGACCGTTCAGGTCTACCAGGTCTACATCAAGGCCACGCCGCAGGCGATCTGGGACGCGATCACGCAGCCAGAGTGGACGCAGAAGTACGGCTACGGCGGCGCCGTCGAGTACGACCTGCGTCCGGGCGGCATCTACCGGGGCCTGGCGAACGAGGGAATGATCGCGCAGGGCGCGCCGGAGGTGGCCATCGACGGCGAGGTGGTCGAGGTCGACCCGCCGCACAGGCTGGTGCAGACCTGGCGGGTTCTGATGGACCCGGCGATGGCGGCCGAGGGCTTCACCCGGCTGACCTACGAGATCACAGCAGGCCCAGGCGGCGTCACGAAACTGACGGTGACCCACGACCTGAGCGGCGCACCGCTGACGGCGGCGTTGCTGGCCGGCGAGATGGAGAGCCAGGGCGCCGGCGGCGGCTGGAACTGGATGCTCAGCGGCCTGAAGACCCTGCTGGAGACCGGCGAACCGCTGGACCGCTGAGCTCGGTCGATATCAATCGGGCCAAACCCACCACTGAACAGGACACGATCATGGCCTCAACGGAATCGACGCGCCACACGACATCCGGCGCCTCGGCCGACCCATCCTTACCGGCGACCAAGACGTCGACCACCGCATTACTCGCATGCGGAGTCGTCGCCGGCCCGCTGTTCATCATCAGCGTCCTGGCGCAGGCCCTCACTCGGGCCGGATTCGATCTGCAACGACATCCCTTGAGCTCGCTGAGCCTTGGCCCCCTGGGCTGGATCCAGATCACCACCTTCGTGGTCACCGGGCTGCTGGTCCTGGCCTACGCGGTCGCGACGCGGCGGGTGCTGCGTCCAGGCCGGGGCGGCACGTGGGCGCCGCTACTGATCGGGATGAACGGCGCATCCCTGATCGCCAGCGGGGCGTTCCTCGCCGACCCCATCAACGGCTACCCGCCGGGCATGTCCGAGCAAGCCACATGGCATGGAATCGTGCACTCCCTCGCCCCGGCCATCGCCGGTCTGGCCGGCCTGGCCATGTACGCCATATTCGCCCGTCGGTTCGCCGCCATGGGCCGGCGCGGCTGGGCCACGTTCTGCCTGGTGATCGCCCCAATCGTCGTCATCCTCAACGTCGCCGCCCTCCCAGCCGCCGACTTTCGGCTGACGCTGGCGGGGCTGGCCCTGAGCTGGGCATGGACATCGCTGATCGCGGCCCGTCTGATGGTTGAGGCACGCGCCCGGACCGCGAACCGTTCGCTGCACCCGCAAGCCGCCCTTTGAGAGGCAGGCGGTGGCCGTCGGTCAATGAAGCTGTCCACGCGTCAATTGCTCGTCAGCGAGGGCAAGGCCTGTCCGCGCCACAGGCGGCCCTGATAACCGGACCAGGCGTTTCCCCAGCTCAGAGCCCAAACCAAGCCCCTTGCCCGCGGAATTACGTCGAACGCATGCCCGACGCGGGAGATGATGACGCGTATGCGGTTCGGGATTCTGGGCGCCACCCGGGCATGGCGTGACGACGGGAGCGAGGTGGAGGTCGGCGGCTCGGCCCGGCGGGCGCCGCAGGTCGCGGCTCCGCCGGGCACGGCCGGAGCAGGTGATCCTCATGCTGACCCGCCATGCCAGGCCCGGCGCGCTCCGCAAGGCGCTGAAGCTCGGCGTGCAGGGCTTCGTCAGCAAGTCCGCCGAACCGGCGCACATCGTCTCGGTCATCAAGACCCTGCACGGGGGCAAGCGATGGATCGACCCGGACATCTCCGCCCTCGCCGTCATCGACGACTGCCCGCTCACCGACCGTGAGATCGACGTGCCGCGGGTGACCGGCGAAGGCTACGCGGTCGCCGACATCGCCGCCCGGCTCCACCTGGCAGAGGGCACGGTGCGCAACTACCTCTCCCATGCGATGCAGAAGACCCAGACCCCCGACCCGGCACGAAGCGGCGCGGTACGCGCGTGAACACGACTGGCTGTAAGCGGGGGAACGTCCGGGACGGTTCGGACGATCCCGCCTGTCGACACCGGGTGGTGGCCTTCCAGGCGGCCGCCGGCATCAGATTCGGCTGCTGAGGACGCGCAGCAGATGTCCGAAACCCCGGGTGGCAAGACGCGGCGGTGTGGCGCCGTTCATGCGCATGAGGTACTCGCTCTGCATCAATGTCCTCGGGCCGGACACCGCGAGGGCGCGTGAGGCGATCGTGGAGGCCAGGGCCGCCTGCCGCCTCCGCTTGGACGAGTAGACGCGCACGACTGCGGTCGGATTGGGAACGGTGCCCAGGCAGTCCACCAGCGTGGCCACGTCCTCGAGCGCCTGGTTCGTGCCGTGCGCCATGACGGGCGGCATCCCGTGCGCCGCGTCCCCGAGCAGCACGCACCGACCCTCACCCCAGCGGCACGGGATTTTGTGCCGGGTGTGCGGGAACACCTCGGCGTCGCCGTCCTCCAGCGACGCCAGAACCTGCTCGACCGGCGAGCCCCATCCCGCGAACTGTCGACGCAGCATCTCCAGCGGCTTGTCCTCCGGTGGCGCGCCCGGCGACCACGGCACGTCGAAGAACCACTGCATGAGCCCGTCGCCCGCGCCCATGAAACCGAAGTCGCCCTGCCGGCCGACCATCAGCGTCGTGGTCGACCCGGGGTCGAAGGGGGCGGGTGTCAGGCCCTGCCAGATCGCCGCACCGGTCAGGGCGGCCTGGTCACCGCCCAGGACGAGGGCACGTACCTGCGAGTGCACCCCGTCGGCTCCGACCAGGAAGTCGCCGCTGTACTCCTGGCCTGTTTCCGTCTTCACCTGCACGCCGTCGCTGTCGGCCTGCAGGTGCGTGACCCGCGCGCCGAACCGTACGGTCCCCTCTGGGAGCCCGCTCTCCAGGAGGGTGATCAGCGACCCGCGCGGGATCACCCTCGCCGCCGACCCGAACCGTTGCGCCAGCGCTTCCAGGTCGAACTCCAGCACCTGGCGGCCGCCGGCGGTCCGCAGGCATAACGTCGTCAGCCGCTGCCCCGTCCCTTCCAGATCCACGCCCAAGTCCTCGAGGATCGCCGTGCCGTTGCACCACAGGGTGATGGCCCCACCCCCAAGGCGCAGCCCCCGCGCCTGCTCCAACACCAGCACCTCGTGTCCTGCAGCGATCAATCCCCGCGCCGCCGCGAGCCCGCTGATCC
>NZ_VCKY01000318.1 GCF_005889735.1 Nonomuraea turkmeniaca
GCCCCACCCCGCACGCCAGCGCGTCCAGATCCGCCGCACTCCACCGGCCGGCCACGATCTCGGCCGTCAGGTCCCGCGCCAGACCGGTCAGCCAAGCGACCCGCTGGGCCAGCAGCGGCTGCGGGACGACCTGACCTGTCTGCTCCACGATCGCGCCATGGGCAGTGCAGGTCGCCGTCGCGGTGAGCTTACTCATTCATCCACCGGCCCCGTTGTCGAGGCAGGCGGAGGCTGACGCGTCACGCTGGGGTCGGGCGCCGTCCTCGCCCTGCTCCACGACCGGTACGCCCGCATGCCCACACCCCCGCCCGGCTCCGGCTTTCACCGTCAGTGACGGTAAGACTACCAATATGAGGCTCTGGCGAGTAGAACATGTGAACGACTTGATGCCCGCCTCACCCTGACCGGCCCGGCCAGAACCGGCCACCGCCCGTCGCGTCTGAGGGCGTGAAGGCTCGGGTGGTGTCACGGGAAAACGAGATCGGCGGACGCCGCCTCACCGACGCCTACCCTGCCTGACAGGATGATCCTGCTGCCCGGGGCTTCGCCATCGCCGCCAACCCGAACAGCGCCACCACGAGATCAACGCAGACGCTTAGGTTTCCATAGCGAATAGGTTTCCATAGCGAATATGACGAGCAGTCCAAACCCTGCCCGACGGCGGGTTCGGGTGCCGCGCAAACAACCGCAACAGCGTGTCCTTGGCCACCGGCATGCCAAGCCGGGCCGCCGGCCGGGCATCGGCACAAGCCGCCATCGCCACCGCGACCGAAGTCAGCATCGTGCGCAACAGCGGCGCATGCCGGGCACGAGGGCTGGCCGGCCCAGCTACCTGTTCCGCGAATGTCACAGCGGCACGCGCGGGCGGCCGGGCACTTGAACCACGGCGCACCGTCACGGCGAGCACCGTCTTCGCCCCGCGCAAGGCGGCATCGACGAGTCTGCGCACGTATCGGCCGAGTGCCCGGCCAGGGACCCCGCCACAGTGCGGAAGATCCCTCCACCGCTCAAGCTTGGGCATGCAGCGTCACGACGGACCCTGTTCGTCGAACCAGCCCCAGTTGGGGCCGTCGTCGCCGAACCAGTCGCCCTTGTGGTCCTTGTCGTCGCGCTTGTGGTCCCGCTTGTCGTCGTGCTTGAAGTCGTCGGGCTTGACGTCGTCGGGCTTGACGTCTTCGCGCTTGAAGTCCTCCTGGTGGAAGCGGTGCTTGCGGTCGTGTTTGTTGATGTTGTCGTTCTCGTTGCGGATGTCGACCTCGATGCGAGGCCACCTGTGCCGCGGAGCGCGCAGGATCGGCTTCTCCCTCCGGACCTGCGGCACCGCACGCGGTGCCGGCTGTGGCGGCCCGCCGGCCTGGACAGCGGGGAAGCCCGCGTTCGCTGCGGCTACCCCCTGGCCGAGTGGAAGGAACATGGCACCGGCGACCGCGCCGGCAAGAGCTAGTGCCGCGTATCGCCCATGGCGTGGCGTTCGAGACCGCCGACTTTCAGTATTCACGTGCTCTCGTTTCCGTTCATGGATAGATCGGCCCGAAAAATCTGGCACCCACCATTTCAGCGGACACTCAGACGGAAGCAGACGTACCCATACAGATATTCTCAGTTACCTCCTTAAGCCCAAACAACCTGTCAAAAACTAAAGGAGTAATTCAACCACGATTTTGAGGTTTGAGGACGTCGCGGCCCGAGGGCCCGGCATCGAGGCCGGCCTGAGGCACGGCCTGGGCGCGCTTCATCGGCAGCCTGACCTGGTCTTTTATGGAGTCCGAGCCATCCAACGAGGTCCCGCGCCTTGGCCGCTCGCTCCAGTCGGCCGGCCCATAGCGCCAGCAATAGCACAGACCTCTTCGAGGCCCCCGGGACTCTCCGGACATTTCATGACAGAAGGTTATTTCCCCTCTGTATATCTCAAATGGCGAAGCGTCCCGATTTCGACGGAATCGGGTTACTGGTTGTGCGACACAGGATTGTGCGGAGTGCGTAATCGGACAGGGCGGTGACAGCTCCAGGCGGGTTGACCGTCGGCAACGCCGATCAGCTCCCCCGGATCACCACGTCGTGCGACTCGGCCTCCGGTGCGGCGAACCGCACCAGGCCATGGCCCTCGGCGAGCACGGCGGCGCGGTCGGCCGCCGGCAGCGGGGCGAAGGTGTCGATGCTCAGCACCCCGCCGGTGATCTTCCAGGTGCCGCGCCACATCCCGTCGACCAGCAGGGTGCCGGTCGCCGCTCCACCGCCGGGAGGCAGCGGCACCTTGCGGCCGTCTTCGATCACCCTCGACCTGTCCGCGTACGCCAACAGCAGGTTGTCGTACTCGGGAAGGAACCGTGGGGAGGCAGGCATGTCGGGGTCGGGCCTGGGCGCGTCGGGCAGGTCGATGAGCTCCTGACCCGACTCGTCGCGGAGCAGGGGCAGGCCCAGCCGATCCACCACCTCTCGCAGCCGGGTGAGCCCTGACCAGATCTGCACGTCGGACACGCTCGCCGGGCCGAAGGCCGCCAAGTACCGCAGCACCAGCCTGTCCACGTCGGGCGCATCGTCGACCGGCCTGCCCAGCCAACTCTCCACCGACGCGAACGCCGCCGGACCGCCCGCCCCCCACAATCCCCGCGGTGGCACCTGCAACACCGGCATGAGATGGGACACCGTGTACGCCAGCGCGCTCGGATCGATCCCCGGCCACCGTTCACCCAGCACCCTGCCCAGCTCGGCACGGGTACGCGGCCGCTCGTCGAGCACCTCTCGCGCCGCGGCGAGGAGCTCGTCCAGGTCGATGCCCTTGATGTATCGGGCGAACCGGCTCGAGTGCTCCCGCGCGTGCACTGAGGAGAACAGGCGATGCAACCGGAGACAGTCCCGCGCGCTCACCAGGTGGATGGTGTTGCGCATAAGGTGCACGCGCACCACTTCACGCTCGGCGGTGAGCCGGGACAACTCCGCGGCCTCGAAGCCGGCCAGCCGGCTCCACAAGCCCACGTACGGCGCGAGCGGCGCCTGCGACTGCATGCCCACCAGGTGTTCGACCGCGTCATACGCCGGCATCGCGGCCCGGGACAGCAGGAGTTGACGCGCCAGCATGGCCCGGTTCAGGCCACGCCGGCTGAGCCCCCTCACGTCAGCCCCCCGAAGTAGGCGCGCACTTCCGCGGCCGGCCAGTCGCCCAGGTCGTCGACGTCGGACTGCGGGATGGCGCCGGCGAACGGCTGGATGTCCATCGGATGGCTCCTTCGCCTTGAGGTAAATCCGACGCTACGAGCTAAGGCGGAACATTTCTTTCCGCTATGCGAGGGCCCCACCGGTCGGGCACGCCGGTGGTTCCGAGGTGGAGTATGAAGTCGTCGCGCGAGCTCGTCGAGGGCGACGAGCTCGCGCGACGAGCCATTCGAAGCCGTGTTCCTCGTGGTCAAGGGATCGCTCCCGCGCCATGACCGAAGCCCGTCCCCTGCAGGTCTGGGCAGCTTCCGATCTTGATAGGGGAAATCTCCACCTATCGCGTCGGGCAGGGCTAACATCACGACTGGAGGCGTCCGGGTGCCTGGCGGATCTCCCGGTCGTCAAACCAGTGGCGCCGAGCATCTCGGCGCTGCGGGTTCGATCCCCGGTACGCCCCAGCCAGATCACACCCCCTGGAGCACCGTGAGCATCGACGCGCTGCTGGCACGAAGCCGCGCCGGACTACACCGCCTGCCGCCTGCCGAGGCGTGGTCCGCGGCGAGCCGTACCGACACCTTCATCGTGGACACGCGACCGGAGTTTCAGCGTCGACGCGATGGCGAAGTGCCCGGAGCCATCGTGATCGAACGCAACCAACTGGAGTGGCGGCTTGACCCGCTCTGCGACGCGCGGATCCCCGAGGCCACCTCTGCGGACATCCAGTGGATCATCCTGTGCGACGAGGGCTACTCCTCCAGCCTCGCCGCCTCGTCCCTCAGGCAGATCGGGCTGGCGAACGCCACCGACGTGATCGGCGGCTTCCAGGCATGGATCACGGCCGGGCTCCAGGTCATCCGCCAAGCCACGCCCACTCGCCCACGAGGTCCGGGCGAACCCGCTCGTGGCGAGCTCACCTATGGGTGATCGTGACCGAAGCTCACGTGCACCCCGTCGCCCAGCTGCTGAAGACGGACACTCCGGCGCAGGCCCGGCTGCGTGGCTCACAATGCCGCCCGGATGCGTGCCTGGATTGCCGCGAGATCCTCCTCGGGGCTCGCCGGGAGCTCCACTTGGGGCGCAATCCGTCACCTGGCCGGCGCGGAATGACATGGGTGTGAAAATGGAACACGTCCTGGCCGGCCGCCGCGCCACTGGCGTGGGTGATGCTGAGACCGACAGGGGCCAGCGCCGTTTTCAGCAGCCGGGCGACGCGGTGCACCATCCTGGCGACCTGGGCGTGCTCGGCCGAGTTGTCACCCCGTCGGCCGAACCGGCAGCCGATCATCGGTCGTTCTGGCAGCAGCCGTCGGCGCACGCGTCTGGGGTAGAGGAGGTCGGGACGAGCGGGTTCGGGGCACAGCAGGCGTCGCCCCTCCAGGCTTCGCGCCCCTCCTTGACCGCCACGGCGGCGATGACCAGGGCGGCGATCGGATCGGCCCAGGACCAGCCGAAGAGGCTGTTGAGCGCCAGCCCGGCCAGCAACACGGCCGACAGGTAGGTGCACAGCAGGGTCTGCTTGGAGTCGGCCACCGCGGAGGCGGAGCCGAGCTCACGACCGGCCCGGCGCTGCGCGTACGACAGGACCGGCATGATCAGCAGGGACAGGGCGGCCAGAACGAGGCCAGGCGTGGAGTGCTCCGCCTCGCCGCCGCCCAGCAGCGCGCGTACGGAATCGAAGGTGACGTAGGCGGCCAGTGCGAAGAACGAGACGGCGATGATCCGTAGCGCGGTCTTCTCGCGCCGCTCCGGGTCCGCGGCCGAGAATTGCCAGGCGACCGCGGCGGCCGAGGCGACCTCGACGACGGAGTCCAGGCCGAAGCCGATCAGAGCGGCGGAGGACGCGATCGCGCCCGCGCTGATCGCGACCACTGCCTCGATGGCGTTGTAGGTGATCGTGGCCGCGACCAGAAGCCGGACACGACGAGTCAAGACCGCGCGACGGGCCGGGCTGAGGCCGAACGCGATACCGGCCATCAGCAGCATCCCTCCTCGGCCGCATCCACGCAGGTCACGTCAGCGGCCACCGCGACCACCGCGGTACGCAGATCGTCCAACGCATGACCGAGGCGTACGTCCGCCAGCTCGTAGCGGGTGCGGCGGCCGACAGGCACGGCAACGACCAGGCCGCAGTCGCGCAGGCAGGCCAGGTGGTTGCTCAGCCGAGTGCGCGAGACGCCCAGCAGATCGGCCAGGTCGGCGGGGTGGGCAGGAGCCTCACGAAGCACCAGCAGGATCCGGCAGCGGATCGGGTCGGCAAGCGCGCGACCGAAGCGGGCGAGCACCTCGATCTCGGGCGCGATCGTCAACATGACTTCAGAGTACATGAAATCCTGAATTCAGGCATTTATGGAAGCTCGCGCGGCGAACAGTCGAACGTGCCCACCGTCTCCGGACCTTGCGCTTTCACGGCTGGTTCGGGCTTCGCTGTGGGCAGTGGTTCAACCGGCATGATGGACAGCGGAACTTCTCCGTACGTGAGGGGCGGGCCTCCGAACAGGTATGCCGATACCGACAGCGAGGCGACCGCCCGGTACGCTGCGTTCGACATGGCGTAGAAGATGATGGCACCCGGAAGGCTGAGAGCATGTTCGAGATCGTGTCCGCGCTCGTCCCTCCACTCGTGGTAGGAGGGGTGTTCATCGCGGGCGTCGCAGCGCTGATGCGCTCCGAGGCGCGAGCCAAGGCCGCCGAGGGCGAAGCTCGGGCGAAGCGACGATCTTCCAAGAGCAGCCAGGACAGCGGGCCGACGACACATTCCTGACCAGGGCGGGCCGGCCGCGAGGAAGACCGCCAGCGGCGCCACTGCCACCAGCCAGACGATCAGGATGCGGACATTTCCCGCCCGTCCAGCGCCTCACGCAAGGCGGCCGCCATCTCGGGCGTCACCGTGCCGACGAAGTGCTGCGCGGTCGCCGCAAGATCTCCGGCCTCCTCCAGCGCGGCCCGCATGACCTCGGCGACGAACGCATCCCTGCCTGCGGTCGCCTTGTAGAGATGGGCGCGACCGACTCTCTCGCGGGAGACCAGGCCCTTCTGCGACAGCCGTACCAGAACGGTCAGGACCGTCGTGACGGCCGGCTCAGACGGGAGAGCATGCGCGACGTCCTGGGAGAACATGCCCTCCGGGTGGCTCCAGAGCGTTTCCATGATCGATCGCTCCAGATTGCCGAGCCGCACCATCACGCCCTCCCGCCGCCGTCTACGACCAGGAGAAGATTAGCGACCGGCCTCGATGGCCCTGGCGCCGATGCCCGGCAGGAACCGGCCGGTTCGCGAGGTGTAGGCGGCGAAGTCCTCCCCATGAACGCGCGCCAGATACGGCTCCTCGACCACGCGTACCTGGATCTCGACCGCCACGACGAGAAGCACCACAGTCAACACCGACAGCCAGGTGAAGACCATCAGCGGAAGGCCCAGCAACGCGACGATCATGGCTGTGAAGATCGGGTTGCGGACCCACGCGAAGACTCCGGTGGTCACCAGCTCGGTCGTGGCCGCATGATCCACCCCGATGCGCCATGAGGCCCCCATGCCGTTCTGGGCCACGAACGTCGCGCCCAGGCCGACCACGGCGAGCACGACGCCCAGTCCGGCCACCGCGGGAGGCATCCGGGTGGGCACGATGATTCCTGACACGACCGCCAGGGGCGCGAGCAAGGTCGAAATCAGCACGAGCCCGAACAGCACGCCGCTCCACCATCCCGTGCTGCCCCGTGGTTCGTTCACGCCGACGAACCCGGTGCTGCCCGTCCGCCGCCACTGCAGCCAACTCCGCAGGCCGAACGTCACCATCAGTCCGACCGCATAGATCACAAGAGCCGCTGGGGCCATCACTTCGCTCCTTGGAGGACGACACGGGTGAACGTCACTTCTGCTCCTTCATCGCCGGCGTGCCCGAGTGGACGGGGCCGTGCGGGTCGGCGCAGTGCGCTTGGGCCTCGCCAATGGTGACCAGCTCCGGCGGCGCGTGGTCGACCTGGAGAGTGGTGTGGTCGATCCCGTACGTCTCGCGCAACAGCCGCTCCGCGGCCTGCCGGATGGCGTGGCAGTCGGCGCCCGGCGTGACCAGGATGTGCGCCGAAAGGGCGGCGTACCCCGAAGTGACCTCCCATATGTGCAGATCGTGCACCTCGGCCACGTCCTCGAGTGCGGCGATCTTCTGGCCGATCTCCGCGGGGTTCATGCCGACCGGGGCAGCCTCCATGAACACCCGGCCGGCGTCCCTGACCAGTCCCCAACCGGCCTTGAGCATCAGCCCGGCGACCACCAGCGCGGCGATCGCGTCGGCTCGGGCCCAGCCCGTCGACCACACCACCGCGCCGGCCACGGTGGTGGCGATGAAGGCGAACAGGTCGTTGAGGACGTGCTGGTAGGCGCCTTCGACGTTCAGGCTGGAGCGGTTGGCCCGGGACAACATCCAGGTCGCGGCCAGGTTGACGGCGATCCCCGTCAGCCCGGTGAGCACCACGTACACGCCCTCCACCTCAGGCGGATCGATGAGACGGCGGACGCCTTCGTAGAGGAAGTAGGCGCTCAGGAGCAGCAGCGTGATGCCGTTGAGCTGGGCCGAGATGATCTCCGCGCGCTTGAGCCCGTACGTGAATCCACCCCGTGGCGGCTTGGCGGCGATCCGCATGGCGATCAGCGCGAAGACGATGGCGGCCGCGTCGGTGAGCATGTGCCCCGCGTCCGAGATCAGTGCCAGTGATCGCGCGATGACGCCGACCACGACCTCGACCGCCATGAACACGACGATCAACGCAAGCGCACCGCCCAGATAGCGCCGGTCCGCGCCCACGCTCAGGGCGTGGCCATGTCCGTGACCGCGACCGTGATCATGGTGGCCTCGATCGGCCATCGTTCAACCCCTTTCACCGGCACGACTACCTCAATACTTGAATAACGGTTCATATGAGAGGGTCAACGATCGACCCCATGCTGTCAAGACCGCACGACACCCGTCCGGACAGGGCTCATTCAGCCCGAGCGAGCCTCCGAAGGCGGCATCGCGCCGTCGGCCGGCCATCGATCAGTCGGAAGGACACGGCCAGGCACGCGGCAAATGGCTGTCGCCGTGGCCGGCGGTCTCGTGCACAGCCCCGCCATCGGCGTACTCGCCGCCATGAGCCAGACGCAGACCCGGCCCGCATCGCACCTCGCCGGCACCTATGGTTGATGCATGAAGGCTTCTTCAAGTAACCAGGTGACGGATCTCGAGAGTTGCAGCACGCGAGTGGTGAACGCCGAACGCGTCGCGGTGGTGCGCTCGCGCATGCCCGGGGACGGCGATCTGACCGACACCGCGGATGTTTTCGGGCTCCTCTCCGATCCCGGCCGCTTGCGGCTGCTCCTGGCCCTCCTGGAGGGCGAGCTGTGCGTGTGCGATCTTGCCGTGGTGAGCGGGCTGAGCGAATCGGCCACCTCACATGCGCTGCGGCTGCTCCGGGCGCATCGTGTGGTGTCGGTACGACGGGCCGGCCGGATGGCCTACTACCGGCTTGACGACGCGCATGTCCGGATGCTGCTGGATCTGGCGGTGGCGCACACCGAGCACACGCAGGCCATCCACCCCGAACGCGACGAGCCCCAACAGGCCTGAATCGCTTCGGCGACCTTCGAACGCCCTCCCCAGCTCCTCATCCAGCCATGATCATGCCCGTGTAGCCGAGGCGATCCGACAGGGTGCCGCCGAGCACCGACAGGCCGGGCACGCCCAGCAAAGTCAAAGGTTTCCGCAAAGCAGACCTCGATGTTCCGCGGTGAGATCGCCTACACGAAATGCTGTACAGGCGGCAAATTCCGACCAGACCAGAAATCATGCCCGCCGACCTCCGTGGAGCCTCCCTGCGGACGCGACCTTGTTGACAAGCCGGTTGCGGATGTCGCTATCGTTCATACATGAACAGTTCTTCAGACGTTGAAGGACGCGCCCATCCGTACGCATCAAGCAGCGAGATCACGGGATGAGCGCGGGGCACGGCCACGGCCACGGGCATGCCGGCGGCCGCCACCGCTGGCGGCTGGCCGTCTCCTTCGTGCTGATCGGCACCTACTTCATCGTCGAGCTCTCCTTCGGCCTGCTGTCCGGATCGCTGTCATTGCTCTCGGACGCCGGGCACATGGCAGCTGACGTGGTCACCCTCGGCGCCGCACTGATCGCCACCCGCATCGCCACCCGGCCCGACACCACCGGCCGCCGCAGCTACGGCTCCTACCGGGCCGAAGTGTTCGCGTCGCTGCTGGCCGTGGCCATGATGCTCGGCGTCGCCCTTTACGTCGTCCTCGAGGCCGTCGCCCGCATCGGCGGGCCCGCCGAGGTCTCCTCCGGACCGATGCTCATCGTCGGCGCCATCGGCCTGATCGTCAACGTCGTGGCCCTGCTCCTCCTGCGTTCGGGCGCCACCGAGAGCCTCAACGTCAAGGGCGCCTATCTGGAGGTCGTGGCCGACACCGCGGGCTCGGTCGGCGTCATCATCGCCGGCTGGCTCGTCGCCGCCACCGGCCAGTCCCTCTGGGACACTCTTGTCGCCCTGGCGATCGGCGTCTTCGTCGCCGTCCGCGCCGTCTCCCTCGGCCGCCAGGTCTTCGCCGTACTCGGCCAGCATGTGCCGGAAGGCGTCGACGCCACCGCGGTCGCCGCCGACCTGTCCGCGATCGACGGCGTACGCGACGTCCACGACCTCCACCTGTGGACACTCACCTCCGGCATGAACGTCGCCACCGCCCACCTGGTCACCAGCGATCCCAGCGACAACCACGCCGTCCTGGATCAAGCCCGCGACCTGCTCCTCCGCCGCCACCACATCGCCCACGCCACCCTTCAGGTCGAACCCACCGACCACCGGGGCTGCGACGAGCTGGGCTGGTGAGCCCTCGCCACCATCTCGTCGGACGCCGGTGGGGTGGTCACAGCTCCCCCAACCGTCCTGGAGGCCTTGTGCAGGGCCTTGGACGGCGAACTTCAAGGCAGCGCCGGACCCAGCAGCGGACCAGGCACGTGATCCAGCGTGAGGCTGACGTCGGCTCACGGCAGTGCTCAAAAGGCAACGGGTGGTGCAGGGACAGATCCCTGCACCACCCGTGTTCGCTTGACTGGCCTGGCTTGTGGTCAGGCCTTGTATTCGGGGTAGCCGTAGCCCACGACCTGGGAGGTGGGCCGGATGC
>NZ_VCKY01000319.1 GCF_005889735.1 Nonomuraea turkmeniaca
TCCTCGAACAGCGAACGCCACCCCTGATACAGCTCGCTCCGGGGGAGTTTCTTCTCGGAGTCCTTCGGATATCCCTCGACCACCAGGGCCCCCTGCGCGGCCGCGTACGACACGGCCCCGCCAGCAGAGCCGCCGCCACCCCCTGCCCGCGTCCCGCGCGGGTCACGTAGAAACAGGTGACCGACCACACCCCGGCCTCCTCAGGGGAGGCGGGTTTGGTGACGGGCGAGCGGAGCAGCCGTGCGTGCTCCTCACGCGGCGCCACAGCGCACCACCCCACGGCGCCCCGTCGAGGTACGCCAGCACCCCAGGCGCCCGCTCAGAGCCCTCCACGAGCGACTGGAGGCGCGTACGGCGGTCCCCCGCACCCAGGTCGCGGAACTCCGCCCCCGCCACCCGGAACCACATGCACCAGCAACCCGAATAGGCGCCGTTGGGGCCGAAAACCGTCTGTACGTCGTCCCACGAGCCGGCGGGCCGGATCTCGACGTCTGGCATTCGTCACATCTCCTCTGAAGTCGCACCAGCGTAATGGCCTTGCCGGTGTCGATGCGCTGACCTCTGGGTATTGTTGCCTCACGTGAGTACGCCGCGATTCCTCGACCTGCCTCCTGGCGTCGCACCACAGAAGATCGAAACGCCACTGGGCACGTTCGCGGCCCTGGAGGCACTTCCGGTCAGTGGTGTGATCGAGCGCTGGCCCGCGCTCCTCGTGCCCGGACTGACGGGCAGCAAGGAAGACTTCATCGCGGTCCTGATGACCCTCGCCCATTCGGGCCGCCGGGTGGTGGCCGTGGATCTCCGCGGCCAGTTCGAGACCCCAGGCCCGGACGACCCCGAGGCCTACACCTGCGCGGCGCTCGGCGCGGACATCGACATGCTGGCCCAGGTGATCGGTGGCGGCGATCCCGTGCACCTGGTGGGGCACTCGTTCGGCGGCCTGGTGGCGCGCGAGGCGGTGATCGACGGGCGGACGAGGTTCGCCTCGTACACGCTGATGAGCTCGGGCCCCGGGGCCATCGAGGGCCGGCGGGCGGTCAACGGCAGGAAGATCATGGAAGAGCTGCCCGTGCTGGGGGTCGAGCACGTGTGGCACCACAGGTTCGAGCCGGAGGCGCTGGCCGCCGACGTGCCGGACGAGATCGTGGCGTTCCTGCACCGGCGGCTGATGAGCAACTCGCCGACGGGCCTGGTGTGCATGGCCGAGCAGGTGTTGTCCATGCGGGACCGTACCGATGATCTGCGCCAGATCGAGCTCCCCACGCTGGTGTTGTACGGCGAGCACGACGACGGCTGGTCCCCCGAGGCCCAGTCGGAGATGGCCGCCAGGCTGGGGGCGGAGTGCGTGGTCGTGCCCGGGGCGGTGCACTCCCCCGCCGTCGAGGCGCCGGAGACGACCGCCGCGGCCCTGGTCAGGTTCTGGAACACCGCCGAAAAGCACTTCTTGGACACCAGGTCCAATGCCATGTAATTATGCACTTACTATGACGAGCATCCAGGAAATCGTCGTCCAGCCGCCGCAGAGCGCGACCTGGCAGGTGCACCTCGACCGCTCGATGTGGGTGGGCGGCGTACGCGGCCTCATGCTGCAGGCGCTGCACCCCCTGGCCATGCGCGGCGTCTGGCAGAACTCCAATTTCCAGGAGGACCCGTTCGGGCGGCTGCGGCGCACCGCCGACTTCGTGGGGCGGGTGACGTTCGGCAGTCCTGAGGAGGCCGACGAGATCGGGCGGCGGGTGCGCCGCATTCACAAGGCCCTGCGCATCCACGATCCCGACACGGGGCGCACGCACCGGGTGGACGACCCCGCGTTGTTGTTGTGGGTGCACTGCGCGGAGGTGTCGTCGTACCTGGAGGTGGCCAGGCGGGGCGGGCTCGCCGTGACCGAGCGCCAGGCCGACCAATACCTGTCCGAGCAGCGCAAGAGCGCCTCGTACGTCGGCCTGCATCCCGACGACGTGCCGGGCACGTGTGCGGAGATGGAGGCGTACTTCAAGCAGGTACGTCCCAGCCTGCGCGTGACGGAGGAGGCGGCCGCGACCGTGCGGTTCCTGCTGTGGCCGCGGTTGCCGCACGAGCTCAGGCTGCTGTCGGCCGGCAAGCCCGCCTACTTCCCCTTCGGCGCGCTGTGTTACTACACGCTGCCGGACTGGGCCAGGCGGATGTACGGCGCGCTGCCCGAGGTGCCCCGGGCCACGGTCACGGCCGGGCTGAGGGCGTTCCGGCTGGGCATGAACGCGTTGCCGGAGCCGGTGCACGACCACGCGTTCATGCCGGCCACGCGGGAGATGTTGCAGGCCGCGAGGGAGCGGCTGGGAGCGGCCGGGTACGACGTCGGCAAGGGGCTCAAGGGCCTGACCGATCCCCGCCGCTGGCCGACGGCGCTGGCTGCCTGACGGGCAGGAGCACCCCGCCCGCCAGCACGAGAGCCGACACGGCGATCATCGTCCATCCGGTGCCCGCCATGCCCGCCCGTTCGAACAGCACACCGAGCAGGGACGACGCGGTCGCGGCGCCGACGTACCTGGAGGCCTGGAACAACCCCACCGCGATCCCCGTGTCGCGCCGGCCGGCGTGCACGAACACCAGCGAGTTGAGTCCGAACTGGCTGAAGGCCGAGGCCACGCCGAGCAGCGACGCGGCCACCAGGACCATGCCGACGGGGCCCACGGCCGGCATCACACAGGAGCCGGCGAGCAGCAGGGCGGCGCTCAGGACGAGCACGGCCCGCATGCCCACGCGGGCGGCCAGCAACACCGCCACGGGCGTCATGACGATCGCCAGCGCGGCCATGGGCAGCACCAGCAGCCCCGCGACGTGCGCGGGCACGCCGGCCGAGCGCTGCGCCCACAGCGGCACCGCGAAGAACGCCGCATAGAACACCACGTTGACCAGCGCGAACTCGCCGCAGGTCGCCAGCAGCCGCGGGTTCGGGCGGGGCAGCACGGTCCGGCGCGGGCCGTCCACGCGTACCTTGGGCAGCCAGCGCAGCGCCACGGCCAACGCGACGGCCGCGAGCGGGACGTTCACCAGGAAGATCGCTCGCCAGCCCCACAGGGAGATCAGGAACCCGCCGAGCACGGGTCCGGCGGCGGCGCTCGCGGCCAGCACCATGGAGATCGTCGCGATCACGCGTGGCGGGGGCCTCCCGTCCTCGCCGGGCATCGCCGCCTGCACGATCGCCATGCCCGCCGGCATCGTGGCGCAACTGCCGAACGCCTGCAGGAACCGCACCACCAGCAGCACCGGGTACGTCGGCGCGAGCGCGGCCAGAACCCCGGTCACCACCATCGTCACCAGCCCGGCGCAGAACACCAACCGCGGGCCGAGCCGGTCCGCCAGCGTGCCCATCACCGGCGGCACGAGGATGCCGGTCAGATAGAACCCGGCGGCCAGCCACGTCACGGCGGCGATCCCGACGTGGAACTCGGCCTCGATGTCGGCCAGGGCGACGGCGATCATGGAGGAGTTGAGCGGGTTGAACAGCGAGCCCAGCGCTACTGCGGCCGGTAACCGGCCCACGCGTGTCACAAAAGGTCCATAACCACTGTTTCAGTGAGCAAACTGCGCCTGGCGGCGGGTGCGGGGCTACTCGGCGAGGCCGTCCCAGGGGCGGCGCTCAGGCGCGACCGCCTGACCTTCGGGGCAATGGCGGCGGAAGTCACACCACGAGCAGATCGGGCCGGGGTTGGGCGCGAACAACTCGTCGATCTCGGCCGGCACCGCCGCGGGCCCGACAGACTGCCGCTCCACCGGCGCCGACGGCCACCCGCCACCCGCCGCGGACCGGCCACCGGCCGCAGCGCCGCCCGCGGGTCCGGAGGAACGGCTGCCGCGGGGCGGTGGTGCGGCGACCACCTCCCGGTAGCGCTCGTCCGCCGCAGCCGCCTCCGTGGCGAGATCCTCCGCACGGCCCACATGCCTGGCGAGGGACTCGTCGGTGTGCCGCCACTCGACGATCTCGCCCGTCGGCAGGTGGTGCAGCTCGACGGTACGGCAGGGCGTGCGCATCACCGTGGACGCCGCGACCGCGTACACGGCCAGGGCGAGCGACGAGCGGGCGTCATCCTGGGTGAGCGGTCGGCGCCCGGTCTTGTAGTCGACCACGACCAACTCGTCCCCGCGCCGGTCGAGCCGGTCGATGCGGCCGGACACCGCGATGACCTTGGTGCGGGTGGCGACCGTGCGCTCAACGCCCACCGGATCATCCGACGGATCCAATGTCGCAACATATCCGGACACGAGGTCGCGGGCGCGCTGCAACCACCGGCCCGACTGCTCCGCGTCCCTGAACCCCTCGGCGATCCATCCGTTCGTGAGCAGGATGGCCGCCGTCAGCGGGGTCCTACGCTCGTACGGCTCCCGCCACCACCCCGCCAGCGCGTTGTGCACGCTCGCCCCGACGCTGTTGTGCGCCCAGGCGGGCCCCTTGGACGGCGCCGGCCGGTCCAGGTAGGTGAACCGATAGCGACGACGGCAGTCCAGCCAGGTGTTCAACCGCGACGGCGTGCACGAGTAGAGCCGCCGCGGCATGCCTTCCAGCGGAAGCTGCACTGCGTTCATTCGGCCTAGTCGTCATCCGGGTTGAGCTTGATCCCGGAGACCTTGGTGCCGTCGGGAAGCGGGTCGTCCTCGCCGCCGGTGTCGGCGCGGGTCAGCGAGCCCGAGACCCAGTCGTCGAAGTGCGGCTCGAGGTCGCCGATCGTGACCTCGTCACCATGGGCGGCCAGCACCCGCGTGTCGTGGGGCAGCGTGAACAGCCGCCCGCCGATCGAGGTCAGCTGGTCGGCCAGGGCCGGGTATTCGCCACCCAGCTTGCCCGGACCGTCGGCCTGCAGGGCCTCGCCGGTGAACACGGCTCCGAGTCCCTCGCAGTAGAGCGACACGCCCCCAGGGGTGACGCCCGGCGTCTCCATGACATCGAGCTGCACGTCGGCCACCTCGAAGATGCCGTCGTCCTCCATGTCGATGTCGGGCCAGGTCTCCGACCAGGTCTCCCGCCACAGAGGCTTGTCCTTGGGGTGCAGGGCGACCACGCCCTCGTCCCTGCTGGCCACCTCGATGGCGGCCCCGACGTGGTCGGGCAGGCCTGCCGTGCAGATGACGGCCAGCACCTCACGCTCGCCCACCTGCTCCATGATCTTCTCTGCGTCGCGGGCCGGGTCGATGACGATCACCTCGTCGTCGTCGCCCACGATCCAGGTGTTGTTCTCGACCTTGTGCTCGGTGCCGTCGATGTCGACGACGCCCTCGGTCACCACTCGCTCGATACGCGCTGTCACGCCTCCGAACTCTAGTCGGTCTGCCTGACAACGCGACTCGCTAATCCTCCAGTCTGGGGGAGAACGCGCCAAAAGGTACGTCAAGATCGTGATCCCTGGCGTCGATCAGCGAGAGCTCGGCGAGCGCGATCATGCACCCGGCGTCCGCCGGCCAGCAGATCGCCCACAACCAGTTGCCCGCCGCCTCACCCGCGTAGACGGCACGGTCGCTCTGGCCGTTCACGCACCACAGCGGGGTGGGATGACCGAGCACCTCGATCTTGGCATTCGGCGGGCCGGAGTCGAAACCCTCGCCGGGATCGGGGCCGCCCAGCCCCGCGAAGGACGCCCCCAGCCCGATGCCCGGCTCCTCGGCGATCACGAGCATGTCGGCCGGCCCTTCCATCAGCGATGGCCCGGTCAGCGCGACCACGCTGGCACGGGCGCCGGTGCGCTGATCACCCACTTCCGCGAAGCCGGTTACCAGCCACCCGGCCGGCAACGGCCACGGCAGCCACACGGGCACCACTGAGTTCTTGCGCATCGCCTCGAGCGCCGTGCTGGTCGGCGGCCACGGAGGCAGATACGGCAGGACATCACCGTGCGTGTCGCATCGATACGCACTCGACCAGGCGCTCGGCCCGTGAAGCGGGCCAAAACACCGCGGGCAGGTTGGAGCCGCTCTCACAACTACCCACGGTGCTTTCTCCAGTGCGGTCACGTCAAGGCCGCATCTCGTTATCACGTCGTAATCTTGGCCATGTGCGCGTAAATTGTGTTGGCGCGATCATCGTCGACGACGCCGGCCGGATTCTCCTGATCAAGCGGGGACACCCGCCGGGCATGGGCCTGTGGTCCATTCCCGGCGGCCGCCTGGAGCCCGGCGAGAGCGACGCCGCCGGCGTACGGCGCGAGGTCATGGAGGAGACGGGACTGCACGTCGAGGTGGGCCGCCTGGCCGGCACGGTGGACCGCCCCGGCCCCGGCGGCGTCACGTACGTGATCCGCGACTACCTGGCGACCGTGGCCGGCGGCGTGCCCGCGCCCGGGGACGACGCCGCCGACCTGCGCTGGTGCACGGCGGACGAGCTGGCCCGCCTGCCGCTCTCCGCGGGCCTGCTCGACGCGCTGACCGGCTGGGGCGTGCTACCTGCTTGACGTGAGGCTCGAACTCCACAGGATGAGGTGGTCGGCGTCGTACGTCGTGGACCGCCCCAGCGCCACGACCTCCGCCCCGGACACGGCCACCGCCGTCAGCCACTGCATCCCCTGCCCCGCCAGCCGATCCTTGGTCAGCGCCATACGGTTCCACGACAGGCCGTCCTGGGACGTCCAGGCCGCGCTGTCGCCTTCGCCCGGCACACCGTGCCAGCCGACCGCCACGAGACCCTCCTCCGCCGCGGCCAGGTCATGCACCGCGGCCGCCTGGTCCGCGGGCAGCCAGGCCGTCTGCCACGTCGAGCCCTCGTCCTCGGAGACGGCGGCGAAGGCCCGCCGCGAGCTCCCCGTCAGCGCCGTACCGATGGCCACCAGCTTGTCCTGATAGGCGGTGATCTGGCGGAGCCCGGCCGACGTGGTGTCCGGCGGGGCGACGCGGGTGCGCGCGCTCCAGTTGACGCCGTCCTCGGAGTACCAGACCACGCTGCTCTCCTGGTCGGCCGTCCCCGATCCGCCCACCGCCACGAACCCGTCCGCGGTCGCGACCGCGTCGTGGACGCGCACGCCGGAGCCGCCCTGCGGCAGCTTCTTCGACCTCGTGTACCTGCGCAGGTCGGAGGTGAACCACATGGCCGCGTTCACGGCGCCCGCCTGGTCGCGGTCCTCACCGGCCAGCACGTAACCCTTCTTGCCCGCGGCCACCACATGGGTGCCCAGGTACGGGCGGTCGGGCCGG
Organism: Nonomuraea turkmeniaca; assembly: GCF_005889735.1. Lineage (GTDB taxonomy): Bacteria > Actinomycetota > Actinomycetes > Streptosporangiales > Streptosporangiaceae > Nonomuraea > Nonomuraea turkmeniaca. The sequence continues at coordinate 7,156 of NZ_VCKY01000319.1, forward strand.
CGGGTCAGGTCGCCCGAGACGTCCACCTTCTTCCAGCTCTCGCCGTCCTTGGAGGTGACGAGCAGGGGGTCGGTGATGGACGTGTTGGTCTCGGTGCCGCCGACGGCCAGCCATCCGCGGGCGCCGTGCGCCACGTCCTCCAGCCGTTGCCTGCCGGGGCCGCCGAGGCTCATGGACTTCCAGCTCTGCCAGTTCTTGATCGTCCACAGGCCGGCGTCGCCCGAGGCCGCGCCGACGGCCACGTACCGGCCGGCGAAGCTGGTGATGCCGGTGGTGTCGCGAGCGATGCGGGTCAGGCCCTCGACGTCGCCGAGCGGGACCCGCGAGGCCTGCCCTCGCGGGGTCGCGGACATGAGGACCAGCTGGTTGTCGACGTCAGTGACCGCCTGGTCGCCGCCGGCGAACAGGGTGCCGCCGTCGGAGATCGTGAACCCGCGCAGGGTCGCACCCGGCAGGTTGCCGAGGTCGGCCCGCTTGGCCCAACCGCGCCCGTCCGTGGTGGTCAGCACGGAGTAGCGGCCGAGGCTGACCTGCGTGATCGCCGCGACGCCCCCCGCATAGGAGATCAGCGACTCCACGCCGACGCTCTCGCCGCTCAGGTCGCCGATGGCGCCGCACTGCGACCACTCCGCCCCGTTCGGGGAGCAATAGACGCGTACGTCTCCCGTGACCGTCCGGTGCCGCGTCGGCACCAGCACGAACCGTTTGGGCAGCACCGCCAGCGTCCCGGTGTTCGGCACGGCCTCCGGCAGCTGGAAGCCGGTGGCCTGCCAGGTGCGCCCACCGTCGGCCGATCGGACCACCCGCGAACCCTCGCCATCCGCGGGGTGCCCGATCGCCACGACGGTGTCGCCCCTGGCGACCACGGCCTTGAACTCCCTTACCTCCAGCCCCGCGGTGTCGACCCGCTCCCACGTACGGCCGTCGCCGGAACGCCAGACCGCCGGCCCGGTCGCGCCGTCGTCCCCTGTCGCGCGGCCCACCGCGACGAACCCCGATGCCGTCCTGGCGATGTCGTGGATCTGGTCGCCGGCCCGGAACGCGGCCAGCCCCGCCGCCTCAACGGCCTGCCAGCTGTACCCGTCGGTGCTGGTCCACAGGCCGCGCTCGCCCGACTGGCCGTCGCCACCACTGGCCAGCCAGCGTCCGTTGCCGCCGACCACCCGCTGGACCGTGGTGGTGGAGGCGCCGTTCACCTGGCCCAGCTGCCAGTTCTTGCCGCCGTCCGGGGAGAACAGGAACAGCGGGCGCGGGGTCGGGCTGGTCGTGTCGCTGCCGACCGCCACCACGGCGCGGCCGACCGAGGTCATGTCGTTGAGTCGCTGGATGGTGCCGTCACCCGAGGCGGGGACGGTGAACAGCTCGTCCCCCGAGCGACCGGTTCCCGCCTCCAGACGCAGGCTGGGGGCCTCCTCGCCGGTCCACTGCCACACGAGCACGCCGGTGGCCAGGAGGACGGCGGCGGCCAGGGTCAGGACGACGGGGACGGCGCGGTTGCCCCTGCGCACCGGGCTGGACCTGCGTACGGCGGCGGGGGCCGGGCCTCGGTGGTGGCGGCCGCTCGACCCCTGGGGGCGTGGCGGGCCGGTGGCGACCAGGAGGTCCGGCCGCGTCGGCCGCCCCGCCGGCGGCCTCCCCACCCGCCGCACTTCAGGCTCGTCCTCGCGCCCCGTCCCGGTCTCGTCGGCCTCCCCGGCCTCGGCCCGCTCCTGCGCGATGGCAGGTTGTTGCGCCGCGTCAGATTGTTGCGCCGCGGGGCGCTGCTCGGCCGGGTCAGAGTGCTCGCTCCAGCCCTCACCCCTGCCGGGCTCCCCAGCGGACTCGTCGGCGGGCACCACCAGCCGGTACGGAAGCGTCCGGGGGTCCCGCCGGGCGGGCGTCTTCGGCTCCTGCGCGGACACCTCACGCGCCCCAGCCTCAGGCGCCGCGGCCTCGCGGGCACCCGCCTCAGGCGCGGCGGCCTCACGCGCCGCGGCCTCTTGCGCCTCGGCCTCGCGTGCCTCGCCCTCGCGTGCCTCGGCCGCGGGAGTGGCGGCGTCATGGGGAGCACCCTCGTCGGGGGCGGGCTGGTCGGGACCGGGTGTGTCGGCTTCGGCCGGTGGCCTCGGGGGGCCGCCGGCCACGAGTTTGTCCGGGCGGTTGACGATGCGCCGGGGCCGGCGGCGGGGCTCGGTCTCGGGCTCGGCCGTAGGCGAGCTGTACGGCATGCGCCCCTTCGGCGCTTCCTGCGGCTCCTCATCCGGCACGGGCGCGGAGAACGGCGGCATGCCCCATGGGGACGTCAGTGGTAAGCCCCTGGCCCGATCGTCGGTGGGACCGGGCGGGGAATGGCTGATCCTGGGCTCTGCAGAAGAGTGCGGTTCCGATGTGCCCTCGGAACGCGGGTCGTCGTCACCCGGCGGTCGCCGTGGCGGTTCGCTGGGGCCGGAGGCCACGCGCCGTACCTCCTAGTCGAACTAGTCGTACGGAAACGATCACCACGTGGGGACCGTTCCACATCATTTCGAACGTGTTGTCCTCACCCGACGAAGTATCACACGCGCCAACCCTTACCCCGCCGGACCGAAACGATCACCTCCGGGAGACCCTCGCCATCCCACAGCATCCAGAGCAGCATGAATGAGCCGGAATAGCGAGACCTCTCTAGCGAGATTCCCCGCACCTTCGACCCCATTTATCCCGAAACAGTGCTCAATGACCGCTTTTTCGCCAGATACAGAACTCCAAAGGCGTACGCACCCAACTGCACCACCACGCCCACAATCGCCTGCCACGGCACCACGACCTTGCTCTGGATCAAGGCGTCCTCGAGATCCCCGGCGGCCGCGCTCATCCCGAACGCCAGCATGTTGTTCATGACGTGCAGCCCGATCGCGGCCTCCAGCCCGCCGGTCCGCACCGCCAGCCACCCCATGACGGCCCCGAAGACGAACACATCCGCCAGCCCCATCCACGAGTACCCGTGCACCGACGCGAACAACGCCGCGCCGATCACGATGCCCCAGACCGGATTGCGTACGTGCGCCCCCACCGCCTGCAGGAGCCAGCCGCGGAAGACGTACTCCTCGGCGGCCGACTGGAAGGGCACCAACAGCACGATCACGATGAGCGCGGGCAGGAAGCGTTCCCACC
>NZ_VCKY01000031.1 GCF_005889735.1 Nonomuraea turkmeniaca
GGGTGGGGAGGTGGCGGGCATCGGCGGGTCAGGCGGTGCGGCCGCTTTGCATGGCGAGGACCTTGTCGTACACGCCGTTCGCCACCGCGAAGCGTTGGCGCTTGACGCGTTCGACGAGGATCTGCTGCGCGTCCGGCTCCGAGGCGAGCAGGGTCATGACCTCGGAGAGGAAGTCGTCGAGTGGCATCGCGCGATCGTTGTCGGTGTTGCCCGCCATCAGCGTCGTACGGGTGAGCGGCGGCACGATCTCGATGACCTGCACCGAGGTGTCGCGGAGTTGCTCACGCAGGCTCTCGGTATAGGAGTGGACGGCCGCCTTCGTCGCGCTGTACGTCGGCGACGTCGGCAGCGGCACGTACGCCAGCCCCGAGGTCACGGTCAGGATGGCCGCCTCCGGCCGGGTCTTCAGGAACGGCGCGAAGGCGTGGATGAGGCGGATCGGGCCCAGCAGGTTGGTGGCGACAGTGTGCTCGGCCACCTCCAGCGAGTCCGGGTGGAGCACCTTCTCGGCGCCCATGACGCCGGCCATCGCGACCAGCACGTTCAGGTCCGGATGCTTCGCGGTCACCGTCTCGAACAGCCGGCGGACCGAGGCGCCGTCGGTGATGTCGAACGTCTCGGCGTCCATCCCGGGGTGTGCCGCGACGAGCTCGTCGAGCAGCTCGCGGCGCCGTCCGGCGACGATCACGTGGTTGCCTGCTTCGTGAAGCCGGATGGCCAGGCCTCGCCCGATGCCGGAGGTGCCGCCGGCCACCAGCACGGTGTTTGCGGAGATCTTCATGGTGGGTCGTTCCCCTCTTGGGTGCTGCAGTCAGTTCTGTCCGGGCAGCTCGATGCGGATGATGCGGTCGTCGCCGGAACGGGGGTCGGTTCCGCCCCAGGTGGCCTGGTCGGTGTTGGACGTGACGATCCACAGGGCGCCGTCCGGCGCCACCTCGACCGTGCGGATGCGGCCGTACTCGCCGACGAGGTGCGCGATCGGCTCGCCGGTCGCGCGCGGGCCCTCGACGGGCAGTTGCCAGAGGCGCTGGCCGCCGAGGGCGCCCATCCAGAGGGAGCCGCCGGCGTAGGCGACTCCGGACGGGGAGGCGTCGTCGGGGTGGAGGGTGAAGAGGGGCGGCTGCCCGGTGTCGCCGGCGACGCCCTCGGTCTCGGGCCAGCCGTAGTCCCTGCCGGAGGTGAGGACGTTGACCTCGTCCCAGGTGCGATGGCCGAGCTCGGAGGCGTACATCGTGCCGTCGGGGCCGAACGTGATGCCCTGGACGTTGCGGTGTCCGCTGGAGTAGATGGCGGTGCCGGACGGGTTGCCGGCTGGGATCGTGCCGTCGGGGCGGATCCGGAGGATCTTGCCGTTCAGCGAGGTGCCGTCGGCGGCGTTCTCGGGCAGGAAGGCGTCGCCGGTTCCGATCCACAGGTTGCCGTCCGGGCCTATGCGCAGCCGGCCGCCGTGGTGCCGATCCGCCGTCCGGATGCCGTCGATCAGAACCCGGGTCTGGGTGAGCGAGCGGTGGTCGGGGGCGATGCGCAGGGCGACCACCCGATTGGTGGGCGAGCCGGACACGTAGGCGAAGAGGGTGCGGTCGGACTCGAACCGCGGCGAGGTGGCGAGGCCGAGCAGCCCGCCCTCGGCGCTGGTCACGACGCCCGGCACCGTGCCGACGGGTTCGGGCGTGCCACCGGTCGGCGGGATGCGGACGATCTCGCCGGACAGCCGCATGGACACCAACGCGGAGCCGTCCGGGAGGAACGCCAGCCCCCAGGGCGCCCGCAGTCCGGTCACCAACTCCGTGCGCTCACCCAGTGCCGATGACGGACTACTGACGCTCGGCGACGCCGTCGCCGGTGAGCTCGGCCGGGTCGCGGCGGCGCCGGACCCGGCGACGCTCGTCGTGCACGCCGCGAGGCTGACGCTCACGGCCCCCGCGAGCAGGAGCATCGGTACGGATCTCGTGGTCGGCGATCGGTTCATGGCCACCTCCTGACTGGTATCGATATCGATGCTAACGATAACGCGCTATCTTTGATAAAGCAACCTATTGCTATCAGTTTCCTGTTATCATCGATTCATGAGTGACCGGGAAGAGGTCCGGCGGCGCATCATCGACGCCACGACCAGGCTGCTTCGGGACAAGGGTCGCGAAGGAGTGACGACGCGCACCGTCAGCGGCGCGGCCGGCGTGCAGGCCCCCACGATCTACCGCCTGTTCAACGACATGAACGGGCTGCTCGAGGCGGTCGCGGCCGACGGATTCGCGCGCTACCTCGTCCAGAAGCACAGCCAGGCGCTCTCCGACGACCCCGTGGACGACCTGCGCCGCGGATGGGACACGCACATCGGCTTCGGCCTGGAGAACCCGGCCCACTACCTGCTCATGTACGGCCAGCCCACTCCCGGGTCCCGGACCCGGGCCGCCGTGCAGGCGCTGGCGCGGCTGCGCATGCTGGTCGAGCGCATCGCCGTCGCGGGCCTGCTCGCCGTCGGAGTCGAGGCCGCCGTCAGCATGGTGCACGCCGCGGGCGTCGGACTCACGCTCAACCTCATCGGGACGCCTCCCGAGGAGCGCGATCCGACCCTCCCCGACCGTCTGCGCGAGGCCATGATCGCGTCGATCACCACGGCGGCCCCGGCCGGCGCCCCGAGCGCGGCCCAGCGCGCCGTGGCCCTGAAGGCCGTGCTCGGCGAGGTGGCGGACCTGTACAGCCCGGGAGAGCGGGCCTTGCTGAACGAACTCCTCGACCGCGTCGCGGACCACACCCCGGCCCGCTGAGGTCGCCGGTGGATGGGCGTCCCCGAGGCACCCATCCACCGGCTCGCAGGGGTCAGAGCAGCTTGTCCGGGGTGAAGGGGACGTCCCTGAGGCGGCGGCCGATGGCGTGGTAGATGGCGTTGCCGATGGCCGCGGGCACGCCCGTCCCCGGCGTCTCGCCGAATCCGCGGACTCCGAGCAGCTTGCCGTCCGGCTCCGACCGATCCACGAACAACGCCTCGACCGACGGCGTGTCCGCGCAGACCGGAACCAGGTAGGTGGACAGGTTCGGGTTGACGACCCGCGCCGTGTTCGGGTCCACCATCGTGTGCTCCATCAGCGCGAAGCCGATCCCCCACGTCACGCCGCCGATGACCTGCCCGCGCGCGGTCCGGCGGTTGAGCACCCGTCCCAGGTCGTGCGCGGTCACCACACGGGTCACGCGCAACCTGCCCAGCCTCGGCTGGATGCGTACCTCCAGGAACACCGCGCCGAACGAGTGCCCGGCCGTGTTGTCCTGGCGTCCGGTCACCTCGACGGCGCTGCCGTGGCGGGTCACGACGTTGCGGTAGGTGTCCCTGCGATCGCGGTCGCCCCGGGCGAACAGGTGGCCGTTCTCGGTCACGACCTCCTCGGCGGGCACGCCGAGCAGCGGGGAGCGCGGGTCGGCGACGGCGAGCGCGATCACGGCGTCCCGCGCGCGCCGCGCCGCGTCGGCCGCCGGGCCGGCCACGCTGGGCATCGTGGACGACCCCGCCGACAGGGACGCCTCGGGGTACGCCGTGTCGCCGAGCAGCGTCGTGACGTGGCCGAGCGGCATGCCGAGCCCCTCGGCGACGACCTGGGTGAGCACGGTGTAGGTGCCAGTGCCGATCTCCTGGGTGGCTGCCCGCAGGGTGGCCCGCCCGTCGGGGCCGATCGCGAGGTGGACCTGGGACGGGATGACGCCGTAGGTGTGGGTCTCGGTGGCCATGCCCCACCCGACGTACTCGTCGCCGTCCCTGGTGACGCCCGGCCTGGGGCTGCGCCGGGCCCAGCCGAACGCCTCGGCCGCGGCCCGGTAGCACTCCAGCAGTTGCTTGCCGGCGTAGGCCTGGCCGGTCTCGCTCTGCTGGTCGACCTCGGTGTGGTTGCGGATCCGGAGTTCCACCGGGTCGATGCCGAGCTCGTAGCTCAGCTCGTCCATGGCGGTCTCGAGGCCGAAGTGCGCGGTCGTCTCCGGTGAGCGCATGTAGCTCGACGTCGGCAGGTCCAGCCGCACGCCCAGCTGCCGCACGTGGACGTTCGGGCAGGCGTACAGGCGGAGCGTGGAGTCGCTGCCGTTGTAGATGTTCTCCTCGACGCGGGTCACCTGTGCCGTCGAGGTGTCGACGATGGCGGTCAGCATGCCCTGCCGGGTGGCGCCGAGCCGGAGGTGGTGGCGGTACTCGGCGCGGTGACCGTTGGAGGTGTACATCTGCGCGCGCGACAGCACCAGCTTCACCGGCCGGCCGGCGAGCTGCGCGGCCGCCGCGGTGAGCAGCGTGTGCGGATAGGTGGGGCCCTTGGCGCCGAAACCACCGCCCAGGTAGGGCGAGATGACCCTGACGCTCTCCCGGCCTTTGCCGAACGCGAACGCCACGGCGTTACGGGCGAAGACCACGCCCTGGGTGCTCTCGTACAGGATCAGCGTGCCGTCCTCCCAGACGGCGGTGGTGGTGTGCGGCTCGATCGGGTTGTGGTGCTGCATCGGGCTGCTGTAGGTCTGGTCGATGCGCACCTCGGCCTGTTCGAGCGCGGCGGCGGCGTCGCCGCGGGCGGCCTCGTTGGGCCTGTTGCGGAATTTCTCCGGCAGGAACGCCTCGTCGAGCACGTCCGCCATCCGCGCGACCGGATGCTCCGCCCGGTAGCGCACCTTCACCAGGTTCGCGGCCTCCTGCGCCTGCTCCAGGGTCTGGGCCAGGACGTACGCGACCGGCTGTCCGTGGTGGTGCACCCGCGTGTCCTGCATGGGGATGAAACGCCTGTTGAACGGAAAATCCGGCAGTTTCAGCCTCGGCATGTCGGCGTGGGTGTAGACCGCGACGACGCCGGGATGCGCCAGCGCCGCCCCCGTGTCGATCTCCACGACCTCGCCGCGGGCGATCGTGCTCATCACCAGGAAGCCGTGCAGCACACCGGCCACCTCGTTGTCCGCGGCGTAGCGGGCCGCACCGGTGACCTTCGCCCGGCCGTCCACCCGCGCCACGCCCTGCCCCACCAGCCCGCTCATCGAAGCCCTCCCAGATCGCTGAGGATGCTCACCAGCGCCCGCTGGACGAGCTCGACCTTGAACCTGTTCCCTTCGTACGGCTCGGCGTCCCTGACCAGGAGCCGGCCCGCCTCGGCGATCGCCTGCCCAGTGAGCGGCCGCCCGCGCAGCGCCGCCTCCACCTGGGTGTCCCGCCACGGACGGGTGCCCACGCCGCCGAACGCCAGCCGTACGTCCTGCACCACGCGCCCGCTCGTCCGTAGCGCCGCCGCCACCGACACCACCGCGAACTCGAACGTGGCCCGGTCGCGCAGCTTCAGGTAGCGCGACCGCCCGGCGAGGGCCGTGCGCGGCACGTCCACCCAGGTGATCAGCTCGCCCGGGCGCATCACGGTCTCCCGGTCCGGCGTGGACCCGGGGAGGAGATAGAAGTCGGCGATCGGGACGGCCCGCTCGCCACCCGGCCCGAGCAGGTGGACGGTCGCGTCCAGCGCGATCAGCGCCACCGCCAGGTCCGAAGGGTGCGTGGCGATGCAGTGGTCGCCGCCGCCCAGGATCGCGTGTCCCCGGTTGTGCCCCGTGATCGCCGGGCAACCGCTGCCCGGGACCCGCTTGTTGCACGCCGAGGCCGCGTCCCGGAAATATCCGCACCTCGTGCGCTGCAACAGGTTCCCACCGATCGAGGCCATGTTCCGTACCTGAGGGGAGGCCGAGGCCAGCAGCGCCTCCGACAGCACGGGGAACTCCCGCCGCACCCTGGGGTGCTCGGCGACCTGGCGCATTCTGGCCGACCCTCCGACGCGCAACCGCCTGGAGTCGACGGCGACACCGTCGATGCCGAGGCGGTTGACGTCGACCAGGTGGTCATGGGCCTCCGCGCCGTCCCGCATCAGGTTCAGCAGGTCAGTGCCGCCCGCCACGAAGGTCGACTCGGGGGTGCTCGCGGCGATCCGCACCGCCTCGGCCGGGCTGCCCGCGACCGTGTAACCGAAGGCCCTCACCGCCGTACCTCCTTCGCGGCGTCGGCGACGGCGGCGACGATGTTCTGGTACGCCGCGCACCGGCACAGGTTCCCGCTCATCCACTCGCGGATCTCCGCCTCAGAACCCGCATGCCCCTCGTCGATACAGGCCACGGCGGACATGATCTGACCGGGAGTGCACGCCCCGCACTGGAACGCGTCGTGCCGGATGAACGCCTCCTGCACCGGGTGCAGCTCATCGCCCCGCGCCAGCCCCTCCACCGTGGTGATCTCGGCCCCCTGCCGCATCACCGCCAGCGTCAGGCACGACTTGACCCGCTCGCCGTCGGCCAGCACCGTGCACGCCCCGCACTCACCCCGGTCACAACCCTTCTTGGTGCCGGTCAGGCCGAGCCGCTCGCGCAACGCGTCCAGCAACGTCACCCTCGGCTCCAGGACGACCTTGCGCAGCTGCCCATTGACCGTCAAGGCGACCTCCACCGACGCCCCGGGGGCGACGGCGTACGCCTGAGCGGCGGCGGTCTGGGCGGCCGCGGCAGCGGGAGCGGCGGCGATGCCCGTCCCGGCCGCGGCCGTTCCCGCCGCGGTCACCGCGATGGCCTTGAGCACCGTTCGGCGGGTGTGCACGGGCCTCTCAGGCAAGGGATCGTGTTGCCGCCATTCGGCCATCTTCACGCCCGCCTCCGGATCCGGGTCGTCGGTCAGGTCGAACGAGACGATGTTCTCGATCAGCGGCAGTGCGATCTGCTCGGCACGGCGGCGCGCGGGATGCGTCATGAATTCGCGGTAGCCGTCCAGATCTTCGATCACGAAGATGGCGCCCCACTCGTACTCGCCGCTGTGGTCACGACCGACGACGAAGGATCTGACCGACGGGATGACCCTGCCCTGGTCGCTGAGGCCTTCGAGAGCCTCCGTCCGCTGTCGCGGTGTTATGTCCGGTTTGAAGGTGAACCGGCTGCCGTGATAGATCATCTCGCTCCCTTCTCCGTACGGACTGGTCTGGCGACATGCGAAAGCCCAGGCCGGTCGTGTGTGTCGTCAGCGGTCCTGGCGTCTCGGCCTGTGGTGTCGATCAGCCGGGTTCATGTGCCTTCTCGGGCGAGCAGGGGCCAACGCCACCGCCTCGTGTTCTCTGCTTTCGCGCTAGCGCTGGTAGCAGTATTCCGTTAACAGCCATTACAAGTCAACAGGCGCTAACGGAGATGTGTTAGCGATGACTCACAGCGGGAATCGCGACCATGTCCCGCTCGAACACCCGGTTCGGCTGTGAGCTGGGGTTTGCCGCGGTGGGAGTCTGCCGGCCTTATCCGCGGCATCCGGGCGTGACTTTTGACGAGGCGGATTCGGCCTGGCGGGCGGCGCGCTCGATCACGTCCTCTGCCTGGGCGCAGGCTTCCCAGCCACGGGTGTCGGTGCTTTTGCCCGGCTCGAGGTCCATGTAGACGTGGAAGAAGTGACTGATCTCGCCGAGTACGTGGACATCCACGTCCAGCAGATCCTGGATGTGGGCGTAGCGGCTATCGTTGGCAGGCACGCAGAGAATCTTCGCGTCGGGTCCGTGCTCGTCATGCATCCAGAACACCGCCACCGGACGCACCCTGATCACGCATCCGGGAAAGGTCGGCACCTCGCCCAGCACCAGCGCATCCAGCGGATCGTCGTCCTCGGCCAGTGTCCCAGGCACGAACCCGTAGTCGTAGGGATAGGCGGTGGCGGTGAACAGCAGCCGGTCGAGCTTGATCCGCCGTTTGCCCTGGTCCATCTCGTACTTGTTGCGCGATCCCCGCGGTGTCTCCACGATCACGTCGAAGCGCATCACAACCTCCCGTGCCGCAGCTCCGGCCGGCCACCCCCTCGGCAGGGCACGCGACGCGGCCAGGTGCCTGGGCGGTATGCCGCCCAGGCGGCGATTCCGCATGCCAGCCGATAGGGACGATCAAGACGTTGCCCGCTCGGCTGGAACATCGCGCACACAGGGCATTCCTCTCATCACGAGGAGAGGACCCATTGGCCGGTGCGGCGGAGCCGCCACTGGTGGAAGCGGCCTCGGCGGGCTCCACCACCGAGTTCTTCCATGATATGCCGCACACGGCGGCCGGTCAGACTCTGCATGGATGTTCGGCCGCCGGGTGAGCGCTCGCTGCATGGTGTACCGCGCGATGGGTCATACCGCCTGGCAGGCGGTCCCGTTGAGGGGTGTAATCGTGCGGGCGGTCGTGGCGGGCGACGGCCCGGCCGCGGCAGACGCGATGACCGCCCACCTGCGGGCGGCGAGGGAGCGAATGCTCGTCGCACTTCCGTGAGGTTCACCCTGCGGTTGCCGATGATGTCCCGGTGAGGGATCGAGGTCGACCCGCCATTCCTCGATCGCGACGTGTCGGCCCGGTGTGCCGGCGTCCGCCGACGGGCGGCTCATCCTGCGCCGAAGCCGGTCACCCCGCGCGACAGGTCGAACTGATGGATGCGGGTCAGCGGCCAGGTCTCGTACGGAAAGGTGCGCAGCCCGACACCATCGAGGCACTCGGTCACGCCCTCGACGCGTAGCCGCTCGGCCAGCAGCGCGGTCAGCCGATCGGCGTCGTGCGGACGCGCCTGCTGTACCGGAACGAGCTCGTCCGGATCGGACGTGAGGTCGAACAGCAGCCGGTGCCCGCCGTTGGCCAGCCAGATCAGCTTCAAGCCGCCCTGCCGGACCATGGCCTTGAACCGCCGGGTGCCGGGTCGCCCGTGGTAGCCGAACAGCGTCTCGCGGGGCGGGGCTGTCCCGGTCAGCAGGCCGAGCAGGTCGCTGCCCTGCCGCAGCTCCGGCTCCCCCGCGGCGGAGGTGGCCAGGCCGAACAGGTCGGTCAGGCAGACCAGCTCGGACCGGCGGTCACCGGCCGCGATCCGGTCCGGCCAGGAGATCAGGAACGGCACCCGGGCGGAGGCCTCGAAGAAGCTCTCCTTCTGCCAGCCGTGGTGGTCGCCGAGCAGGTCGCCGTGGTCGGCGAAGAAACAGATCACGGTGTTGCCGGCGTCCGGTCTTCGTTCCACGGCGTCGAGCAGGTCGCCGATGCAGGCGTCGATGTAGCTGATCTCGCCGTAGTAGCGGGCCTTGAGCGTCCGGGCCCGGTGCGGGTCGACGTCCTCGGCGTAGACGAGGTGGTTCATCCACGGGATGTGCTGGTCGAGATGGTCGATGGCGCGGTCGCCGCACACCGGATCGGGCATCTGGTCCGGGTCGTACATCCGGTTGTACGGCAGCGGCGGGGCGAACGGAGGGTGGGGGCCGATGTAGGACACGACGCCGAACCACGGACGGCCGTCGCCGGCGGCCAAGAGCCCGATCGCCTCGCGGGTGGCCCAGGACTCGACGGTGCAGTCCGCCGGCAGCGGACTGAGCTGCGGCATGTAGTACATGTCGGTCCGCTCGCCCATCAGGGCCTCGATCCAGTCGTACTCGGGGTGCTCGCGTGCGATCCAGGACGCGTACGCGTCCCCGGCCCGCTGCTCGGGGGTGCCGTAGAACTCCTCGCTGTGCCGCTGCACGTCGTAGCCGAGCGGCGCGTCCCACGGCGTGGTATGGAATTTGCCCACCCCCCAGGTGCGGTACCCGCGCTGCCGCATCGCCTCGGCGAGGTACGGGCCGCAGCGCTGCCGGATGTCGGCGTGCCCACCGGTCGGGACGCTGTTGTCGTACACCCCGGTACGGGTCGGCTCGCATCCGCTGCGCAAGGTGTAGCGAGCCGGGACGCACACCGGGGTGGTGGAGTACGCGTTGTCGAAGACGGTGCCGCGGGCGGCCAGCCGGTCGAGGTTGGGCGTCGCGACTCTGGCGTTGCCGAGCGCCGCGATCGTGTCGAATCTCTGCTGGTCGGTCATCACGAACAGCACGTTCGGGCGAGTGGGCATGAAGGGGTCTCCTGTCGAGGCGATCGGCGGGCCGGCGGTCATCGCGTCGGGGGCGGCAGCAGCCTGGCCCGATCGCCGCGCAGGGCCCTTTCGCGGGCGTTCCAGTCCTCGACCAGACCCAGGTCGGTCAGCAGCCGATCGGCCGGCGCGAAGGTGTCTCCGGCCTGCGCCAGCAGCGCGGCAAGCCGGGCGTCGGCCTCGGTGACCCGACCGGCCGAGGCCGGATCCGTGGCCAGGTTGTCCAGTTGCCAGGGATCGGTGAGGTCGTCGAACAGCAGCCACGGACGGCCGTCGGCAGTACGCGCGTAGGTCAGCTCCGTGGTGATCAAACCTCGCCATTCACCGATCCCCTGGTCATACCCGTTGTCGAAGCTGACCCAGTTGCCGATGAGCAGTTCTGGACGCAGCGGTGCACCCGACCGGAGCTCATCGCTCAGGTCACGGCCGTAGGCCCCGATCGGGGGCAACCCGAGCAGTCCGAGCAGGGTCGGCGCCAGATCGACCAGGCCGAGCAGGCCGGTGGGCCGGGACGCGGGCACACCGGGACCGTTGATCACCATCGGCACCCGGACGGCCTCGGCGTACGGGCTCTGCTTGGCCCGCAGGCCGTGCGCCCCGAGCAGGTCGCCGTGGTCGGAGGTGACCACGATGATCGTGTTCTGGCGGAGCCCGAGCCGGTCCAGCGCCCCCACGATGCGGCCGATCTGCGCGTCCACGGCGGTGATCGCGCTGTAGTAGAGCCGCTGCACCTCACGCTGCCCGGAGGTGTCGGGCGTGTTCGGCGGCGGCCTCAGCACGCCGGCTGGATACCCGGTCCGCAGGCGCTCCGGCACCGAGTCGTACGGGTCGTGCGGCGGGTTGTAGGAGACCGTGAGGAAGAACGGGCCGTTCCGCTCTTCCAGGAACTCCACCGCGAGGTCGGTCTGCACCTCCGGCTCGTAGCCGGTGAAGTCGACCCTGGATCCGTCGCCGGCGTAGTAATGCCCATCGATGTGATCGTGGGAGCAGTCGACGCCGACGTAGCGCCCGATTCCCGGCCGTGCGGCCGGCGGCACCCATTTGTCCCTGGGCAGCCCGGCCAGGTGCCATTTGCCGATCCACCCGGTCCGGTAGCCGGCGCCGGACAACGCCGTGGCCAGCGTGTCCACGTGTGGGGCGAGCGGCAGGTCGTTGGCGACCACGCCGTTCTGGTGGGGCAGCCTGCCGGTGAGCAGGCTCGCCCGGCTCGGCCCGCAGACGGGCGAGGTGGCGCGTCCCCCGGCGACGGCGGCGCCACCGTCCGCCAGCCGGTCCAGGTTCGGAGTGCGAACCTGGGAGGCTCGGCCCCTGGTGTCGTCGAGCCAGCCCTGGTCCTGTCCCCGCCACTGGTCGGCCAGCAGGACGACCACGTTCGGCGCTGTCACGCCCGGAACTCCTGCGGGTCGACGTCGCCGCGCTGCACGGCGGCGTCGTAGGCGGCCTGCATGCGCTGCTGCAGCCCGGAGAGCGCCGGTTCGAGCGCCGCCGACGGGTCGAGCAGCAGCTTCTCCACGGTCTGGTCGACGCTTTCGCCGTCCACCTGGAGCAGGCCGCCCGGCGTCTTCGGCCACTGCCGGTCCAGCTCGCCCGGCCTGAACTGCTGCAGGAGCGCGTTGTCCTTGATCACCGCCGAGTCCCAGACGGCGCCGTTCAACGGCGGTGCCGCCTTGGCCGCCAGCGCCTGCTGTACCGCGTCGCCGACCATCACCTCGAATACGGCCGCGGCCTTCTCGGGGTTCTGCGAGGTCGAGGAGATCGCGTACGGGTAGCCGGCGTTCATGGGCGAGCGCACCAGCTTCTGTCCGTCGGGCACCGGCAGCGGGGCCGCGATCGCCTTGACCTTGCTGCTCAGGTCGGCCAGCGAGGAGACGATCGCGCTGCTGGTGATGTACATGCCGGCCTCGCCCTTGCCGAAGGCGTTGATCGCGACGTCGGCGGCGAGGGTCGCGGCGCCGGGGTAGGCCGTCTTGTCGGTGATCATGGCTCGGTAGAGCTCCAGCAGCGGCGCGTACTTGGCCGACTCGTAGGTCTGCGTGGCCGCGTTGAACAACCCGAATTGCGCCAGCGCCGCGTCCCCCGCCATGAGCGGGATGTCGACGCTCCACTGCCGGAACCCGGTCGCCTTGATCGGGATCAACATGCCGAACGCGTCACCGCCACCGGCCTTGGTGATCGCGGCGGCGGCGCGCCGTACCTCGGAGAAGGTCGCCGGCGGCGCGCCGGGATCCAGACCGGCCTTCTCGAACAGGTCTACGTTGATCACCATCCGGTTGGTGAACGCGGTGGTCGGCACCGCGTACGGCACCCCGCCCCACACCAGTTCGGAGTTCTTCTGGTGGTACGGCGCGGCCTTGTCCAGCACGGCCTTGCCGACCAGATCCGGCAGCGGACGGACCCACCCGGCCGCGACGAACGCGCCCAGTTGCGCCGAAGGGCTGTGGAACAGATCGGGCGCCCGCTTGGTCTGGAAGCCGAGCCGGACGATCTCCTCGTACTTGTCCGTCGCCTGCGGCTCGTACCGCACCGCGATGCCGCGGGACTTGCCCTCTCGCTCGTTCCAGACGCGGAAGAACTCCTGCCGGGCCTTGGCGTGCGCGCCGGCCCGGTCCCAGATCACGATCGTGGTCAGCTCACCCGGGTCGCTGGATTCGCTGGAGGGTCCGCTGCCGCAACCGGCGAGGGAGACCGCGGCGCCGGCGGCGAGCGTGCCGAGGAAACCGCGACGGGTCAGGACGGGATCAGTCATCGGAGGGCCTTTCTCAAGCAGCGGGAACCGAGCCGGAAACGATCCGGCCAGTGGCATGGGGGTCGCGAGCCTTGGCGGCCCGGTCGCACAGCGTGGTCACGATCGTTGCCGTGGCCGCCGGCAGCGCGACCAGCAGCAGCGGGCCCAGGTAGGGCACCTTCGTCGCGAGGAAGGGCACCGCGACGGTGGCGGCCACCACCGTCGCCGTCGAGGTCAGCGCCAGCTCGATCCGCGACAGCGCCAGCAGGTAGGCGATACGGAGCGCCGCGACGGCACGTCCGCCCGTCCGTTCGAGCATCACCGCCGACCAGGGAGCGACCAGCAGCCAGGTCGCTCCGGCCACCACACTGGTGGTGAGCACCAGCCAGCCGTACGCGCCGCCGGGCGAGGGGCCGAGCAGGCCGACGAGCACCAGGCCCGCGACGGCGAGGTGACAACCGGCCAGCCGCAGGGCGGCCGGCAGCCGGGAGAGCAGGAACCGCAGCGTCTCGCCAGGTCCGAGGGCGGCCTCGCCGGCGGCGAGGCGGCGTTGCTGGACGATCAGCCACTGGCAGGCGGCCGGGGCGGTGATCAGGGGCAGGCTCAGCAGCAACCAGCAGCAACTGGTCCAAGCCCAGAACCACCAGCGGGACCAGCCGCGCAGCAGGGCGCCGTCCGCGGCGAACAGGGTCATCCCTTCACCGACCCGTCCGTCCAGCCGCGCACGAAGTGACGCTGCAGCACGATGAAGATCACCACGATCGGCAGCAGCGCCATGTTCGCCCCTGCCAGCACGGTGTTGTACGGCGTCATGCCCTCGGCGGCGTCGTACTGCAGCGCGCTCACCCCCACGACGAGGGTGCGCAGGTCGGGTGCGGCCAGGGAGAACACCAGCGGCACCTGGTAGTTGTTCCAGGAGGCCTGGAAGCCGAGGATCACGGTGGTGGCGAGGATGGGCCGCATCATCGGGAAGGCGATCCGCCAGTAGGTGCCGAACAACCCGCAACCGTCGACGCGGGCGGCATCCTCCATCTCGGTGCCGAGGCCGAGCACGAACGCCTTGATGAGGAAGATGTGCACCAGCATGATCCCGGCGAGCTGGACCAGTGCGATGCCGAGCAGGTTGTCCAGGCCCAGGGCCTGGGCGATCACGTACTGGGGGTAGAGCGTCGCGGTGGTCAGGCCGACGAACAGCGTGCCGACGTACAGGCCCTCCAGGAAACGCTGGCCGCGCAGCCGCCTGCGCGCCAGCACGTATCCGGTCATGCTGGAGGCGAGCGTGTCCAGCAGCACGACGAGGGCCGTGACGACGAGGCTGTTGACGAAGTAGCGGGAGAAGCTGGCCGTGGTCCAGGCCTGCAGGTAGGTGCCCCACTCCCAGACCTGGGGCAGGATCCCGCCGTCCCTGCTGAGGATCTGCTCCAACGGCGACACCGAGGCGAACAGGCCGAAGACCAGCGGCGAGAGCATGATCAGCGCTGCCGCGGCCAGCACCACGTGCACCAGCACGGTGCGGGGGCGGACGCGGCGTCCGCGGCGGGCCGGCACGTCCGGGGCGGCCGTCCTGCTGGGCTTTTCGGTGATGACGGGGGTGCTCACGCCGGGGTCCTCCCACTCCGGTTGATCCGCAGGTAGGCCACGGAGATGATGCCGACGACCACGCTCGCGGTGACGCCGAGCGCGGCGGCGTACCCGATCTGGGGCACGGATTCCGGCTCGAAGAAGAACCGGTAGAGGTAGGTGAACATGACCTCGGTGCTTCCGGCCGGGCCGCCGTCGGTGAGGGTCTTGACCAGGTCGAAACTGCGCAGCGTCCCGATGATCGAAATCAGGACCACCACGCGCGTCACCGGGGCCAGCAGCGGCAGCACGATGTGCCGCAGCGTCGACCAGTGGCCCGCGCCTTCCAACGACGCGCTCTCCAGCAGCTCGTTCGGGATCGTCATCATGCCGGCGAAGAAGAGCAGCAGGTTGATGCCGAGGTGGGCCCACACGCCGACGCCGATGAGGCTGCCGAGCGCGCTGCCGGCCTCGCCCAGGAACCGGACCGGCGCCTCCAGCAGGCCCGACCCGGTGAGCAACTGGTTGATCGGCCCGCCGGTCTCCCGCAGCAGGAAGACGAAGATGATGCCGACGATCGCCGGCGACAGCACGTGCGGCAGGAACAGAATCGTCCGGTACACGGTGCCGCCGCGCACCCCGCGGAAGAACACGTACGCCAGCACCAGGGCCAGCGGAATCTCGATGAGCAGCCGGCCCGCCCCGAACTTCAGCGTGTTCAGCACCGCCAGCCACCACTGCTCGTCGCCGATCATCCGCTGGTAGTTGGCCGTGCCGGTGAACTGCGGCGGCGAGAACCCGTTCCAGCGCTGGAAGCTGAACCAGAAGAGCCAGCCGATCGGCAGCAGCGCGAAGGCGAGATACGGCAGCAGGCTCGGCAGCAGCATCAGGCGGCCGACACCGTCCTCGCGCCGATGCCATTGCGCACGAGGTGGCTTGAACTGTCGTGGAGATCGGACAACTGCGGACATCCGTGCCCCTTCCGTGGTCGAGTCCGCCGACCGGGGCTCGCGGCTGGTCCGGCCTGGCCGACTCGGTTCGGGACAACTTAGATCGATCTAAACAGCGGGTCAACCATACCCATAAAAACCCATAGGTCAACTCGGTAATTAGGGAGGTCAGTGACAGCCGCAGGATGCGCGCGCGTGAATCTCGGGTGCTGGAGGGGTATCGCGGCCCTGGATCGCCATCCCCATCTCGGCCAGGAGCACCCGGCCGCAGACCCGGCCCAGCTCGACCGGATTCGTGGCGATGCTACTGATCGACGGGTTCCACATCGCCGACTGGTGCAGGTCGTCGATGCCGAGCACCGCGCAGGGCCTTTCCCCGGGCGCGCCCTGGCGCAACGCCTTGACCAGGCCGTAGGCCACGTTGTCGCTGTGGCACAGGACCCCGTCGGGCGGTGGCCCGGCCATGAGCAACTCAGTGGCGCGCCGGTAGGCGGCGTCCGCGGTGGCCTCGAACGGCTCCGACCAGACCACGTCCCACCCGGCCCCGGCCTCGGTGACCGCCCGCCGAAAACTCTCCATCCGGCCGACCCGCGGCGAGGCCAGCGGATCACCGCCGAAGTAGGCCACCCGGCGGCAAGCGTGGACGCCCAGCAGGTGCGCGGCGCCGAGCCGGCCGATGGCCGCCTCGTCGGTGCCGACGAACGGGAGATCCACTCCGTCGAGATGCCGCAGCAGCAGCACCGTCGGCAGACCGCTGCGGCCGATGCCGGCGAAGTCGTCCGCGGTCGAGGTCAGCGCCGGGATCGAGACCACGCCGGCCGCCCGATGCTCGACCAGGGAACGCAGGATTTGCCCCTGGAGGTCCGTCCGGTCGACCGTATTGGCGATCATGACGAAGTAGCCGACCTCGCCGAGCACCTCCTGCACGCCCAGCGACACCTCTCCGACGAACGGGTTCATCACGTCCGGCATCACCAGCCCCACCAGATCGTTGCGCTGGGTCCGCAGGTTGGCGGCGGCCTGGTTGTAGATGTATCCCAGCCGCTCGGCCTCGGCCAGAACCGCGCGCCGCGTCGCCGCCGACACCAGCGGACTGTTGCGCATCACCAACGAAACGGTGGCCCGCGACAGGCCGAGCGAGTTGGCCACGTCGATCATCCGCACCCGCCGCGCTCCGGGCCGGTCGCCCTGCCGGCCGTCCTCGTGCATGTCTCACCTCCCGCGCCAGCCCGCACCGCGCCGGCGTCGCCGCCTGGGCGGACGACACCTCCATGATCATCGTGTGCTCGAGCGGCCTCAGGATAGCCCGATACCGGCGGACCTGCCGATCGGCGAGCGCCCCGCGCCCTGCCGGCCCGGACACGCCACATCGACCGAAAGTGTCCGTCGATCGCGCGAGAGGGGCTCCAAGCACTACGGCGGAAGCCATCCCGAAGCCTTGGGGTGCCCGATTGAGTTCGCACCGGGAGACGACCATAGTTGACAAGTCTACTAGGTGACATATCTACTAGTGGCGTGGTTCTCTCACGCATCATCTTGGGATTGCTCGCTATCGCGCCCATGACCGGATATGACCTCAAGCGGCACTTCGACTCGACCGTGGGGCACTTCTGGACGGCAGACAAGGCGCACATCTATCGCACCCTCGCCCAACTCGTCGCTGAGGGGTGTGCGGAGGTCGAGACGGTGGCCGGGGCAGGGGCGCCGGACCGTCAAGAGCATCACATCACCGCCGCCGGACGGGCGGCTCTGGCCGCGTGGCTCGCGAGCGAGCCGGAGCGTCACGTTGAACGCGACCCGTTCCTCGCGCGGGTGTTCTTCGGCGCCGACCTTGACGATGACGGCCTCCGGTCGCTCTTCACGCGACGTCGCGAGGCGGTCCTGGCGCAACTGGCGCGCTTTGAGCGGATGCGGGCCGAGGCCGAAGCGTCAGATCGTGGTGCCCGGCTGCGGCTTGCCACGCTGGACAACGGCATCGCGCACCTACGCACCGAGCTCGCCTGGCTCGACACGGTCGAGGAGGAGGTCGTATGAGTGGCTTTCCTGAGGTGCACCGTCCAGAGACGGACGCGGCGGGCAGCCCGGTGGTGATGTTGCACGGAGGCAACGTCGCGAACTGGATGTGGGAGCTACAGGTGGCCGCGCTGACCGACCGGCTGGTGCTCACGCCGGATCTGCCGGGTTTCGGAGAGCGGGTCCGCGAGTACTGGCCGGGTCTGGACGCGGTGGCCGACGACGTGGTGGCACGAGTAACCGACCATGGCGTCGACGGTCCCTTCGATCTCGTCGGGCTCTCCCTGGGTGCCGTAGCGGCGGTGCGCGTGTTGGCACGGCACCCTGATCGGGTGCGCTCGGCGTTCCTCACTGGAGCGCCGCTCGAGCAGCCCGGCGCCGGAGTACGCCTGATCGCCCGGCTGCAGCTGGCGTTCTGGCGGGCGCCGTGGTACTGGCGGGCTCTAGCCGCAGCGATGGGGCTTCCGCCGGACTCTCGCGAGCGGTACGTCACGCACGGCCTCTCTGTACGCCGCGAAACCGCGTCCGCGATGTTCGCGGACGTCTACGCGGGCGGCGTGCCTGCGGGCGTGGGCGATTACTCCGGCCCTCTGCTGGCGATCGCGGGCGAGAAGGAGGACGCAGCGGTGCGCCGCTCCCTGATGACACTCGCCCAGGCCGCACCGCAAGCACAGGTGAGGCTCGCGCCGGGAGTGCACCACATCTGGAATGTCGAAGACACCAGCCTGTTCAACGAGGTCCTGCGCTCCTGGCTGAACGGGACCACAGACCCGCGTCTCCTCCCAGTGCCCCGACACTGAGCAACGCAACCGCGTCGGGTTCGGTACGGATATTCACGAGCCGGGCCCAGCGGCATCCGCTCGGTCGGGTAGATCAGCCGTCGTCGTCCCCGTCCTGGTCGAGGGAGCCCTCGACGTCTCCCAGCACCGAGCGGAGCCAGGTCTCGGTCGTGACGATGTGCATGAGAGCCGCGGCTTGGGCGAGCATGGCGTCGCCGGCGGCCAGGGCGTTGTAGATCGCCTCGTGCTCGGCGACGGTCTTGTGCGAGCTGCCTGCCTCGACCGTGCCGCGCCACACCCGCATCCGCAACGTGCGGCCGGAGATTCCGTCGAGCAGGGTGGACAGCGTCTCGTTGCCGGTCGCGCTCACGACGGCGCGGTGGAACGCGGCGTCGTGGTGGTTCAGCTTCTCCACGTCATCGCAAGCAGCGCGCATCGCGTTCAGATGTTCGCCGATCTCGTCGAGTTGCTCGGCAGAGATCTGGGCCGCGGCAAGGGCGGTCGCCGCGGGCTCCAGCATCCGCCGTACCTGGACGATCTCCAGCAGGGTGTCGTCGCGC
The DNA here is from genome assembly GCF_005889735.1 of Nonomuraea turkmeniaca. Classification (GTDB taxonomy): domain Bacteria; phylum Actinomycetota; class Actinomycetes; order Streptosporangiales; family Streptosporangiaceae; genus Nonomuraea; species Nonomuraea turkmeniaca. Next base: position 18,459 of record NZ_VCKY01000031.1, read on the forward strand.
AGCAACTCGACGGCCAGCCCCAGCCCTTCCAGCAGCAGCCGCGGCTCCAGGCTGGTCACGAAGGTGCCGTCGCCCCGCCGCACGTCGAGCACCCGGGCCACGACCAGCGCCTTGACCGCCTCGCGCAACGGGTTGCGGGAGACGCCGAGTTGGGCGGCGAGCTGGTGCTCCGGTGGCAGCCGAGCCCCTGGGGGCAGCTCCCCCGACTGGATGAGCGCCCGGATGCGGGAGATCGCCTCGTCAGTCAGGGACATGTGTGCGGCCTCCGGGCGTGGAGTCGCTCGATCGGCACTCGGGTCACGCTGGAAAACATAGCAGACATCCCATGTTCGAGAGAGAGCTCAAAGTATCGAGGCACAGACGTGGGTTGTCTACCCATCAGATTGGGGGACTGGTAGACGGCTATCGCGCGTTATTCCTGGAATTTCTCGCAGAGGTCTAGACACAGGGCCTCGGCGAGGATTACAAAGACATCCCATGTTCATGCAGTGAAGGCCTCTTCATCTCCCGGAAACATCCACTGGAGGTTCACCTTCGTGCGCAAGCATCACCAGGGCCGGTCATCGTGACCGAGCTGATCACCGCCGTCGAGGCCCACGACATCCGGTTCCCCACCTCCCGGCATCTCGATGGGTCCGACGCCATGAACCCCGAGCCCGACTACTCCGCCGCCTACGTGATCGTGCGGACCGGTGGCGGACAGGAAGGGCACGGGCTCGCCTTCACCGTCGGCCGCGGCAACGAGATCGCCGTCGCCGCCGTGGAGTCGCTGGCGCCGCTGGTCACCGGCCGGCCGGTGGCCGAGGTGCTCGGTGACCTCGGCGGGGTGTCCCGCCGGCTCACCGGCGACAGCCAGCTGCGCTGGCTCGGCCCGGAGAAGGGCGTCATCCACATGGCGGCTGGGGCCGTGCTCAACGCTCTGTGGGACCTTCGCGCGCGCAGGGCAGGCAAGCCGTTGTGGCAGCTGCTGTCGGAGCTGCCGCCGGAGGAGATCGTCGATGTCGTCGACTTCCGTTACCTGGAGGACGCGCTCACCCGTGAGGAGGCGCTGGCCATCCTGCGCGGCGCCGAGCCGGGCCGCGCCGAACGCCGCGCCCGCCTGCTGGCCGAGGGCTACCCGGCCTACACCACCACTCCCGGCTGGCTCGGCTACACCGACGACAAGCTGGTCCGGCTGGCGGAGGAGGCGGTCGCCGACGGGTTTCGCCAGATCAAGCTGAAAGTCGGCGCCGACCTGGCCGAGGACGTCCGGCGCGTACGGCTGGCCCGCGCGGCGGTCGGCCCCGATGTGCGCATCGCCGTGGACGCCAACCAGGCGTGGAACGTCGGCCAGGCGATCGAGTGGCTGGCTCCGCTCGCCGAGTTCGACCTGTACTGGATCGAGGAGCCCACCTCGCCCGACGACGTGCTCGGCCACGCCGCCATCCGCAAGCAGGTGGCGCCCATCAAGGTCGCCACCGGCGAGCACACCCACAACCGGGTGATGTTCAAGCAGTTCCTGCAGGCGGGCGCGCTCGACATCCTGCAGCTCGACGCCGCCAGAGTCGCCGGGGTCAACGAGAACATCGCCATCCTGCTGCTGGCCGCCAAGTTCGGGGTGCCGGTGTGCCCGCACGCGGGCGGCGTCGGCCTGTGCGAGATGGTCCAGCACCTGTCGATGTTCGACTACGTGGCCGTCAGCGGCACCGCCGAGGACCGCGTCATCGAGTACATCGACCATCTGCACGAGCACTTCACCGACCCGGTCGTGATCCGGGACGGCCGATACGTCGCCCCCGCACGGCCGGGCGGAGGCGCCGAGATGCGTCCGGCATCCCGCGCCGAGTACGCCTACCCGCACGGCCCCCAGTGGGCCGCCGACGCAGTCGCCGACGTGGCGGGTGCGGTGTGACACGCTCCCCCGGCGGGCTCCGGCCGCGAGCGAGCACAGGAAAGGAACAGTCATGAAACGAGGACTCGCCTTAGGTGCGGCCATCGCGCTGTCGGTCGGGCTGGCCACCGCCTGCGGGGGCAGCGGAGGCGGCGGCACGGCCGCCTCAGGAGGCGGCAAGCCGATCGTCGGAGTGGACTACCCCCGCTCCGACACCGACTTCTGGAACTCCTTCATCAAGTACGTCCCCCAGTTCGGCGCCGAGAACGGCCTGGAGCTGAAGACCTCCAACTCGCAGAACGACATCTCCAAGCTCACCGCCAACGTGCAGAGCTTCATCAGCCAGGGCGTCAAGGGCGTCGTGCTGGCGCCGCAGGACACGGCTGCCGTGGCCCCCACCCTCCAGCAGCTCAACACCAAGAAGATCCCCGTCGTCATGGTGGACACCCGTCCCGAGCAGGGTGACGCCTTCATGGTGGTACGTGCCGACAACCGGGCGTACGGCGAGAAGGCGTGCAAGTTCCTCGGCGAGAAGCTGTCCGGCAAGGGCAAGGTCGTGATGCTCCAGGGCGACCTCGCCTCCATCAACGGCCGCGACCGCACCGAGGCGTTCAACGCCTGCATGAAGGCCAGCTACCCCGGCATCACGGTGTTCGGCGAGGCCACCAACTGGGACGGCGCGATCGCCTCGCAGAAGCTCCAGACCCAGCTCACCGCCCACCCCGACATCAAGGGCGTCTACATGCAGTCGAGCTTCGCCCTGTCGGGCACCCTCCAGGTGCTCCAGCAGCGCGGCCTCTTGGTCCCGGCGGACGATCCCAAGCACGTCTTCGTCATCTCCAACGACGGCATCCCCCAGGAGCTGAAGGAGATCGCCGCCGGCAACATCGACGCGACCGTCTCCCAGCCGGCCGACCAATACGCCAAGTACGCGCTGCAGTACACCAAGGCCGCCATCGACGGCAAGACGTTCAAGCCGGGCCCGACCGACCACGACAGCACCATCATCCAGGTGCGCCCGGGCCTGCTGGAGGACCAGCTCTCCGCGCCCCTGGTCACCGCCGACGGCGGCACCTACGGAGGCGTAGCGAGCGTCAAGCCGGACGACTCCTCGCTCTGGGGCAACAACCTTGGCGGATGACCAGGCGGCCACGCCTCTCGCCGAGGCGATGGGTGTCACCAAGAGATACGGCGAGACCGTCGCGCTGGACCGCGCCGGAATCCGCATCATGGCCGGCCAGACCCACGCGCTCGTCGGCCGCAACGGAGCCGGGAAGTCCACCCTGGTCTCGATCCTCACCGGGCTCCAGGCCCCCGACGAGGGCGAGGTGCGGTTCGGCGGCGAGCCTGCCCCGCGCCTCACCGACCGCGACGCCTGGCGGCAACGGGTGGCCTGCGTCTACCAGAAGTCCACGATCATCCCCGAGCTGACCGTGGCGGAGAACCTCTACCTGCACCGCCACGACCTGAACCGGTTCGGGCTGGTCCGCTGGGGCAGCCTCCGGCGCAAGGCGGCCGAGCTGCTCGCCACCTGGTCGGTGGACGTCGACGTGCGCCTGCCGGCCGGCGAGCTGGACGTCGAACAGCGGCAGTTCGTGGAGATCGCCCGAGCGCTGTCCTTCGGCGCCCGGTTCATCATCCTCGACGAGCCGACCGCTCAGCTCGACGCGGCCGCCATCGCCCGGCTGTTCACCCGGATCCGCACCCTGCAGGAACAGGGAGTGACCTTCCTGTTCATCAGCCACCACCTGCAGGAGATCTACGAGATCTGCGACACGGTCACGGTCTTCCGCGACGCCCGGCACATCCTGACCACCACGGTGGCCGACCTGCCGCACGGGGAGCTGGTGGCGGCGATGGCGGGAGAGGCCGCCGGCCTGGCCGAGTCGTCCGCCCGGGCGGCCCCGCCCGGCGGCGCCGGTGTGGTGCTCGGCGTGCGCGACCTGTCGTACGGCGACGCCTACCGGGAGATCGACTTCCAGATCCAGGCCGGCGAGATCGTCGGCCTGGCGGGCGCGGCCGGCAGCGGCAGGACCGAGCTGGCCGAGACCATCGTCGGGTTGCGCGCAGCCGATTCGGGCACGATCGAGGTCGCCGGGCGCGCTCCCCGTCCCGGCAGCGTGCCCGACGCGCTCGCGGCAGGTGTCGGCTTCGTCCCCCGCGACCGGCACCACCAGGGGTTCGTCCCGATGATGTCGATCGCCGACAACGCCACCATGACCGTCCCCGACCAACTCGGCGAGGCCGGCCTGATCAGCGGCCGGCGGCGCGACCGGCTGGCCAGGACTCTGATCACCAACCTGGCGATCAAGACCCCCGGCCCCGGCCTGCCCGTGATGGGCCTGTCCGGCGGCAACCAGCAGAAGGTCGTCATGGCCAGGGCGCTGGCCTCCGATCCCCGGCTGCTCGTGCTGATCACACCCACCGCCGGGGTGGACGTGAAGTCCAAGGAGTTCCTGCTCGGCAAGGTCGAGGAGACCGCCGCCAGGGGGACCGGCGTGCTGATCGCCTCCGACGAACTCGACGACCTGCGGCTGTGCGACCGGCTGCTGGTGATGTTCCAGGGCCGTGTCGTCGCGGACATGGCCGCCGGATGGCACGACCACGACGTGGTGGCGGCCATGGAAGGAGTCCGGCTCGATGCCTGAGAAAACTCTCACGCCCGCCACCGAGAACGCCGCCCCCGAGCGGGAACGGCCACGGATACGACTGGCCCGGTTGCGCGACTTCGCCCTGATCCCCGCGATCATCGCGATCGCCATCGTCGGCCAGATCGTCAACCCGATCTTCCTGCAGGGCGACAACCTGATCAACATCCTGCAGACCATGTCGGAGATCTCGCTCCTGGTCCTTGCCCAGACCATCGTGCTGGTCGCCGGCAAGATGGACCTGTCGCTGGAGTCGACGTTCGGTCTCGCGCCGGGCGTGGCGGCCTGGCTCACCGTGGCCGCCGGTTCGGGCGCCGGTCTCGGCCTGCTGCCGGGCGCCTGGTCGATCCCCGTCACCCTGGCCGTCGGCGTGCTCATCGGCGCGATCAACGCGCTGCTGATCGTACGGTTCGGGCTCAACGGCTTCATCGTCACCCTCGGCATGCTCATCGTGCTGCGCGGCCTGCTCACCGGCATCTCCGGCGGCCAGACCTTCTTCAACCTGCCGGCGTCGATGCTCTATCTCGGCTCGGCCCTGTGGCTCGGCGTGCCCGCCTCGATCTGGCTCTGCCTGCTGCTGTTCGCCGCCGGCATCGTGCTGCTCGGCTTCACCAAGTTCGGCCGCGCCCTGTACGCCATCGGCGGCAACGTGGACGCGGCCAAGGCGGCCGGCATCCGTACCGACCGGGTGTTGTGGACCGCCCTGGTGGGCGCCAGCGTGCTGGCCGCGCTCGGCGGCCTGCTGATGTCGGGCCACCTCGCCTCCGTGGCGGCCGCGCAGGGTGACGGCGCCATCTTCACCGTGTTCGCCGCGGCCGTGATCGGCGGTGTCGGCCTCAACGGCGGCAAGGGCACGATGTTCGGCGCGTTCACCGGCATCCTTCTCCTCTACATGATCCAGAACGTCCTCACCCTGGCCGGCGTGCCGGCCCAATGGATCCAGGCCCTCAACGGCGCGATCATCATCATCGCCCTCGTCCTGTCCCGCCTCACCGGAGGCAAGGTCCAGGAATAGCCCGCCGCGGGCACCCCTCTCCTCTCCGCCTCGGCGTCCCGAGCGCCGCACCCCCTAACGATGGGAACAGCCATGTCCGAACACCACCTGACACGACGGCAGCTGATGAAGATCGGAACAGCCGGTGCCGGTGCGCTGCTGCTGCCGATGCAATGGACGGCGGTCGCCCGAGCCGCTTCCATGCCGCCTCCGGAGGTGCGCGCCGCCAACGATCTGGCGCTCTGGTACGACGAGGCCGCCGGCACGGACTGGCTCCGCGCGCTCCCCATCGGCAACGGCCGCCTGGGGGCCATGGTGTTCGGCAACGTCGACACCGAGCGCCTGCAGTTGAACGAGGACACCGTCTGGGCCGGCGGCCCGTACGACCAGAGCAACCCGAAGGGTGCGCAGGCGCTGCCGGAGATCCGGCGGCTGGTCTTCGAGAACCAGTGGACCCAGGCCCAGGATCTGATCAACCAGACGATGCTCGGCAAGCCCGTGGGCCAGCTGGCCTACCAGCCCGTCGGCAATCTGCGGCTCAACTTCGGCAGCGCGGCCGGGGCGTCGGAGTACAACCGCCAGCTGGATCTGACCACCGCCACGACATCCGTGACCTACGTCCTGAACGGTGTGCGGTACCGGCGCGAGGTGCTCGCGAGCGCGCCGGATCAGGTGATCGCCATCCGCCTCACCGCCGACAAGCCCGGCTCGATCACGTTCTCGGCGACGTTCGACAGCCCGCAGCGGACGACCCGCTCCAGCCCGGACGGAACCACGGTGGCAGTCGACGGCGTCTCGGGCGACATGGAAGGAGTGACCGGCTCGGTCCGGTTCCTGGCACTGGCCCGGGCCGTCGCCGAAGGCGGCAGTGTCACCAGTTCCGGCGGCACGCTCCAGGTGTCCGCCGCCGACAGCGTGACACTGCTGATCTCCATCGGCTCCAGCTACGTGAACTACAAGGATGTCGGCGGCGACTACCAGGGCATCGCGTGGAAGCACCTCAACACCGCCCTGGACACGCCCTACGACAAGCTGCGCAGCCGGCACGTTGCCGACTACCAGCGCCTGTTCGGGCGTACGACGATCGAGCTCGGCCGTACCGCGGCGGCCGACCAGCCGACCGACGTCCGGATCGCGCAGCACTCCTCTGTCGACGACCCGCAGTTCTCCGCGCTGCTGTTCCAGTTCGGCCGCTACCTGCTGATCAGTTCCTCGCGTCCCGGGACCCAGCCGGCCAACCTTCAGGGCATCTGGAACGACCAGATGCGCCCGCCGTGGGACTCGAAGTACACCCTCAACGCCAATCTGCCGATGAACTACTGGCCCGCCGACACGACGAACCTGTCCGAGTGTTACGCGCCGGTGTTCGACATGATCAAGGACCTCACCGTGACCGGCGCCCGCACGGCCCAGGCACAGTACGGTGCGGCCGGTTGGGTCACCCATCACAACACCGACGCATGGCGGGCCGCATCGGTCGTCGACGGCGCGTTCTGGGGCATGTGGCAGACCGGCGGCGCGTGGCTCGCCAGCATGATCTGGGACCACTACCTGTTCACCGGCGACACCGACTTCCTGCGCGCGAACTACCCGGCCATGAAGGGCGCCGCCCAGTTCTTCCTCGACACCCTGGTGCCGGAGCCGGAACTCGGCTGGCTGGTCACGAACCCGTCCAACTCCCCCGAGCTCAGCCATCACCCGAACGCCAGCGTGGCCGCAGGCCCCACCATGGACATGCAGATCCTGCGTGACCTGTTCGACGGCTGCGCCGAGGCCAGCAAGGTTCTCGGTGTGGACGCGGACTTCCGAGGCAAGGTCGAGACCGCCCGCGAGCGACTGGCTCCGATGAAGATCGGTTCCCGCGGCAACATCCAGGAATGGCTCTACGACTGGGTGGAGACCGAGCCCAACCACCGGCACGTCTCACACCTTTACGGCCTGCATCCCAGCCATCAGATCACCAAGCGCGACACACCCGAGCTGTTCGAGGCCGCGCGCCGGACTCTGGAACTGCGCGGCGACGACGGGACGGGCTGGTCGCTGGCCTGGAAGATCAACTACTGGGCAAGGCTGGAGGAGGGTACGCGAGCGCACGACCTGGTCCGCGCCCTCGTCACACCGGCCAGGCTCGCCCCGAACATGTTCGACCTGCACCCTCCGTTCCAGATCGACGGCAACTTCGGGGCGACGTCCGGCATCGCGGAGATGCTGCTGCAGAGCCACGCCGATGAACTCCACCTGTTGCCCGCCCTGCCGGAGGCCTGGCCGAGCGGACAGGTGAAGGGTCTTCGGGGTCGCGGCGGCCACACCGTCGGCGCGGCGTGGAGCGAAGGGCAGGCCGACGAGTTCCTGCTCACGCCCGATCGCGACGGCACCGTAAAGGTACGCGGCGAGATGTTCACCGGGCGCTACAGGGTGGTCGACGCCACGCGCGGCGGCCAGGCCCGCACCAAGAAGGTCGGCCCCGACCTGATCGAACTCACCGGGCAGGCGGGTCACACCTATCGCGCGTACAGCTTGCAGAAGGTCCGGCTCGACGCACCCGCCGAGGTGACCCCGGGCCAGGAGGCGAAGGTCACCGTCACCGTCCGGGCGATCGAGATGCCGCTGGCCCCTTCGGCCACGGTGTCCGTCGAGGCTCCGGATGGGTGGAGCGTCACCCCCGCGCAGGTCGTGTTGGGGCCCCTGAAGCCCGACTCGGAGAGCACTGCCGAGTTCAAGGTCACCCCAAGCGCGAACGAGCCCACGGGCACCGTGGTCCTGACCGGCAAGGCGAGCGGCCGTGACTGGACCACGTCGGCGAAGGCCACGGTCCGGGTGTAGGACGGCCCGGCAGTCGGATTGAGCATCCGGCCCCGCATTCGCCGCCTGCTCGCGCTTCCGGACGGAGCCGAGCGATCTCGACGCGATGGCCAACCTGTACGTGCGGCTGCCGGTGACCGGATCCAATGGCGGACGAGCCCGGTCGAGCCCGGTAGATCACGGTGGCTCGACCGGGCTCGTCGGGTGGAGACGGGTCAGGCGAGGTCGAACCGGTCGAGTTCCATGACCTTGGTCCAGGCCGCGACGAAGTCGGTCACGAACTTGTTGCGGGCGTCCTGGCCGGCGTAGACCTCCGCGAGGGCTCGTAGCTGGGAGTTGGAGCCGAAGATGAGGTCGATTGCGGTGGCGGTCCACTTCACCTCATCGGTGGCCACGTCGCGGATCTCGTACACATGCTCCTCGGATTCCGATGCCTTCCACCGGGTGCCCGGGGAGAGCAGGTTGGTGAAGAAGTCATTGGTGAGCACGCCGGGCCGGTCGGTGAGGACGCCGTGCTGGGTGCCGCCGAAGTTGGCTCCGAGGGAACGCAGGCCGCCGAGGAGGACGGTCATTTCGGGCGGGGTCAGGTTGAGCATGTAGGCACGATCGACGAGCAGCACCTCCGGTTGGGTCTTCTCGCCGGAACGCAGGTAGTTGCGGAACCCGTCGGCCCGCGGCTCGAGGACCCGGAAGGACTCGACGTCGGTCTGCTCCTGGGTGGCGTCGGTGCGGCCCGGGCGGAACGGCACCGTCACCTCCACGCCGGCCTCGCGTGCCGCCTTCTCGACGGCGGCCGAGCCGGCCAGCACGATCAGGTCGGCGAGCGAGATCTTCGCGCCGCCGGCCTCGTTGAACTCGCGCTGGATGCCCTCGAGGGTGTCCAGGACCGTCGCGAGTTGCTCGGGCTGGTTGACCTCCCAGCTGCGCTGCGGCTGGAGACGGAGCCGGGCGCCGTTGGCGCCGCCGCGCTTGTCGGTGGACCGGAAGCTCGCGGCGGAGGCCCAGGCGGTGGAGACCAGTTGAGCGGTCGTGAGGCCGGACTCCAGGACCTTCGCCTTGAGGGAGGCGACGTCGGCGTCACCCACGAGTTCGTGGTCGACGGCCGGCACCGGGTCCTGCCACAGCTGGGGCTCGGCGACCCACGGTCCGAGGAAGCGGCTGACCGGACCCATGTCGCGGTGCAGCAGCTTGTACCAGGCCTTGGCGAAGGCCAACGCGAACTCGTCGGGGTTCTCCAGGAAGCTGAGGGAGATCTTCTGGTACGTCGGGTCGACGCGCAGCGCCAGGTCGGTCGTGAGCATCGTCGGCTTGTGCTTCTTCGATGGGTCGTGGGCGTCCGGAATGATCGCCTCGGCGTCCTTCGCGACCCACTGCTTCGCGCCGCCCGGGCTCGTGGTGAGCTCCCACTCGTAGCCGAAGAGGATCTCGAAGAAACGGTTGCTCCACTGCGTCGGCCGGTCGGTCCACGTCACCTCGAGACCGCTGGTGATCGTGTCACCGCCCTTGCCGGTGCCGTGGCTGCTCAGCCAGCCCAGGCCCTGCGCCTCCAGCGGCGCGGCCTCGGGCTCCGGCCCCACGTGGTCGTCCGCGATGCCGGCGCCGTGGGTCTTGCCGAACGTGTGGCCGCCGGCGATGAGAGCGACAGTCTCCTCGTCGTTCATCGCCATCCGTCCGAAGGTCTCGCGGATGAAATGCGCCGCCGCAGCCGGGTCGGCGTTGCCGCGGGGACCCTCCGGGTTGACGTAGATGAGACCCATCTCGGTCGCGCCGAAGTTCGGCACCATCTCGGTGTCGTTGACGTAGCGCTCGTCACCGAGCCAGGCGTCCTCCGGACCCCAGAAGATCTCCTCTGGCTCCCAGACGTCCTCGCGCCCGAAGCCGAAGCCGAAGGTCTTGAAACCCATCGACTCCAGGGCTACGTTGCCGGCGAGCACGAGCAGGTCGGCCCACGAGATCTTCTGGCCGTACTTCTGCTTGACCGGCCACAGCAGTCGGCGGGCCTTGTCGAGGTTGGCGTTGTCGGGCCAGCTGTTGAGCGGGGCGAAACGCTGGGCGCCGTCGCCGGCCCCGCCGCGACCGTCGTGGATGCGGTAGGTGCCCGCGGCGTGCCAGCTCATCCGGATCATGAGGCCGCCGTAGTGGCCGAAGTCGGCCGGCCACCAGTCCTGCGAGGTCGTGAGCACCTCGATGATGTCCTGCTTGAGGGCCTCGACGTCGAGCTTCTCGAACTCCTTGGCGTAGCTGAAGTCCTCTGCCAGTGGGTTGCCCTTGGACGAGTGCGCACGCAACACCGACAGGTCGAGCTGGTTGGGCCACCAGTCCCGGTTGGTGCGCGGACGACCGCCGGTCTTCGGAGTCGGCGAGTCGATTGCCGGGTTCTCGCTCTCGCTGCCATGCGCGGTCACGGAGTCATGCGCGAGCGGGTAGCCGGCCGCCGCCTTCCGATCCACGCCCTGCGCGCTGGAGTGGGCGTTGTCCTGGTTGTCGCTCATCTGCTTCCTCCGAACTTCCGGATCACTGGTCAATGCGTCTAGCCGCACAGTCGGGGTAGGTGCCCCAATAGACGACCTCTAGACGACCTCCGGCACGTCGACCACGAAACCCTTGCCATCCGAGGCGGTGAGACAGGGGGGCAGCCGACGTACGCGCCCGCACCGCACGAGCGGCATACGACATGGTGGTGGTTGTCCACCGTGTCGGTGTCGACGTGCGTGCTCGCGCGGCGCGGCGGGCACTGCCAACCGCGGCCGGGTCACGCGCGACGAAACCCCTCGCAACTGCGTCTCGAAGTCAGACGCCATATGGTCAACATAGCCGCCCCCTTCGACGAGCAGATACGCGGCCCTGCCCTGCCGTCTGGCTCGCGGCCCCGGGCAGGGGTCGTGCAAGCGAGCACGTGCGCCCGCTCCTGCATGGTTACCTGACCGCGTGGCGCGAACCGCCCCGCTTGATCACGCCGATCGTGCTGCTGTCCGTACCTGGGACCGTGATCGGGTGGCTCACTCTGCCTCTCGCCACGGGAACCGATCTCGCTGTGATCAGCGGCGAGATGGTGCCGGTCGGCCGGCTTGGAATCCCGATGCTCGTCTGGACTGCGATCATCCTCCGGTGAACGAAGGCCCGGTGCTGTTCACCGACGAAGGGGGCGAAGGGGCCGCGCTCGCTGTGGCCCCTCGCCCCGATGGCGGCCTCGTAGTGGCGGTCCTCGACTTCGATCCTCAAGGGTGGGCCGAGTTGTCCTTCTTCTTCTGTCACGATCTGGCGTGCTCGCGGTCCGACCGGAAGTCTGTCGCCAAGCTCAGCCATATCAAGAGACCGCGCCACCAGCATCGCCCGCTGGCACTCGCGATCGCGCCGGACGGCACACCCATCGCCGCCCACGCCAATGACGCCACCGGGGGCGTCGATGTCATCACCTGCGACGTTCCGACGTGCAACCGGCCGCGCGTGACCCAGCCTGCCGCGCGGTGCAGCTCCGCGCCGGCGAGGACGGTGCCGAGAGGGCATCGCTCTCTCTCGCCGTGCGGCGTGGCGGGCGTCCGCTGATCGCCTATCGCGACATCCGCACCACCGCGAGCGTGCTGCTGAACTGCCGGTCCAAGGAATGCGCACAGGCCGACCGCATCCCGCTCACCGGGCCGAGCGAGGAACAGCTGACGCCGCCGCCGGCGCTGGCGCTGGACGCGGCAGGACACGCCCGCCTGGCTGTCTGGGACATGCGGACTCGGCGATTGCTGCTCGTCACCTGCCTGGAAAGCACCTGCTCCTCCAGTGCCGTGGGAGAGTTCGAGCACAACCCCGACGCAACTGAGCTCACCGTCGACGCGCGCGGCCGACCCGTGATCGCCTGGGTTGACATCGAGAGCGAATTCCGGAAGCGCGAGATCTGGTTCTACACGACCGTGGTCCTCAACCGCTGACGTACGAACACCTCCCGGTGATCAGCCCTCCCATGGGCACGCCAGGCCTCAGGACGGGCCGGGCTCGCCCACGATCGTGGGCCTGATGCAACATCTGGGCGCGTTCAAGCAGATCAGCGAGCTCCTCGGGGTCGCGGGCTCGCCGCTGCTCAACCTGCTGGTGCTGTGCTACGTCGCCGGCATCACTTCCTTCGCCGCCAGCTCCATCGCGGTGTTCCCGACCGTCATGCCCCTCCTGCCGCCCCTGGTGGCCGCCGGCGTCTCCCCCGGTCGGCGGCGTGCTCGCCCTGGCCCTGGCTTCGGTGCTGGTCGACCTCAACCCGCTCGGCATCACCGGCGGCCTCATCCTCGGCGCCGCCGAGCCCTCGGCGCGATCCCGCCTGTTCCGCCAACTGCTCATCTACGGCCTGACCTCGATCGTCGTCGCACCCGTCCTGACCTGGGCCGACCGGGCCGTTCTGGCGGCGCTGGCCCGGTGGTCGCCGATGGCGTGTGGACCCGGCGGCCCCCGCGCCGTTTCAAGGTTTGATCGCGACGCCGCCGTAGGCCCAGGCGTGGCCGCCAGGGATGGGTTCCTGGTATGCGGCGGGGTCCGGTCGCCACTCCACCACCTCGACGAGACCCGGCTCGACCAGCTGCCAGCCCTCGAAGAAGCGCAGCGTCTCGTCGTGGGTGCGGGGCACCATGGGGGCGGTGCTGTTGTCGTAGGGCTTGGTGAAGTCCTCGCGGCGCACCTTTGGGGCGAAGTCGAGTGTGATGTGCGACAGCAGCAGGCGACTCCCGCTGGGCACGGCGGCCTTGAGCCGATCGACCAGTCCGTACGGATCTTCCTCGTCGGTGACGAAATGCAAGACCCCGGCCAGGATGACGGCCATCGGGCGGGTGAAGTCCATCACCTGCTGGATCTCAGGGTGGGAGAGTATCTCCTCGGGTTGCCGCAGGTCCGCCTCGACCATGGCGGTCATTCCGGCTGGGTCACCGGCCAGCAGGGCACGGCCGTGCACCAAAACGATCGGGTCATTGTCCACATAGGCCACCCGGACCTCGGGATTGACCTCTTGGGCGATCTCATGGGTGTTGTCCTGGGTGGGGATCCCCGTTCCGATGTCGAGGAACTGGGTGATGCCCGCCTCGGCGGCCAGGTAGCGCACCGCCCGGCCGAGGAAGGCGCGATGCGCGCGCACGCCCTCACGCGTGCCCGGCGACACCTCGATGAGCGCCTCGGCAGCCGCGCGATCGGACGCAAAATTGTCCTTGCCCGCCAATAGATAGTCATATATCCGAGCTGGATGGGGAATATGAGGATTGATCTTTATGGCGGGATCCTGCGCGTATACGGGGTCTAATGGGTCCGTCCCGCCGCTGTATGTCATCTTCTCTCCCTTATAGTCGGCAATTACCGCCGGGCGTGGCCCTTTCGTTGTCCGGTCCGGGACCACCGCGCAGGCCGCTCGCGAAGTCAAACAGCAGCCGCCACCGGTCTGCAAGGCCGTGCGGCACCGGCCCGATCGGGTCCTTGAAGAATGCCGGCTCGGGCAGCGCGCCCGCGCGACCTGCGTCGTACGCGGCGGCGGCCGAGAAAGTCCTCGAAGGTGACCAGGTCCGCACTCGCAGGTTCCGCGTCTCGGCTCCGGTGCTCATAGGGCTCCCAAGGTTCAGTGGGTCCTGTCCGCCGATCCGGGCGAGTCGATCGGCAGCTCCGCGGCGGAGCCGGGGTCGGCGACGACGGCGCACCGCGGCCTCGCCTCATGGGAGGACGGGAGCTCTCCTGCCGGCCTCCGAAGCACTCATCATCGAGCACGGACATGGGATGTCTTTTTACGGCCAAACCTGTGCCAATGTCCAGAGCTCACGGAGAATAGGCGAAACGAAGTGTTCCAGGCGGTGGTCACGCGGTCTCCGGTTGAAGTCGCCGCTTCTTGACGGAGAGGGGTACGTCCCATGTCTCTCCGGCGCACCCCCTGAAAGTTTCATGCCAGATGCGCCCGCGGCCTCTCATACCTTCTTCGCCCAGAAGCCCTTTGCGGCCTCATCGAGGACCGCCGGTCCGCCGTTCTCGCGGTCACCGTTGACGGCTGCGGCAGGCAGGATCGGCGACAGCAGCACCGGCCGGGTGATGGAGCCGAAGGCGGCACCCCTCTGGGACCAGAGAGCGGCACTGGCGACAATACGTCGGCGCGCGCCTTGCCCTGACTGCATGCTTCACGTCAGGAAGGAGCCCACCCCATGTCCCGACGTCCGTGGCTGACGACGCTGGCCACCGTGGTGCACGCGAGCACGCAGGGAGCACGCTGACACCATCCATGATCGCCGCCAACTGGGGGGCAGCAGGTACCGGCTGAGGAGTCGCCGCGGGCCAGGGGCACCACGATCCGGCGTCATCGGGGCGGCTCTTCGCCGCAGAGTGCTCGGCGGAGGGCATTGTGCCGGTAGCCGCGGACTCGAACGCTCAGCTCGGCGTCGGGCGCGAGGGTTTCACCGCCGTGGATGCCGCCTGGATAGACGTGCAGTTCGACGGGAACGCCGGCCCAGGACAGCCGGCGCGCGAAATCGATCGCCTCGTCGCGCAACAGGTCGAGGTCGCCGACGTCGACGTACGCCGGCGGCAGGCCGGAGAGATCGCCGGCGCGCGCCGGCGCGGCGTACGGCGGCACCCGGTCTGTGCCGAAGTCCTCGCCGAGCAGCGCCCGCCAGGCCTGGATGTTGGCCTCACGACTCCACGCGCCGAAGCCGGTGTTGGCCGTGGCCGAAGGGGTCGACGACAGGTCGTCCAGCATGGGGGACACCAGCATCTGGTGGGCGATGGCCGGGCTGCCGCGGTCGCGGGACAGCAACGCCACCGCCGCGGCCAGCCCGCCGCCCGCGCTCGTCCCGTAGAGACCGATCAGGCCGGGGTCGATCCCGAGCTCGCGGTGCCGGTCCGCGACCGCCACGAGCCCCGCGTAGCAGTCGTCCAGCGCCGCGGGGTACGGGTTCTCCGGTGCCAGCCGGTACTCGACCGCGACGACGACAAAGCCGGTCGCCCGGGCCAGCCCGATGGCCTTCGCATGATCGCCGTCGACGCTGCCCGCCACCATGCCGCCACCGTGAATGTAGTAGACGCAGGGCGACTGCCGGGTGCTCGCATGCGGCCGGTACACACGCACCAGCACCGGCGTCGCCACACCGTGAGTGATCGACAGGTCGTACACGTCGATGTCGCCGGGCACGACCGGGGCGGCTCGCAGAGCGGTCAACTCGGCCTGCCGCCTGCGCCGCTCGGGAATGTCCCTGATACCACTCAGACCTTGGGGACCGACCAGCTGCAGGTACTGATCGAGGCGCGCGCGGACCTGAGGATCGATGCGCTCGGTGATGTCCACGGTAGGCAACCTAGGAATCGGGGTGGCGGTTGGACAATGCCGTCAACGGCAAAGCGACCTTTCTCAGCGGGAAAGCGCCGGCTCACCGGAGCCGGCGATGCGGTCCGGCAGTCGCGCCGCCAGATGGTCGACCAGCTCGCTGATCCGTCGGGGCATGTGGACGTCGTCGGACAGGAGCGCGTAGATGTCGGCAGGCGGTGTCGGTACCTCGGGCAGCACGCGCACCAGGGCGCCGCTCTCGAGGTGAGACCGGATCTGCCATTCCGAGCGCATGATCACCCCACGGCCCTGCAGTGCCCAGTCGGTGACGATGTCCCCGTCATTGCTGGACAGACGGCCGTGGACGCGTATCTGGCGCGGGTTCCCGGCATCGCCGAAGCGCCACAGGGCGAAGTCGCCCTCGTTCTCGCGGAGCACGATGCAGTCGTGGTCGGCCAGGTCCTCCACGCGTTCGGGCGTTCCGCTCCGTTCCAGGTAGGAGGGTGCGGCGCAGGGAACTCGACGGTTCTCCGCCAGCCGGCGCATCCGCAGGGAGGAGTCCGGGGGCGTTCCGACGTGGACGGCCAGGTCGAACTCGCGACGGTGCGGCCGCAGGGGCAGCGCCGTCGTGCGCAGCTGGATGCTCAGCTGGGGATGCCGGGCGGTGAACTCGCCGAGCAGCGGCGCCACGTGCGCGCGTCCGAGGCCCACGGTCGCCTGGACCACGACGGAGCCCCGCAGGTCGCCGGAGCGATGGGTGACCAGGTCCTCGAGTTCGCGGACCTGGTCGAGGATCGTCTCCAGGCGCGCGGCGTAGACCTCCCCCTCGGGGGTCAGCGCGAGCCGGCGCGTGCCGCGGTGCACCAGACGTACGTCGAGCCGGCGTTCCAGGGCGCTGAGGCGCTTGCTGACGACAGGCAGGGAGCAGTCCAGCTCGCGGGCGGCCGCCGTGAGCGTTTCGCTGGAGGCGACCACCTGGAAGAAGTGGAGGTCGTCCATCGAGGTGGTCATCGCGTCGCACCGCGGCGGGTGTGGCGCCGGGGTCTTTCCATGAGCGAAAGGATAGGTTGCTCCCTTCGTTCTTGTTGCGGCGTTTTCCGCCGACGAAGGTGGAGGCGCACCCGCCGGCCGGACCGGGTGCGTGCACTGTCGACGAGGCCGGAGGAGCGCCTGTGTCCCACCGTTACCGCATCGCGGTCATCCCGGGCGACGGCATCGGAGGCGAGGTCGTCCCGGAAGGGCTGCGGTGCCTGCGGGCCGCCGCGGAGACCTATGGATTCGAGCTGGAGACCGTCGAGTTCGGGTTCGCCTGCGCCGACTACTGGGTGCGGCACGGCGAGATGTTGCCGCCGGACTGGCGGGAGGTGCTCGGCGGCTTCGACGCGATCTTCTTCGGCGCGGTCGGCTGGCCCGAGGTCGTGCCCGACCACGTGTCGCTGTGGGGCAGCCTGCTGAAGTTCCGTCGTGAGTTCGACCAGTACGTCAACCTGCGGCCGGTACGGCTGCTGCGCGGGGTGCGCAGCCCGCTGCGTGACCGCGAGCCGGGCGACATCGACTTCCTGGTCGTCCGCGAGAACACCGAGGGCGAGTACTCGAACATCGGGGGCCGGATCTTCGAGGGCACCGACCGCGAGACGGTCGTGCAGGAGACCGTGATGACCCGAACCGGGGTGGACCGGGTGCTGCGGTACGCGTTCGAGCTGGCCGGCTCCCGGCCACGCAAGCACCTGACGTGGGCGACCAAGAGCAACGGCATCTCCATCACGATGCCGTACTGGGACGAGCGCGCGGCCGCGATGGCGGAGCGGTACCCGGACGTGGTCGCGGACAAGGACCACATCGACATCCTCGCGGCCAAGTTCGTCCTGCGCCCCGAGCAGTACGACGTCGTCGTCGCCAGCAACCTCTTCGGGGACATCCTCTCCGACCTCGGACCAGCGTGCGCGGGGACGATCGGGATCGCACCTAGCGCCAACATCAACCCGGATCGCACCTGGCCAAGCCTGTTCGAGCCGGTGCACGGCTCGGCTCCCGACATCGCCGGACGCGGGATCGCCAACCCGGTCGGTCAGATCTGGAGCGGCGCCATGATGCTCGACCACCTGGGAGAGCCCGCCGCGGCGGCGCGGATCGTGGCCGCGATCGAGAGCGTGCTCGACGAGCAGCCGGAGGTGGTCACTCCCGACCTCGGCGGCTCTGGGACGACCGCGCGTCTCGGCACGGCGATCGCCGCCGAGATCGCGACCGGGGCATCCGGGCAACGCGGTTCGCAGCCGAAGGACACCACGACATCATGACACCATCCTTCTCCGACCCGATCGGCCTGGAAGTCCGGTGGGACCGGCTCGCCGCCGCGACCGACGAGGCCGCCTCGACGATGCTGCGCACGGCCGTTCTCGACCATCGTCCGCGAGTCCAACGACTACACCGTCGTCCTGATGGACCGCCAGGGACGCACCATGGCGGAGTCGCGCGCCGGCATCCCCGGTTTCGCGGCCCTGATGAGCTCCCTCAGCGCCGTGGTCCTGGACAGGTTCCCGGCCCGCGAACGGCAGGACGGCGACTGCGTCACCACCGACGACCCGTGGATCGCGACGGGACACCTGCCCGACATCGCCATGATCACCCCGATCTTCCACGGGGGCGTGCTCGTCGGCTTTGCCGGGACCGCGGCGCATTCCCCCGACATCGGCGGCACGCCGTCCATGGGAGCCACCGATCTGATCTCGGAGGGCATCCCGATCCCGCCGTTGCGGCTGTTCCGGGCCGACGGGGTGGAGCAGGGAGTCAACGCCTCCACCGGCATGCGAAAAGACCTACCGCGCGACGTTCGGTCGCTCCCTCGACGGACCCGCGGAAGTCGTCAACTGGCGGCTTTCGGCACCACTGCCCGGCCACGACATCCCCGTGGGATGTGCGCCCGTCGCCGGCGACCCCCGGCGCGGGGTACGCGAGGTGTGGCTCACCGGGCACGGCCGGCTCCAGGCGACGGTCTGGGACCGGTACCGCCTGCGACCGGGAACGGAGATCACGGGGCCGGCGGTCTTCGAGGAGCGGGAGTCCTCGTGCTGTTTCGGACCGGAGTGCCGCATCCGGGTCGACCGTGATCTGACACTCCTCGTCGACCTCGCGCGCTGACCTCAGGCGGCCGGCCATGGTCCTTCAGGACCGGACGACGGAAGCCACCGCCGGTGTCGTGGGCGCGGCGAGCAGGTCCCCGAGCCCGCCACGGGCGTCCTCGATCACGAGCGCCTCGGCCGCCGCCGAGTCACGCGCCCGCAACGCCCGGACGAGCGCCCGATGGCTCGTGTAGCGGTGCAGGCCGAACTCGGCGTCGCGGCTGATCCGTTCGATCAGCCTGGCCCGGCGCTCCGGCCACGAGAACACCCGGGTCTGGTCGAGCAGACGCACGAGGACCGGGTTGCCGGCGCAGGACTCGACGACCTCGTTGAAGCGCTGCATGGCGTCGAGCAGCCGGCCGAGGTGCCGCGACAGCTCCTGCCCGGCCTTCTGGCGCTGCTTGATGAGGATCAGCAGGTCGTCGGCTTCGTCGAGGATGGCGTCGAGCTGGTCCAGTTGCTCCGGGGACGCGTGCCGGGCGGCGAAGCGGGCCACCATCCCGCGCAGGGCCACCTCGACCTCGGCGAGATCCTGTATGGCGACGTCGCCGAACGTGGCGACCTGCACCGTCCTCGGTCCCGTCCGTTCGAGCAGGCCGTCCTGCTCCAGGCGCCGGATGGCCTCGCGCACCGGCGTCGGGCTGACCGACAACCGCTCGGCGAGCCCCCGTTCGGTGACCTTCTGACCGGGACGTAGCTCTCCGATCGTGATCGCGTCGCGGATGGCGCGGTACGCGCGGTCGGCCAGGGTGCCGGCCGTCAGGCCCTTCAACGTCTCATCCGCCATGCGAGCAGTCTATCTGCCATGGCAAAGCTCGATTGGGACTATTGACCGTCTTGCTATAGCAACCGTAGCGTGGTGCTCGCCACAACGGCGGAGTGAAGGGAAGGTGTGCAATGTCCACGACGATGAGCGGGCAGCCCACGCGAGCGGGACACATCACCTTCTTCGTCTCCCTGGCGGTCTTCGCGCAGGAATCGACGTGGAACCTCTATGACTCGCAGGTACCGCCGTTGCTCCGCGAGCACATCGCCAGTGCCGCGCTCATCGGCCTGCTCATGGGGATGGACAACCTGCTCGGCATCTTCATCCAGCCGTGGATGGGCAACCGGTCGGACAACACCCGTACCTCGTGGGGAAGACGTGTCCCGTACCTCGTCGTCGGGATGCCGTTGGCGGCGCTGCTGTTCCTCGCCATCCCGCATGCCGCGGCCGCGTTGCCCCTGCTGGTCCTGGTGATGTTCGCCTACGCGCTGGTCGCGAACTCGTTCAAGCCCATCGCCGAGTCCCTGCTCCCGGACTTCATCCCGCCGCAGCGCCGGAGCCGGGCCAACGCGGCGGTCAAGATCGCGTCGAGCCTCACGGTGATGGTCGCGGCGCTGATCAGCATCTTCCTGATCGACGACTTCCCGAGATTGTCGTTCGCGATTCCCGCGGTCCTGATGGTGGCGTCCGTGGTCCTGCTCGCCGCGAAGTTGCGGGACAGCCGGTCCCCGGCCTACCAGACGGCGCTCGATGAGGACCGCGAGCGGCAGGGTACGGCGTCGGCGAACGTGCGGGTGCGGGTGCGGGACGTCGTGCTCGACATCGTGCGGGACCCGAACCGCAGCAGGTTGTTGCTCATCGTGGCCATCCTCCTCTTCGGCGGTGCGTGGGCCGCCTCCCGGGCACTCATCACGCCGTACGGCATGGAGGTGCTGAACCTGTCCCGCGGCGAAGCGGGCGGGCTGACCCTGCCCAGCGGGGTGGCCTTCATCGTGGCGGCCTACCCGGTGGCGCTGCTCGCGGAGCGCTTCGGCCGGCTGCGCGTGATGATGGCCGGGATGGTGGTGTTCGCGGCCGGCCTGGTGCTCGGCACCGTGGTGCAGACGCCCACCGGCGCGGTGGTCGGTCTGTGCGTCGCGGCAGCGGGTGCGTCCTCGTTCCTGGTCAACGCGGTCGTCGTCCTGTGGAATCTCTCCCCGTCTGACGGAGTGGTCGGGACCTATACCGGTCTCTATACCGTCGGATGGGTGGGTGGTGGCTTCCTCGGGCCGGCGGTGGTCGGCGGCATGGTCGACCTGACGAGCTGGTCCCTGCTGATGATCCACGTCGCGATCATCGCGGTCATCGCCGTCCTGACGGTCGCGCGCGTCAGTGCCCTGCAACGACGGTCTTCCTCCGGACGTGTGTTGTGACGGCGACCCGCGTACTGATCACCACGGACTACCTCCGCCCCGGCGACGAGGTCGACGAGTTCCTGAGGCTCTCCGGGCTGGAGACCGTGCACCTGCCCATGGTCGGTCGGCGCGACCCCGAACAGCTCGTGGCGGCGCTCGCCGGGATCGACGCCGCGCTGGTGGCCAACGAACCGCTGACGGCCGACGTCCTCGCCCGCGCGCCGAGGCTGAAGGTCATCGTGCGGACAGGCGTGGGCTATGACTCGGTCGATGTCGCCGCCGCGGCCCGACTGGGGATCAGCGTGAGCAACCTGCCCGGCATCAACGCCAACGCCGTCGCCGAGTACACCATGGGTCTGTTGCTCGCGGGCGCCCGGCGCCTCGTGCAGTCCGCACACGGTGTGGCCCAGGGGGCCTGGCCGCGTGCGGACGGATGTGAACTGCGCGGGTCCACCCTCGGACTCATCGGCTACGGCGCGTCGGCGCGGGCGGTGGTGCCGCTGGCTCGCGCCTTCGGCATGAGCGTGGTCTGCACCACCAACGTGCCGGCGCGACTGCGGAGCGATCCCTCGGTCGGGTTCGTCGACCTGCCCGAGCTGCTGGCCACCGCCGACTACGTCTCGGTGCACACCTCGCTCACGGAACGGACCCGAGGCCTGCTCGGCGAGTCGGCGTTCAAGCGGATGAAGCCGACCGCGCTGCTGGTCAACACCGCGCGTGGTCCCATCGTCGACGAGAACGCGCTCGTCGCGGCCGTGCGGGCGGGACAGATCGCGGGCGCCGCACTCGACGTCGTGAGCGAGGAGCCGCTCCCGCCTGACAGCCCGTTGCGCGGCGTCGACGGCATCGTCGTCTACTCCCACATGGCCGGGCAAACCGCCGAAGCACGAGCCGCCGCAGGGCGCAGAGGGGCCGAGGAACTCGTGGCGGCGCTCGCAGGCCGAGCACAGTTCCCGGTGAACTGACACGAGAGAAAGAGGGACATGGACAGCGAACCCGTCAAGCCGGTCCGGGTCCTGTCGCCGAGTGGCATGCTCGGCGCAGGCTGGGACCACGCGACGATCGAGCGCGGCATCGCACTGGGTGCCGACGTCATCAGCATCGACGCCGGGTCAACGGACTCCGGCCCCTACTACCTCGGCTCCGCGACCCCCAAGACGACGGCCAAGGCGGTGGCACGCGACCTGCGCAGCTTGCTGACGGCCGCCTCCAGCGCGGGCATACCCGTGATCGTGGGCTCCTGCGGTACGAGCGGGACCGACAGCGGCGTCGACTGGGTCGCCGGGATCGCGGCCGAGGTGATGGCGCAGGAGGGCCTGGACCTGAAGGTCGCCCGGATCTACAGCGAGCAGAACGCGACCGGGTTGAAGGAGCACCTCGACGCGGGCCGGATCCACCCGCTGCCCCCGCTGGGACAGCTGCGGGCCGAGACCCTGGAGAGCTGCACCCACATCGTCGGCGCGATGGGCCACGAACCGATCGTCCAGGCACTCCGTGCCGGTGCCCAGGTCGTGCTCGCCGGCCGTGCCACCGACACGGCGGTGGCCGCTGCCTACCCGCTCATGAAGGGGATGCCCGCCGGGCCGACGTGGCACGCCGCCAAGATCGTCGAGTGCGGCGGTCAGTGCACCAGCAACCCGCGCGCGGGCGGAGTCCTCGCCACCATCGACGCCGACGGCTTCACCATCGAACCGCTCGACCCCACGGTGTCGTGCACGCCGATCTCGGTGGCCGCCCACATGCTCTACGAGACCGCGAACCCGTTCGAGATGCGGGAGCCCGACGGCACCCTCGACGTTCGTGACGCGCGGTACACCGCGGTCGACGACCGGATCGTCCGCGTCGAGGGGTCGAGGTTCCACGTCGCCGACCAGTACACGATCAAGCTGGAAGGCGCCCGGATCACCGGCTACGAGACCATGTCGTTCACCGCGATCCGAGACCCCCTCATCCTCGCTGACATCGACGCCTGGGCGGACCTGATGCGCACGATGATCAAGCGGCGGGTGGGCCAGACGCTGGAGCTGTCGGACGGCGAGTACGCCTTCGACCTGCGCCTCTACGGCCACAACGCAGTGCTGGACGACCTCGAGCCCGAGACCGGGCCGCCGCGGGAGGTGGGCGTGATGCTGCTGGTCAACGCGCCCGACCAGGCGACGGCCACGGCGATCGCCAAGGTCGCCAACCCGCTGATGCTGCACCTGCCGACGCCGTCGATGGACTACCTGCCTAGCCTCGCGTTCGCGTCCTCGCCGGCCGAGGTCGAGCGCGGCGCGGCGTACGAGTTCGTGCTGAACCACGTCGTCGACTGCGCCGACCCGACGAGCCTGTTCCGCATCGAGATGGGAGAGAACGCCGATGTCTGAGACCACCCTGGCCGACCTCGCCCACGAGGTCCGGTCCAAGAACGCGGGCCCGTTCTGGGTCACCATGGAGCTCTTCATGCGCGACGCCGACGGCTACCGGATCGCCGCGGACGAGTCCTTCCTGAACGAGCGCGTGATCGCCGAGCTCTACCGGGTCGAGGAGAGCACGGTCCAGATGTTCCGGATCCCGTCGCTGAACGTCGTGAAGATCTCCTTTCCACGTCCTATCAGCCAGGGATCGCTCCGGGACCGCGACATGCACGCCGGCCAGCACCACGTCCCTCTCGCGCGCATGCCGATCAAGCGGCCGGCCGAACGTGATCGCTGACGACCTCGGCACCTGGGCGGCTGCGCTGAATCATGGTGTTGCGTCATGAAGTGGCAGTGCTGCGACGTCAGGTCACGCGCCCGAAGCCGGACTGGGCCGAACGAGCCGTTCTCGCGGCGCCGGCCCGAACGTTGCCGGCGGTCCTGCGCGCTCGTCGGCTGGTCACCCCGGCGACCTTGCTGGCGTGGCACCGTCGTCTGCTGCGACGGGCCTGGACCTGCCCGCATCGGCCCGGGCGTCCATTGGGATCGCGGACGGATGTGGCTGGTCTAAAAGCGCCAGCGGGTTGCGCTGAAGCCTTCCTCCTTGCCGAACGCGAACACCACCGTCGGCGCGACCGCGAAGACGTGCTGAGGATCGCTCAGGGAGGTGTCGGCTGGATCGTGGAACTCTCCCTCCCTGACGAGCGGGTGCCACCACGGATACTTGGTCGGGAACAGGTCCGCGACCCGTTGCAGCCTGGCAGCGTCGCGCACGAGGTGCGCCGTGCCCTCGACCACGAGGTCGACGTCGTGACCGGGAACGGTGATCGCGCAGCTGTCATTCTCTGCGAGGTCACGGGCCTTGCGGGTCTGCCGGCCGGTGCTGAAGCAGACGGCACCTTCCAGCCAGACACCTAGCACCGGCACCACGTGCACCCGCCCGCCCGCGCCGGATGTCGCGAGCAGATAATCCTCGCTGTCGCTCAGCCGCGTCCGTACGTCGGCCCAGGTGAGTGCCGTCAGCGGTGTGCCGCTAGGGCTGGACAGCTTCTCGGCTGTCGGTTCTGACTCTGCCATCTCCGCTCCTCAGATTCGGTTGATGCCGGCTCGGGTGGGGAAGTTCTCGGAACTCTTCGGGCGTGGGGCGTGTCAGCCGAGGCCGGATCGGGCTATGACGTTGGTGATGCTGATGCGAACTGCGGTGAAGCCTTCCCGTACGAATGATTCAGCGACGTCCTCGGCGGGTTGGGAGGGGTAGTAGCGGTTGGCGATGCGTGCGGCGACGTGTTTGATCTGGTCCGGCTCGGCGGAGACGTGTGCTTCTCCTTCGATGGTGACGAAGCTGTAGGGTTGCCGATCATCGCTGACGCAGAGTGCGATTCGCCGGTCGTGGGCCAGGCTTTTGCCCTTGACGCTCCCAGGGGATAGGGCGAAGGCGAGTTCGTCGCCGTCGAGGACGAAGCAGACCGGGGTGACGTGGGGTCGCCCGTCGGGGCGGGTGAGAGCTATGTGGGCAAGCCTTGTTCCCGCTGTGAGGAAGGATCGCCATTCGTTGTCGGTCATTGTTGTCATCGGTGTGTTCCTTCTGTTTCGATGGTGCGATTCCGCGCTAACGGTGGCGCTGTGTTACAGCCTCGCGGCCGGCTTCATCGCGCCTCACCGGTGTGTTCGTGGATCGCGTGGACGATGGTTTCTCTTGCTCGTATTCGTCGGGTCGCCGCCACCACCAGCCGCTGGCTGGCGACCAGCTGTGTCCGGGCGGCCGAGCGCGGTGAGGTCGAGGTAGTTGAACGTGCTGTTGAGCAGGTCGGCGCCTCGAGCGTAGGTGGAGTAGACGTGGAAAACATCTGCCTCGCCGCCGGAGGAAGGTGCTGATGCCGCGGCCTTCGCCAGTGCCGTCCCGGACCCATGCCGCACGAGGAGCACCCCCTACCACCAGGATGCTCGCGGTGAGGAACCTCCGTCCAGCACTGACCAGCGGAGGCATGTCCTCGAGCCCGAGAAGCCACAGCGACTCGGACCATGCTGGGCGCCGCAGCCTGCCGCGTGAGGCCGGTCGTGGCCATCATGACCGACCTGCCTGCCGCGCGCGCAGGGATCCAGCGACGGCTTGCTGCGCCAAGAAGAGTAGGACCCCCGTAGCGAGGGCGGTGGCGCCCAGCCAGATTCTGCCGGTGTGCTCCAGCAGCGCCGTGCCGGCCACCGGGCCGAGGGTGACGCCGAGGCTCCACGTGCTCGAAGCGACGCCCATGTATCTGCCGCGCAGATCAGGCGGCGCCAAGTCAGCGAACGTGGCGCCGAACTGGACGGCCATCCCGATCTGCCCGAGGGTGAGGATGAGGACCGCGCGGCAAAGCCGGCGCTGCTCTGAGTCACGGCGGCCAGACCGCCGCCCGGGCCTGCCAACAGCATGGAGGTGGCGAGTACTGTCCCGCGGTCACGATGCGCCAGCACAACGACGGCCAGCGGCTGAAGGATGACGATGGCGAGCCCGTCGAGGGCGAGCACGGCGCCGTAGGCGGCCGCGCCGTGCCCCTGCGCTGTCATCAGCAGCGGCAACGTGGCGAACGCCTGCATGAGCAGCGTGAAGTAGGCCACGTGGATCAGAGCCATGGTGAACATCAGGCGGTCGCCGAGCAACGCTGGCAGCAGCGCACGCCGAGGGTGGCTCGAGGCCGAGCGGGTCTCCGGCACCGCAGCCACCACGATCAACGCCGCGGCCAGCATGGCGACCGCGTTCAACCAGAACAGCAGGCTGTAGCCGTGACTTACCAAGACCACGGCAGCCGTTGCGGCGATGGCGTACCCGAGGTTCGCAGCCCAATAGAGCAGGCTGTACGCCCGCACCCGCTGTTCGGGCGGGAGGTCCGCCACGGGCGCCGAGCCGGCCGGGCGGAAGAGCCCCGCGATCAGGCCGTACCCGACTGCCGCCGCCCAGATGACCGGCGTCGTGTCGGCCGATCCCAGGGCGACCAGCGCAATTGACGTCCCCAGGAACCCTAGGAGCATCGTCTGTCGACGTCCGAACCGGTCCCCGAGCCATCCGCCCAGCAATTGCGAACCGAAGTCGCCGATGCCCACAGCCGCCACCACGCACCCGCCGCCGTCGGAGCCATCCGCTGCTCCTGGGTCAGGTAAAGCACAAGCATCGGCTGCACGAACGCGCCGGCTCGAGCAACGAGGTGGCACGCCCCCAAGGGTCCACGCCAGGGCTGGTAGCCCGAACGGCGGCCTGCGTGTGCGGATCCCCGCACCGGTGTCGACCCTGGTTGTCGAAACTGTCATGCCGTCGACGCTAGAAGCGATGAGTGATCGAGAAAAGCGAATGTTTACGATCGAATCCATCGCCATGTGTTATACATGGAGCCATGGCCGACGTCGACCTGCGGCAGCTGACGACCATGATCGCGATCGCGGAGGAGGGGACGTTCTCCCGAGCGGCGAGCAGACTGGGCTACACCCAGTCGAGCGTGAGCCAGCACATCGCAGCGCTGGAGCGGGCTCTTGGCGGCTCAGTGTTCGATCGGCCCGGTGGTCCAAGGCCGGTGCGGATAACTCCTCTCGGAGCCGTGGTGCTCGAGCAAGGCAGGGAGCTGCTGTCGAAAGCCGAAGCGCTGGCGCATGCGGTTGATCGATTCAAGGCCGGCGATGGCCGAATCGACGTCGGCACCCTGCAGAGCGTCTCCAACGTGATCCTTCCCACCGTGCTGCGCCGCCTTCGGGACGAGCATCCCAACTGCGAGATCAGACTCTCGGAAGCGGAGCCGGACGACGCGCAGATCGGCGATCTCGACCTCCTGTTCTACGACGGACTGATCAGCGATGAAGCGGAACACGTCCTGCTGATGGAGGACCCCTACTTGGTGGTGGCGCATCCAGGAGACCTGCCGGCCGGCCCCGTGGCCGCGGAGAAGCTGGACGGGAAGGCGATGGTGGCCTGGCCAGCGACCTGTGACCAGCCCAAATTGGAGAAGTTCCTCGCGGACGCAGGCGCACAGCCGCGCATCGTGTTCCGCTCAGCGGGAAACGAAACGATCCTGTCGATGGTGCGCGCCGGGATGGGGCTCGCCGTTCTGCCGTGGCTTGCGATTCATCACGTCGTGTGCCGCTCCTGTGGCGCGATTCATGGACCAGAAGGTTGGCCAGATCTGCAGGTGCACGAACTTGACCCCGCACCCACGCGCGAGATCTACCTTCACTGGTGCCCTGGACGCGGCGGTCAGTCGCCGCTTGCGGCCCGCACCATCGAGATCGCCGTTCAAGTCTCGCGCGAGCTGGCTCAGCAGTCTCCACTAGCCCGGACCTGACCCGGCTACCAGCTGCTTCAGCGTCGACACCGGCGCAGCCCGACGGTCCGATCAATTCTCAGTCGGGTGTCGAGCGGTTCAAGCCAGCGACGGTCGGATTGATATCGAAACCTTCCAGAGCGTGTCCCGCTCGGAAATACTCCTCGCCCGCCACTGCCCAGCTTTCTGGAGGTTGGAGTGACGATGCGGGGTGGGGATCGGTCACCGTCTCGGCGCAGATGGGAGGATTGCGCGGATACGCGAGAATGCCCACTGTGATTGTGAACAAGGCGATCTACTGCAATGGCGTGCGTGAGACCATCAGCGGCGACATCAGCGATGCCTTCAGCGCAGCCCGGGCCAGGGGCGACTGCTTCTTGTGGATCGGCCTGCACGAGCCCACGCAGGAGGAGTTCGATCTGATCACCAGCGAGGTGAAACTGCATCCGCTGGCGGTGGAGGACGCCATCCATGCCCATCAGCGGCCCAAGCTCGAACGCTACGACGACACCCTGTTCATGGTGCTCAAGCCGCTGATGTATGTGGAAGAGACCTCCGACATCGAGGTCGGCGAGATCAACCTGTTCCTGGGCGATGACTTCTTCATCAGCGTCCGCCACGGCCAGGCCAACCCGCTGAGCGGAGTGCGCCAACGCGTCGAATCCGATCCCGACCTGCTGGCGGCCGGGCCGGCCGGGGTGCTGTACGCGATCTGCGACCAGGTCGTCGACACCTACTCCCAGGTCTCCCACGAGGTCGAGCACGATCTCATCGCGCTCGAGCGTCGGGTCTTCAGCGGCGAGCACACCGATGTCACCGCCGACATCTACTCCCTCAAGCGCGAGGTCCTGGAGTTCCGGGCCGCCCAGGACCCGCTCGTACCGGTCCTGGAGGAGATCGTCAAAGGCCGGGTGACCTTGTGTGCCGGCACCCGCGATCAGTTCCGCGATGTCCTGGACCACCTGCTCCGCGTGGACGCCCAGGTCGACGAGCACAACGAGCTGCTCACCAGCGCCTTGAGCGCCCACCTGGCCCTGGTCGGCCGTGAGCAGAGCACGGTGGCCATGCAACAGAACGCCGACATGCGCAAAATCTCGTCATGGGCCGCCCTCATCGCCGTCCCCACCATGATCGCCGGCATCTACGGCATGAACTTCGACTACATGCCCGAACTGCACTGGCTGCTCGGCTACCCCTTAAGTTTGACCGTCATGGTCATCGCCGTGCTCATCGTCCACCGGCTGCTGCGAAAGAGCGGATGGCTATGAGAACGCCCAATTTCTTCCCCCGCGGACCCTCCCCGAGCAGACTTGTCCTTGCCGCGGTCGTCGCCTGGATCGTCCTGTTGACCGTCATCATCCTGCTCGATCCCCACGGCTCCGGCCCATGAGTCCGCACCCGCTGTCAGCCGCCGCGGGCAGGACGGCGTGACCAGGCCGGTTTGATCGGGGCCAGCAGCGACAGGCCGGCCAGCGCGAACGCCGGCACGAGCGCCCAGCGCAATACCACGGACCCGACTTCCTGAGTCTTGGCCATGGTGCCGAGCGAACTGCCGATGCTGCGATACACCTCATCCAGCGAGTTGGCCGTCTGAGCGTCGTAGGTCCGCCCGGCGGTGCCCTCGGCCAAGGTGCGCAGCGTTTCGGTGTTCGGTGGGACCGGCAGTTGGCGGCCGTCGATCTCCACGGTGCCGTTCGGGGTGCCGAAGGCGATGGTGGAGACCGGCACCTTGCTCCGGGCAGCGTCTTGGGCGGCCTCCGGCACCGTGCGGCCCGCGGTGTTGTCGCCGTCCGACAGCAGCACGATGGCCGCCGGCGGCGGGTCGCTGGCCGCCTGCTGGTCGAAAGAACGGATGGCGTCCAAACTGGAGAAGACCGCCTCGCCGATGGCGGTGCCCGATGCGGGCCGGAGCGTCTCGACGGCCTGAGCCACCGCCTCGTGGTTCACCGTGGGCGAGACCACCACGGCCGCCGATCGGGCGAAGGACACCAGGGCGACGTTGAAGCGCTCAGGCAGACTGGTGATGAACCTCTTCGCCGAGGACTTGGCCGCCTGCAACCGGGACGGCGGGATGTCGGTCGCCACCATGGACAGCGACACGTCGATCGCCACCACGATGGTGGCCCGGTCCCGGGGCACGAGAACCGTGGCGGTCGGGCGCGCGGCAGCCACAATGAGCAGCCCCATCACCAGCGCGAACAGCCCCGCGGCAAGGTGCCGCGACCAGGTCGCCCGGTGCGGTGCCACCAGGTCCAGCAACCTCGGGTTCGTATAACGCGCGGCGTAACGAGGCCGGAGGAGCTGCACGACGACGTATCCGGCCACGGCGGCGGCCAAGGCCACGAACAACCACAACCATCCGGCGGCCTGAAAGCTCATCCTGCCTCCCCGCGGACAGCACTGGCGCCCCGGAGCAGAGCAGCGCCCGCGGCCTGACTTCTCCTCGGCGTGCCTGTCGCATGCGGACATCCGCAGGTCTACCCCCGGCCGGTACACACATGCGCGGCCGGTTCTTCCGGATACCGCCAGGACCGGCGGCCAAGGGTGAGGAGGTGAGGCTGCATGAGCAGTGAACCTCCTGGTCCGGCCCGCTGAGCGTCCCACCCCCGTTCTGACCAGCGCCGCCGTGCGGCTCATTCGGCTGTGCCGCCGTGTTGGTGACCCATGATGTCCGACTGGCGTTCGTGCGTTATCGCTCAAACCGGTTAAGCGTCCGCTCAACCACATTTGAGCGAACGCTCAGCTGGTGATCGAAGGCTCGATGGAAGTGTCTGGTCAGAGCGATGGCGCAATTCTCGCACCAACACCGTCCCCGGACTCATGCCAACAATCAGGCGCCGTCCAGTGAGATCGCGGGGTCGACGCTGATTTTCACGACGTCGGGTCCCAGGTGACGGGCAGCCCGTACAAACCGTAGATCAACATGTCGTCGCGCAGCGGAACCTCCTCCTCCGGCACGGCGAGCCGCAACGTGGGGAACCTGTCGAACAACGCCGGCAGTGCCACCTCCATCTCCACCCTCGCCAGTTGCTGCCCCAGGCACTGGTGGATGCCGTGTCCGAAGGCCACGTGTCCGGATGCCGACCTGTGCAGGTCGAGTGTGTCCGGCTCGGCGAAGTGCTGGGGGTCGCGGTTGGCGGCGGGGATCGAGACGGTGACCGACTGGCCCGCCTTGATCTGGACCCCGCCGAGCTCGAGGTCCTCCAGCGCGGCGCGCACGCTGGCGGGGATGATGCTCAGATATCTGAGCAGTTCCTCGGCGGCGCCGCGCCGGCGCAGGGCGGGGATCTGGTCGCGGTGGCCCATCAGAGCGTAGGCGCCCAGGCTGATCATGTTGGCTGTGGTGTCGAGTCCCGCGCCCACCAGGATGAAACCGATGGTGGCCAGCTCGTCGTCGGTGAGGTCGGAACTGCCGGCCAGGCCACTGAGCATGTCGTCGGTGGGGTTGGCGCGTTTGTCCTGGATCAGCTCGGCCACGTACCCGCGTAGGGACATGAAGGTGGCGGCTTTGTCTTCCGGCGAGACGTCCATGCGCCCCAGGACGGCCATTTCGTCGTAGAACCGACTCCTGTCGCTCTCGGGCACCCCGAGTAGTTCACACATCACCTGGCCGGGGATGGGCACGGCGAACGCCTGGACGAGGTCCACGGGCGGGCCCTCCTCCTGCATGGCGTCCAGTCGCTCTGCGGTGACCGCTTTGATCCTTTCGGTGAGCCGGCGCATCCTGCGGACGGTGAACTGGCCGGTCAGCAGTTGCCTGTAGCGGGTGTGCTCCGGCGGGTCCATCGCGGTGAACGCCCCTGGAGGCGCCGGTTGCGGCTTGTCGCTGATGCCCACTCCTGTGAGCGGGTTGTGGAGGAGCTCGGCCTTGTGGCTGAAGCGCGGGTCGGACAGCACCTCACGGGCCAGGGCGTGGCTGGTCACCAGCCAGCCCTCGTGTCCGTCTGGATAGGTCAGGGGGGAGACGGGTTCCTCGGCGCGCAGGCGCGCGAGCTCTGGTGCCGGGTCGAAAGGACATCCGGCCTGTCGTTGTGTCAGCAAGGACATCTGTTCGCCTCTCTTTGACGGCTTCAGTTCCGAGATAACACCCCCATGAGGAAAAGTACAACTTATGTAACTTTAGTGATGATGTAAGATTTTGCCCATGGAGGACAGCAGGCGCGAGCGCAAGAAGCGCCAGACCAGGCAGTTGCTCGTCGACACCGCGTTCAGACTGTTCGCCGAGCAGGGTTACGAGGGCACCACGGTCGCGCAGATCGCCGCTGCGGCCGATGTGGCGATGAAGACCTTCTTCAACTACTTCCCGAGCAAGGAGGACGTCGTCTTCGGCAACGCGGGCTCCTACGTGGAGGCGGCGCGGAGGCTGATCGCCCAGCGCGAGCCTGACGAGAGCGTTCCCGGCCTGCTGATGCGGCTGTATGACGTGGAAATCGTCAACTACTTGACCGAGGGGCCCACGGCAGGTGACGTCGAGCGGATGGAGGTCTACAAGCACATGGTGATGACCGTGCCCGCCGTACAGGCCAAGGGGCTGCAAGTCCTTTTCGACATCCAACGAGGGATGGCTGAGGCGCTGGTCGAGGCGTGCCCTGACGAGCTCGACCCGATCAGCGCGGCGGCAGCGGTCGGCTCCATGATCGGCGCGGCGCAGGCAGCGGCGATGGCCAGCTACGAGCGGTCCGGCCCCGCGGAACAGGAGCAGCTCAAGGCGGCCAGACGCGGCTTCGACCTAGCGATGAAAGGGCTCAACACACTAGGCCGCGCCCCTCGCGCCGATCAGGTCAGGACCGCTACCTCCGACAACCAGTGAAACCCCGCCCGCACCTGCGCTTTCACCACCGAGCCCGGCGAAACGGCGATCCTGCGGTCGCACACGATCACGTGCGCGGCGCAGCACCTCGGCGAGTTCGGCGCGGTTCACCTCTCCATCGTGCCGCAAAGATCGCACGCGGGGTGGTGCCGCCGGTCCCACGGCTCACCGGTCCTGGCGGAGCAGAGCGGCGCGTACCGATCATCGAACCATGGCAGACGTGACCACGGTGGCGCTGGTCACCGGAGCGAACAAGGGTCTGGGCCGCGAGACCGCGCGCCGCCTCGCGGGAGAAGGTGGCAGGTGTTCCTGGCCGCCAGGGACCGAGAACGCGGCATGCGCACGGTGCACGAACTGGCCGGTGAGGGGCTCGACGTGGAGTTCGTCGAGCTGGACCCGGCCCGCCCCGAATCTAGCTTGCTGAACCTGGCCTCCCCTCGTCCAAGACCGCACTCAATATGATCGTTTCCCAGTACGCATCCAAGATCAACGCAGCGGCTTCCCCGCCACCGACATGAACCAGCACACCGGCATCCACACCGTCACCGAAGGCACCGAAGGCACCGAGGGCACCGACACGATCATCCGGCTGGCGACCTGGACGCGGCCGGACCGACCGGTGGGTTCTTCGATCGCGACGGCGCTGTCCCCTGGTAGGAGCAATGACCATGACCAAGATCCTGACGATCGGCCTCCACCCCCCGCGAGCTCGACTACAGCCTGCATCCAGGCCTGGACGAGACGACGCTCAGCGCTCGTACCATCCTCTTCGAACGCTTGATCAACGTGCTGGTGGGGCCTCACCCGGGATCCGGTTCTTCTTCAACAACTCCCCCGAGACGACGACCGATGCCATTCGCCGCCAACTGCAGGGGCTCTCCTGAGCAGCCCGACCCCTTCCCGGGCCGGGCACCGGGGAAAGTGCCGAAACTGCCACACGCCTCGGCCCACTGGGCGGCTGCCGACCTTGCTGGATAGCAGGATGGAGTGCGGTTGAGCGGTCATGTCCCCGGCGCCGCCTTCAGCTCAGGTGCGGCGACCAGCATGAACTCCTCATCGTAGTTTTCGGCTGCTGGCTCCCCGTAGCTTCCGGCCCGGGTCAACAGTCCAGCGCCGGCATGGGCCGCCCGTCCGGGCTCCAGGTGCGCAGGAACTCCGGCTGGACGGAGACGTCGACGAGTTCCAGCCGCAATCCCATGCCCGTCATCCGGTGGTAGGTGAAGGGACGACCGTACGGGCGGGCGTCGAAGTCCAGCGGCCACCCCTTCTCGACGAGACGGTTCGAGCAGTCGTCGATCCTGGAGGCCCAGAATCCGATGTGGTCGCAGCGAGCTCCCTGGCCGGGGTCCCAGGGGCTGCCCACGGGCCCCTCGATCAACTCCGTGTAGAGCGGACCATGCCGGGAGAAGACGATGCGGTAGGCCCAGTCCCCCAGCCGCCCTTCCCGAATCGCGTTCCATACGATGCCCACCGTGCGGCTGAAGTCGCGCATGGCGGCCTCGATGTCCGGCACGACGAAACCTAAGTGATAGGGGCCGACACTCCCGCTGGCGGGGCAGGCCGCCGGGGCGGACGTTTCCCCCGGTCGTGTCTCCGCCGTTTCCCCGGTGGGCGGCGCTGCCCAGGCCGGGGCGGCGAATCCGCCGCCCGTGGCCGTTAGCAGGGCGCCCAGCCCCACCGCGCCACCCAAGCGGAGCGTGTGCCGCCGGCCCGTCGGGCTCTCGCCGTGATCGATGTCCCACTCGTCATTGATGCTCATCGCGTCCTTTCGCCGGAACAGCGGGATCACAGCACGGCCCGCACGCGGATGACCAATAAGCATGCCTTCGGTGATCCATCGGGCTACTGATGGCTGCACGCGAGGCAGCCACACGGAGTGCCTGGAGGTTCACAGGTGATGGCGGTGCGGACGGGGCGACACAGAAGATGCCTGACGAGGTGATCTTGCCGTTTCAGGGCCGGATCTGACCAAGGACCGACTACCGCGACGATCCGCGCGCGATGACCGTGGCGGGATCTCCTGCGGCGCTCCAGCACCCACCGCACGATCATGTATGCGAGGGACCACAGCCCCTGAAAGGCTCCCGGACCAGCCCACGCTGCCGCTGACAAAACCCCAGCTCACTCACACCCAGGCGCGAATTTGTCGACCGGCACAGGCTGAGCGGAGGAGACAGGGATGGTTCTGCTCTGCGCGAAGCAGGCAGAACTGGAACGCGCCGTCTGCCTATGGTGAGGCATGGCCTCCTCCATCCCGCCGCTACGTCCAGCGATCGATCGGACCGCCCCCAAGCCGTCTCCGGCTCGCGAGCCGCTGTGGCGGCACGTGCTCGGTGAGCGTCTGAGAGGTCTTCGTCACGAGCGGGGCGAGAAGTTGAGCGAGACGGCGAGTCGCGCCGGAGTCTCGCCGCAATATCTCTCCGAGATGGAACGAGGCGTCAAAGAGCCGTCGAGCGAAATGATCGCTGCGGTCGCCGGCGCGCTGGATGTGACCCTGGTCGATCTGACCCTCGCCGTTGCCGAGAGCTTGCGGTCTGCTCAGCACAGCACGTCGAGAGGTGCTACCTGCTCGGCGGCATATGCTCTGGCCGCGTAGCGCGGCTCGCCGGGGTTATCCACGGGCCTATGAATGCTCCTTGATGATCTGATCGAGGAGCCCGTACTCCAAGGCCGCGGTCGCGGTAAACACGCGATCGTGATCGGTGTCGGCGCGCAGGGTCTCGATCGTCTGGCCGGTGTGCCGTGACAGGATGCGCTCGATGTCTGCCCGGACCCGTACGACCTCGTCGGCTTGCAAGATGAGATCGGGGATCGTTCCGCGCCCCTGAGCGGCCGGTTGGTGCAGGATCACTCGTGCGTGCGGGAGAGCGGCACGTTTTCCTTCGGCACCCGCGGCGAGAAGGACGGCACCCACCGCGACAGCCTGTCCGACGCAGGTTGTCGAAACCCGGGGGCGGATATGGCGCATGGTGTCGTATATCGCGAGCATTGCGCTCGGATCCCCGCCTTCGCAGTTGATATAGAACTGTATTTCGGCGTCGGGGTTGTCTGACTCCAGAAAAATCAGCTGCGCGATGAGCGCGTTCGCGACGCCCGCGTCAATTGCGGTGCCCAGATACACGATTCGCTCGGTGAGCAGGTGCGAGTAAACATCCATGATCCGCTCGCCACGAGGATTCTGGGCGATGACGTTCGGGATCGTATATGTGGTCACTGGCCGACTCCTTCGGTGACGCCGAATCCGGGCCGTGGGCGATTGTGTGGCGCGATTTCGTCGAAGTTCTGCACGATCGCATCTATGAAGCCGTACTCCAGTGCCTCCTGCGCTGTGTACCAACGATCGTGCAGAGAATCCTCAAATATGCGTTCGACGGGCTGACCCGTGTCCTCGGCGATAAGACCGAGCACCGTGTCGCGAGTATGCCGTAGGTCGCCGGCCTGCAGTTCGATGTCGACTGCGGTGCCGCCGATTCCCGCCGAGCCTTGGTGCATCAGGACACGTGCGTGCGGCAGGGCGCGGCGCTTCCCTCGGGCCCCCGACGACAGCAAGAATTGCCCGGCGCTGTAAGCGATGCCCAGCACGAGGGTCGATACATCACAGGGAATGAGTCGAATGATGTCGCGGATGGCAAGCATCGAGGGAACCGAGCCGCCCGGGGAGTGAATCCACAAGGCGATATCGGACGACACGTCCTGCGTGGCGAGTGCCATCAGCTGCGTGGCCAGCAGCGTCCCATTGTCGTCATCGAGAGGGCCGTCGAGAACGAGAACACGCTGCTCGTAGAGCTCACGTCTTACCCGCGCGTTGAACAGCGGAAGTTTCGATTCTTCGCTCATGTGTCCATCATGTGAGGCGATCCGGATCGGCGTCGACACGATCCGCCTGGGGCAGATCTGCTCTGAGCAGAGAGAACTCCTGAGCAGGGACAACTCGATTTCCGGCCCCAGTTCGGAGCATTGCGGTCCTGGAATCGAGCGGCCGAGCGGTTGGAGATCGATGAGGATCTCGTGGCCGCCCGCCTCTTCGACAGTGAGGTGATCTCAGCGAAAATAATTCGACGATGGGGATCTCTCGGAGGCCGCTCGTGGCGCGTTCCGGGCCCTTCTGCAGGTGTCCCGCTCGGGAACACGACTTCGTGCTCTGAACTTGGGTTTTGCCGGATGATCAGGGCGGTGGCTGGGACCATCTCGAAGTGTTGTCGGCGCTCCACCGGTTGATGAGAGATCTGCTCGGCGTGCTTGCGGTGCTGCATCAGGCCGATTTGTCCAAGGACATCGAACTGCATGGCCGGCCACGGTGGACCACGCCGACAGGTTCCGGCTTACGGCGTTGCCCGGGCTCGTGAAACGCCGCCGCTGAGCGGAGATCTTCCGGCGACCAGGCCATGATTCTACGCCGCCGCCCTCCCGGCCGCACTCTACGAAACCTCCTGATGGGCCTCCCCACTGAAAGTTTCCCCATCCACAGCCCCTCCACCAGCGCCGTTATCGGCGGCTGTCGCCACGCGCCCTCCTCTGGACGCCGGATGGCGTACCTTACTCCCGCTCACCCACATCCGCGTCAAAGGGAGTCGTCGTGCGTACATGGTTGGCCCGCGCCGTTGTGTCCTTCCTGATGGTGCCGCTGACGGCCGCTCCGGCGGCCCCCTCCGCCTCGGCTCAGACGGACGCGCGTACGTGCGCGAAGGCGAACCTGCTGTTCTGCGAGGACTTCCAGGCCATGCCCATCGGCGGCGCTAGCAGTCTCCGCTGGGGAATCGACACCAAGCACGGCACGCTCACCGTCGAGCGCGGCGGGCGGCAGGGGCAGAAGGTGCTGCGTGTGCACACCGAAGGCAACGGCCGCGCGTTTCTGAAGGTGGACGACTTCGCCGCGCCGGGCAACAGCTTCTACGGGCGCGTACGGTTGCGGGCCGGCGCGTTCCCGACCGCGCCTGCCTGGGCGCACTACACGCTGATCGAGGCGACCGGCGACGGACCCGAGATCGTCCGCCCGCTCGGCGGCCAGTACGCCCCGCCGCCCCACGGCGGAGCCGCGTACTGGGGCGTCGGCGCGGACGGCGGCCCCACCGGGGACTGGACGAACTGGCAACCCACCGCGCCCTCCGTCGCCGGGACATGGACATGCGTGGAGTGGCACATGGATGCCGGCGACAACCGCATCTCGTTGTGGTTCGACGGGGTGGCCAAGCCAGAGCTCACCGTGTCCACCCGGGAACACGGCGGCAACCCGGTCGACTTCGTCTTCCCGCGGTTCGACACGATCAAGCTGGGCTGGCAGCTCTACCAGGAGAACCCGACCCCCGCCGCCTACGACGTGTGGATCGACGACATCGCGCTGAGCAGCCGGAGAGTGGGCTGCTGACCGTATGCGGATCAGACGGCGGCGGAAGCCTGTGGGGCTCAAGAACTCGAATCACTTCCAGCGCAGAGCCCCTCGTCCAGTGGAATGGAAAGGCTCCTGCTGCAGAGCAGCGTCTCCATGGAGGCGGAGCTACGGTGCTTCGGCATCAGGACCTGGTCCTACGCCGCCAAGTCACACGGGTGCGCTCCGAGCCAGCCGACCGCATGTGGCGCGCGGCGCTCTCGCACCTGATACCCCGCCCCCAATGGGGAAGGATCTTCCCGAAAACTCCGGCCACCCTGCTGGCCTGGCACCGCAAACTCGTGGCCAGAGAGTGGGACTCGCGGACAGCGCCGTCCCGGACGACCGCCCACGACAGCTGCGGTCAAGGCCCTCATTCTGCGCATGCGGCGACTACGTCGTGGAGCGCAACGAGATCTACGACTACTCCAAGCTCGCCACCTACACCCCGGCCGACCATATGTACGGGATTGCCCGACGCCGCTCGTTACGGCTCGTTCTTCAGCACTCCCGTCAACCGGTCGTAGCGGTAGACACGCACGCTGGACTCGGCGCGGTTCTGCAGTCCCCTGACCCGCACGACGAGCACACCTTGCTGAACTCGGTCCTCGGTGCTGACGCGGAGCCAGGGCTCACCGTCACGCAGCGCGATGACATCCTCCACCAGATCGCCGTCGTGCCCCGCCGCGATGGCGTACGTACGGCCTTCAGGCGAAGCAATGTCGATGCCGCCGTCCTGCCGAAGCGTGAAGGTGACGACGAGATTGCCGCGGCCGCCGTTCGCGTCGCCCACGAAGTCGTACAGAGGCGCGGGATCGCCCACGTAGTATCGCAGCCGACCCATGCCGGTGACGTCCATGCCGTTGTAGAAGTTGCGGCCCGCCGAGTCCAGCCAGAAATGCGGGTTGTGGGTGGGCGAGCTAAAGCTCGGGCCGGAGTTGTAGGAGATGTGCCAGTGGGGAGGATTGTCGGCGTGCAAGGTGTTGTTGGTCTCAAAGCCCATCAGCACGAACCTATGTCCCTTCGCCGCGGCGACCTCGACCAAGCCGGAGTCCCGGAGGATGGCGTGTGCCGCGACGAGCTGGTGCACCACCGATTTGACCGGGCCGGCCGGCCACGGCACCGACGTCCATGGACCCGCGACGCGGTCAGGGTCGTTGTGCTCGATCCGCCAGTTCATTCCCGGTGAGATATCGGGGAAGCTCCATACCTGGAGCGTCGGCTGGTTCGCGTCGGCCGAGGACTGCGTCATCGGCAGCGTGAACGAGAAGCTGTGCCTGTCGCCGGGAACGTGGCGCAGCGCCAGCCGGGTGTCCTGGTGGACGACGGCCTCGATGTGCGTATCCGGCCAACGGACGGTGACCTCTATACCCGCAGCGTTCTGCGGGCCACGCACGAACGTGTAGTACTCCGCACGTGAGGCCACGGAGTAGTTCGCGCCGGGCAGGATCTCGTAGCCGACGGGCAGCACGACCTCGGGCCGGCCGGGTTCGCCAGGTCGGCTGCGTACGACGCGGAAGGCCGCGTAGGCCGTCGCCGCCTGAGCGGCGCCGGGCAGGGCGACCGCCAGGCCGACACCGGGCACGCCGGCGAGTAAGGACCGACGGGACAAGGATCCAGACATGAGGGCATTCCTCTCAATCGCATCACGGGGCTGTGCCGTGCGTTATGCAGGGGACGCGCCTTGATCTTCTGCCTCGGGCCTACCAGCGGAACCTCCCCTCTCGGAACGGCAAGTGAACACAGAGCATCATTTCCAGGCCACTCACCGGCCGATCGACGAAATCGTGCTTCCGCTGGGAGTTGCTGACGTCGCCATGACCAAACGGTTCTACGTCGAGCGTGGCCTGTCGGTGGCCAAGAGCTTGGCCGCGAGTACGTCGCGTTCGCCACCTCGCCCGTCAAGCCGGCGCTCTACGGGCGCTGTACCGCTGCCAAGGGCGCCGGCGACAACGACGGCACTCTTCCTGAGCGGTGGCTGATCGCGCAGTGGCCCAACGACGAGAGCGAGCCGGTCAGGTAGTGGCGGTCCAGCTGCCTGCTGATGCCGACCCGGCCGACCTGATCCGATACGGCAAGATCAGGTCGGCCGGATCGAGCATGATCACCGCGAGCTGAGGACCGGCCTGGGACTGGACCATTTCGAAGGCCGGTCCTGGACCGGCTGGCACCGCCACGTCACTCTTGTCACCGCCGCGCATCCGTTCATCACCATGCTGCGACTCGACCCAGAAGCGGCTGCGCCGGTCTGACCCTCTACGGGGTCATCCGCGAGTTACAACTGTTACTCGCGACCTGGACCGGCGCATGCCCTCCCTGCCATCGAACGTTGAAACCGTTACGCCGCAACAGCCATCGACAGGCCTGACAAAGCACTACTAGAGCTTGATCCGAACGAGGTTGCGCGCCTTCAGCGCGTAGAGGCTGGTGCCGTCAGGCGAGGCCGCCAGCAGCGGTTGCGTGCCGTACGCCTGGGCGGCCAGTCCGGACACGACCGTGGAAACGGTCATGGTCCTGGTGTCCAGGCGGTAGACCTGGTTACCGTCGGTGCCGTAGATCTTGCCGCCGGCCTCGACCAGCGAGCCGCTGCCCCCACCTGTCACCGGCACCGGGACGGTCCTGGTGACCTTCTTGCGCCAGGGGTCGAACTCGAAGATGACTCCGGTGGAGGCGATGCCGTACAGCTTGCCGCGCTGCTCGGTCAGCGCGCTGATCCGCTTGGCTCCTGGCACGGGGACCAGGCTCCACCGGACCTGCTTGGTATGCAGGTCGAAGGCGGCGAGCTTGGCCTCGGGCTCGATCGGAGTGGTGCCGAGGCCGCCGTAGATCTCACTGCCCACGTAGGCGGTGCCGAGCAAGCTGGTGATCGCGCTGATCGACTGGTTCTCGACGACGTCGCGGAAGGCCTCGACGGCGTTCTTGCTCGGGTCGTAGAGGGCCAGGGCGCCACCGTGCAGGCCGTACTCCGGCTGGGTGCCGACCAGCAGGCGGCGGCTACGTTTGTCGTAGTGCGCGGCCAGCGGGCGGTTCTGGTCGGCGCCGACGCGGGTGAGGCGCTGCAGGTCGGAGCCGTCAGGCCGCATGCTGAACAGGTACGCCAGGGTATAGACGGACAGGTAGACCTGGTCGCGGATCGGGGTCATCACCTTCGCCTCGCCTGGCAAGAAGGTGCGCGTGCTCGTGCCGGTGGCCAGATCGTGCACCTGGACCCCGGCCTTGCCGCTGACGAGCACCCGATCCTCGGTCGCCGTGATGGCCATGGCGAGTTCCGGCGCGGGCGGCATGCCGGCCTGGGTGAGGTCGACGCCGGTCAGCTCCTTGGTGGCCGGGTCGTATTCGACGACCTGGCTGGTGAGCACCGCGACGACCTTGCCGCCGCGCAGGAAGATCCGGTTGAAATACGCCCCGTCGTACGGCACGACCAGCTTCTCCAGCTCGGCGGTGTCGCGGTCGTAGCGGTAGAGCGTGCCCGAGGGACGCGTACCGAAGTAGACGTCGTTGTTGGCCGCGTCGATCTCGATGGCGGTCACGTAGGAGTCGCCTGGCGCGTCGACCAGCGTGTACTTCGACGGGTCTGCCGTGTCCATGAGCAGCATGTCACCGGTCGCCGACAGGCCGGCCGCGAGCAGCCCCTGTTTCAAGGTGAGCGTGGCGACGAAAGTGCGGTCGGCCAGCTCGGGCGGGAGGATCTCGCGCTTGGCTCCGGTGGCCCGGTCGATGGCGATCAGATGCGCGTGTGCGCCGACGCCGGCGTAGATCGTGGTGTCGTCGACCGCGATGCTGCGAACGTACTGCTCGCCAGTGGCCGCCTGGCCGAAGTCGCGGGTCTGACCGGTGGCGGTGTCGTATTCGACGACCCTGCCGCCCGGGTAGGTGCCCGCGTAGAGCTTGCCGTCGCCGGACGCGGCCATGGACCAGACGAAGTTGTCCGGCTTGACGTCGGCGACCTTCGTGGCCGTCCCGGTGGTGGTGTCCACCTTGTGGATGTCGCCGGGCGTGTACGTGCCGACGTAGAGGTCGGTGCCGACGACGGCGGTGGCCCAGGCACCATCGCCCGAGGGCAGCTCGGTGATAGAGGTGACCTTGCGCTGAGCGGGGTCGTAGGCGCCGATCCTGGTCGGTTTGATGCCGCCGGTGGCGACGTAGAGCTTGTCGCCGACGAACTCCGACCCATTGATCGAGGTGACCGACGACGCGGGCCCCAGGTCCTCGACGACCGGCGCCGGTGCGCCCGTCGTCAGGACGGCGGCCATGACGGCCGCGACGACTGCGTTGAACGGCATGGGGGTGCCTTCCATTTACGGACCAGTCCGATATTTGCGCAATTCGTATCATAAGAGGGCATAATCAATCAAGGTTGAGCGGCAGTCTTGACCTCGCCCCTGGGACGCCGTCTTATGGGTGCCGAAATGCGCACCACTCTGACCTGGTGCTAGCCCGAGAACGATCGCTCTTGGTGGTGCCGATGGAAGGCCGGATCAAACGCCACACGAACTCAGAGGAGCGATCAACGAGTAGCGCCCGAGCTGCCTAGCCTCGATGATTCACGGGGTTGGGTGGCTTCGCCCAGCGTGACGGCTGCGTGATTTGTTGATCTTCGTTTTGGTCTCTGGGCAGGGTGTCGAG
>NZ_VCKY01000320.1 GCF_005889735.1 Nonomuraea turkmeniaca
CGGGACGGCGCGGGTCCTTCAACCCGGCGCGGGTACGCCGGATGGACCGCGACAGACCCTTGATGGCGTCGTCCTGACCGATGATCCGCTTGTGGAGCTCGTCCTCCATGCGCAGCAGACGCTGCGACTCCTCCTCGGTCAGCTTGAAGACCGGGATGCCGGTGGCGGTCGCCAGAACCTCGGCGATCAGCTCCTGGGTGACCTCGGCCACGACGTCCATGTCGCCGGCCTTCCACTCCTTCTCCCGGCGCTCGCGCTTGAGCTGCAGCTGCTTCTCCTGGTCGCGGAGGGCAGCGGCCTTCTCAAAGTCCTGCGCGTCGATCGCGGACTCCTTGTCGCGGCGCACGTTGGCGATCTTCTCGTCGTACTCGCGCAGGTCCGGCGGAGCGGTCATCCTGCGGATGCGCATCCGGGAGCCGGCCTCGTCGATGAGGTCGATCGCCTTGTCGGGCAGGTAGCGGTCGCTGATGTAGCGGTCGGCCAGCTGCGCGGCGGCGACCAGCGCGTCGTCGGTGATGGACACGCGGTGGTGCGCCTCGTAGCGGTCGCGCAGACCCTTGAGGATCTCGATCGTGTGGCTGAGCGAGGGCTCGGCCACCTGGATCGGCTGGAAGCGCCGCTCCAGGGCCGCGTCCTTCTCCAAGTACTTGCGGTACTCGTCGAGCGTGGTCGCGCCGATCGTCTGCAGCTCGCCGCGGGCCAGCATCGGCTTGAGGATGCTGGCGGCGTCGATCGCGCCCTCCGCGGCGCCCGCACCCACGAGCGTGTGCAGCTCGTCGATGAACAGGATGATGTCGCCGCGCGTGCGGATCTCCTTCAGCACCTTCTTCAGGCGCTCTTCGAAGTCACCGCGGTAGCGGGAGCCGGCGACCAGCGCGCCGAGGTCAAGCGTGTAGAGCTGCTTGTCCTTCAGCGTCTCGGGCACCTCGCCCCTGACGATCTTCTGCGACAGGCCCTCGACGACGGCGGTCTTGCCGACGCCGGGCTCGC
The DNA here is from genome assembly GCF_005889735.1 of Nonomuraea turkmeniaca. Taxonomy (GTDB): domain Bacteria; phylum Actinomycetota; class Actinomycetes; order Streptosporangiales; family Streptosporangiaceae; genus Nonomuraea; species Nonomuraea turkmeniaca. The sequence goes on from NZ_VCKY01000320.1 coordinate 991, forward strand.
CGATGAGAACGGGGTTGTTCTTGGTCCTCCGGGACAGGACCTGCATGACCCGCTCGATCTCCTTCTCACGGCCGATCACCGGATCCAGCTTGCCCTCGCGGGCGGCCTGGGTCAGGTTACGGCCGAACTGGTCGAGCACCAGGGAAGTCGACGGGGCCGACTCCTGCGGGCCGCCCGCCGCGGCCGGCTCCTTGCCCTGGTAGCCGTGGAGCAACTGGATGACCTGCTGCCTGACACGGTTGAGATCAGCTCCAAGCTTGACCAGCACCTGGGCGGCCACACCTTCACCCTCGCGGATGAGCCCGAGCAGGATGTGCTCGGTGCCGATGTAGTTGTGACCCAGCTGCAAAGCCTCACGGAGCGACAGCTCGAGGACCTTCTTGGCCCGCGGGGTGAAAGGAATGTGCCCCGACGGAGCCGACTGGCCCTGGCCGATGATCTCCTCGACCTGCTGACGCACACCCTCAAGGCTGATGCCCAGGCTCTCCAGAGCCTTGGCGGCAACGCCCTCACCTTCGTGGATCAAGCCAAGAAGAATGTGCTCAGTGCCGATGTAGTTGTGGTTGAGCATCCTGGCCTCTTCTTGGGCCAAGACGACAACACGCCTCGCTCGGTCGGTGAACCTCTCGAACATCTCGTCGCTCCTCACAGAGCGGTCAGTCAGGCCGGTAAATCCGGTCCCGTCATCCCGCATGCTAGCCCTGGCTCGGCGAACCGTGCCCACTCGCCTCTGACACGCTCTATAGCAGAGACGTTCCCCGAGAGCAGGGCGTTCACCCTCCATCCAACTACTGTTCGGGGGTGACATGTTCCCGATACGCCGCAAGCGAACGATGTTTAGGGTGCATCACGTAGGCGACACTAAATTGCCGCCGCGGCGTACGCAGATCAACACGGATCGGCCATCGGACGCTTCGAGCGCACCGACGCCAGGTCGGCCTCGGCCCAGGCATCACAGATGCCGCGCCCGTATCTGTTACGCAATCATCCTATGTCCACATGCAATGGTTGGCCAAGTGCGCACACTACGCCCTGAGCATGACACGGCACCTACCGCACTCTCATCCAATTCTCATCCGGTCAGCCGGGTTACCGACCTCATCAGGCACGGGCGTCCAAGTAGTCACGGGATTCGCGGCTCGGCGCACATGGGGAAGCTCGGCATTGTGCGGCACATGCCCGGGGAGCGGGTTTTGCCTGGCGCCACACGGTCGTGAGTCGAGATCCCGGATTAGAGCCAGTCTCAGGTTTTACTCTGAACCGGGGATGGTTCACATACCCCATTCAACGTACGTTGCGGGCCCGGGATCTCCGCCATTGCCCGGCGCATCCCGGGCATCGCCTCTCCGCCATCCGCAAGCGCCGCTCTCCTGGAACGGGCCACCGCGGGGAATCATCAATCGGACACGTGGGAACGGGACACCTTCACATATGCGGGCGCCGACCGGCGAAACGATGCCGGGCATGGTCCACAACACACGGGCCAAAACGCCCGCATATGGGCGAGTTAGAGATCATCCTCTGGACGGTTCCGGCATTCGGTGCACCCCAGAGACGATCATGCGCCTATGTCGGTCGCCGGGGTCCAAGGCGAACGGCATAAGCGCATGGTCGCGGGTCGGCTCTGTATCAGTGAGCCGCTTCGTACTTCTCGACGACAGTGGAGGCGATACGGCCTCGTTCGCTGACCGGGAGCCCGTGGGCCTTGGCCCACTGACGGATCTCGGAGCTCTTCTCCCGGCTCATCGCACGGCTACCGCCCCGGCCACGACGACGCGTGGAGGCGGCGCCCGCCCGGCGCGCGTTCTGCACGAAAGGCGTGAGCGCGTCCCTCAGCTTCTTGGCGTTAAGGTCGCTGAGGTCAATCTCATAGGAGGAGCCGTCAATAGCGAAGCTGACCGTCTCATTGGCCTCGCCCCCATCGAGGTCATCGATGAGAATCTCCTGGATCTGCTTGGCCATCTACGCAATCCTTTCGCGGGCATTGTTTCATTCGCCTGCCCAAACATATACCCGGAAAGGCGCTGAGACAATTCAGCACTGCGGGGATTCGGCTGACTAGCCGATCAGTTCTGCTTCTCGGCCGGCTCGTGGCCGTTACGGTGGCGCCTGGGGCCCTCGGCCCGGACCAACTTCACTACGCCAAAGATGAAGGCTGCGCCGACCACGAGCGGGGGGATGAGCGCTGACAATACGTCCGTTAGGGCTTCCATTCGTCCTCGCCTCCACGGCTAGCGGGGTTTCGGGGGCGCTATATGAGCGCGTGCGCGGCCCGGAGGAGCCCGGCGGACCTCATGAGCGCAAGCCGACAACCGGCCGCACCTGACCATAGCGGCACACAGATGCCCTGCGTACGGCAGGGGCGCCAACATCCGGCAACCCGGACGCCCCATAGCCTAATGCCAGTCTCTCCAGGCTCCTTACCGGATCAAGCGAAAATTTTGCGAAAAAGCATCGGCGCAGGCACGGAAGGCTCAGCGAAGATCTTTTACGACGCGCGTTCCGGCCAGCCTGTCATGCGGCCCGCGCTCCAGCGGCTTGTCGATCAGGATGAGCAGTCCGACGCCGAACAGCAGCATTCCAGCCAGGAGATTGACCACCGGAATGCCCATGAGCATGAGCGGCCCGGGATAGACGAGTGCCCGTTTGAGTGCGGCACGCGGTGTGAGCTTCGCCGGGGCCAGGCGAATCCGCATGATCGCCTTGCCGAAGGTACGGCCGCGCCTGGAATGGGCCCGCCAGTCGTAGCCGGCATATGCCAGCCCCGCCACGAACCACGCGCACACGCCGGGCAGGCGCCCACCGAAGACCTCCAGAACCCCGACAGTTCGGAAGATGCCCCATAGCGCGATGAACAGAATGTAATAGAAGACCCCGAAGACGAGCGCTTCAATCAGGCGGGCGGCGAGCCGTTCCCACCATTCCGCCAGCAGCGAGCCCGCCCACGGCGGCGTCGCGGCCATAACCTTCACCTCACGTCGGGACTACGGGTCTCTCTCATTTTGGTACGACCTCGCGGACAAAACATAGGGGCCGGCGGGAAGCCGGCCCCTGTTTGCGCTTCGCGGAGGACTACTTGATCTTCACGACCACGGTACGCGCGAACTTGTCGGCGAACGTCTGCTGCAGCGGCTTGTTCCACAGTTGCGAGGCGCCGTTGAGGGCGATCGCGACCCAGGCGAACAGGAAGCCGATGAGCGGGACCAGGTTGAGCAGCCAACCACCCCACGTGAAGCCGGCGCGCTTGAGCGCCATGTCTGTGGGGAGACCCTCCGGAGGCATGCCCTGGCCCACGGGGACGACCTTGATCCCCATGATCATCTTGCCGACCGTCTGACCCTTCATCTTGGTGAGGAAGAAGTCATAGGCCACCCAGATGGCGGTCGTGACGACGGCCGCAAGAGCGGTCACGACCCAGAGCATGAAGAACCCTGTGGTCACGCCGGTGGTGGAGGAGTAGCTCGCGACCAGGAGATTGGTGAACACAAGGCTGATCACCCAGCTCACGATGTACAGGATCACCATGTCGACGATCCTGGCCACCAGCCGCTGCCACCATTCCGCCAGCGGGGCGGGCGCGCCTGGAGGCTGCACGCCGACCGGCTGCCCGTAAGGCTGGCCGTAGCCCTGCTGACCGTAGCCCTGCTGACCGTAGCCCTGCTGACCGTAGGCGGGCTGCTGGGGCTGCCCATAGGCCTGGCCGTACTGCTGCTGGTCACCGTACTGCTGCTGGCCGTAGCCCGGCTGGGACTGGGCCTGCTGGCCATAGCCCTGCTGACCGTACCCCTGCTGCTGGCCGTAGCCCGGCTGGGACTGCGGCTGCTGACCATAGCCCTGCTGGCCGTAGTCGGGCTGGGCCTGGGCCTGCTGGCCGTAACCCTGCTGCTGGCCGTAGTCGGGCTGGGCCTGGGCCTGCTGGCCATAGCCCTGCTGGCCGTAGTCGGGCTGAGACTGCGCCTGCTGCCCGTACCCCTGCTGCTGGCCATAGCCCGGCTGGGACTGCGGCTGCTGACCGTAGCCCTGCTGCTGGGCGCCGTACTGCCCTGATGAGGGCTGCTGGCCGTAGCCGGGCTGGGCCTGCTGGCCGTAACCCTGCTGCTGACCGTAGTCGGGCTGGGATTGGGCCTGCTGGCCGTAACCCTGCTGCTGACCGTAGTCGGGCTGGGATTGGGCCTGCTGGCCGTAACCCTGCTGCTGACCGTAGTCAGGCTGGGATTGGGCCTGCTGCCCGTACTGCGGCTGCTGGCCATATTGCTGTTGCTGGTCGTATTGCTGTTGCTGGCCGTACTGGGGTTGCTGGCCATAGCCCTGCTGCTGCCCGTACTGGGGCTGCTGGCCATAGCCTTGCTGCTGACCGTACTGGGGCTGCTGCCCGTAGGCATCGTCCGCCCGGTAGCCGACCACAGTGACGTCGGGATCGGGCTCGCCAGGGTGGCGTCCCGTGTTCTGCTGCCCGTATGGGGGGTTGCCAGGCACAGAGTTCTCGCCGGATTCGTCCTGTGGATACGGCGGCTGTCCGGTGCTCACCGTGTCACCTCGCTTCGAGTGCGCATGTGGCACGTGTCAGGACACATGCCTGTGCTGCCCAACGTATCGACATAGGTATCAACAATCACCTTTCCATCAAGTCAAGGTCCACGTCACCCGATGTCAGATGAAGCAGCATGCGGGTGTTGCCCAGGGTGTTCGGCTTGACGTGTTCCAGGTCGAGGAACTCCGCGACACCCTCGTCGTACGAGGCAAGCAGTTCGGCATAGACCTCGGGTGAGACCGGCGTGCCCTGGATCGGGCGGAAGCCGTGCCTGGCGAAGAAATCGACCTCAAAAGTCAGACAGAATACACGTCGCAGCCCCAGATCCTTTGCCTGCCGTACGAGTGCGGAGACGATCCGGTGGCCGATGCCCATGCCCCGGCACTCGGGGTCGACGGCCACTGTGCGGACCTCGGCGAGGTCCTCCCACAGGACGTGGAGCGCGCCACAGCCGACGACCCGCCCGCCCAACTCGGCCACCCAGAACTCCTGTACGTCCTCGTACAGCGTCACGGTGGTCTTCTCCAGGAGCCGTGGACCCGCGCCCGCGTAGGTGTCGACCAGGCGCCTGATCGTCCGCACATCGCGCGTGCGGGCACGCCGGATCACCACCGCGGTCTCCGGCGTCGTCAGTTCGGCCACCTGCTCCATGACTCTCCAGAGTACAGATCTCATTACGGCTCGGACCTAACTCCCACGTCTGGCCCCATCCTGTGACAAGCCACGGCCGCATGGACACGACCCCCAGCCCCTTCCGGCGTTTGGCGGAAGCAGCGACAAAGAGGACATAAGGTCTCTTCTGCACGGTTGATCACGAGATCACCTTGTGACCCGTCAGTTGTGAAACCTCTACAGATCGAGCAGTTCTGGTTGAGCACGAACCCGGAGTGCATTAGTGTCCAGCGACAACGTTCCCCGCGTGTCGCACGCGGGAGACACGCCCAATTCCCGCATGGGAAGCCGGGGACCCGCCGGTGGCGAGCTCCGCACGCCACCACTGGGGTGAATCCGAGTTCCTCGGTAGGGCTGCTCCGGCCCGAACCCGTCAGCTAACCCGGTAGGCGTCGATGAGAGGAGCTGGTTGGTGAAGCGCACGCTCGGCCGTGGGGAGAAGTCGGCGGGCAGGCATGCCCGCCCTCCGGAACGCGCCTGGCTCTCACGCCGGCTCGGTGTGGTGAGCATCACAGTGGCCGCGCTCCTGATCGCCATCCCTATCGGTTCTGCGTCCGCGGATCCCGAGCCCTCGCTCAAGGAGCTCTCCGAGCAGGTCGAGAAGCTGCATGTCGAGATCGAAACGCTGACGGAGCAGTACAACGGCCAGCGGGAAAAGTACAAGGTCGCGAAGAAGGCCGCTGACGCCGCCCAGAAGACGCTGGCGGCTAGCGAGACCGATCTCGCCGCCAAGCGGGCCAAGGCCGCCCTGCTCGCTCAGAACGCCTATATCAGTGGCGGTCTGAGCAGGGCGCTGGCGTTCACCTCCTCCAGCGACCCCGAGAAGTTCCTCGACCAGGCCGCGACCACGTACGCACTGGAGCAGCAGCAGGGCGAGCAGGTCAACCAGCTCGCCAAGGCGATGGACGCCGCCGATCGCGCCAGGGCGGGCGCCAAGACCCGCATGGAGGAGCTGCAGAAGATCGTCGCGGATCTCGACAGCAAGCGTGACAAGATCACCACACTGGTGGCCAAGACCGAGAGCAAGCTGTTCAGGCGAGCCATGGGCGAGGCCGGCCGGCCCGGCACCCGCGCCGTGCGCATCAGCCTGCCGATCCCCGGCAACGGCAAGGCGGCCCAGGCCGCCAGGTGGGCGCTCACGCAGCAGCTCAAGCCGTACGTCTGGGGCGCCGAAGGCCCCAGCTCCTACGACTGCTCCGGCCTGGTGATGGCGGCCTTCCAGCGGGTGGGCATCTCGCTGCCGCACTACACCGGCGACCAGTGGACCGCGGGCCGGCACATCGACAGATCCGAGCTACGCGCGGGCGACCTCGTGTTCTTCTACAGCGACCTGCACCACGTCGGCATCTACCTGGGCGGGGGCATGATGGTGCACGCCCCGCGGACCGGTGATGTCGTGCGCATCGCATCGATCGCGAACCGGCCGTACGCCGGCGCGGTGCGCATCGCCGACTAGTACGTCAGATCAGCTGGCGTCGCGCTGCCCAAGCCACGGCCTCGATGGCCGTGGCCACGCCGATGCGGTCGCAGATGCCCCGTAACCGCCGGCGTACTGTCCGTCCGCTGATATCCAGACGTCTGCCCACTCGATCGACTGTGACCCCCTTGGCCAGCTCCGCCAGCAACGCCAGCTCCGCATGGCTTAAATCAACACCTTCAGTGAGCACACCCATCGGGAGCCCTCCCCCCAACAGCAGAACTCGGACCTCACAACGGGCCAAAGCCGCTCGTCTCGCAGACGGTAAACGCATCCAGGAAAGGACGTCAAGCGCAAGAATCTTCGCACTTGACGAGCACTATTGACATGATCCGTTATATGTGACGTACTCGCGATATGGCGACGACACCGTCGGCACGATGAGCGATCTCCTCGATCGGTCCAACGGGTCCGGCCCGGGGCCGATGGGCCCGGCCGACGTCCTGGGTTTCGATCCCAACGACCCGGAGTTTCTGCGCGAGCCTTACGCCCGGTATCGCGAGATGAGCGCGCATGGCGCGATCTTCCGTACCCGCGCGGGACTGATCGTCGCCACCACCCACGAGCTGTGCGGAGCGATCCTCCGCGACCCTCGCTTCGGCCACGGCTCCGACCCGCTGTACGGACGAGACCCAGGTCAGCCCGTTGAATCGTTCCTCTGGATGGACCCGCCCGACCACACCAGACTGCGTGGTCTGGTCAGCAAGGCGTTCACATCCCGCATGGTCGAACGGCTCCGCCCCCGCATCGAGGCGATCACCGCCGAGCTGATCGGCGCGTTACCGGAAGAGGCGGACCTGGTTTCCGGATTCGCCTACCCGCTGCCCGTCATGGTCATCACCGAGATGCTCGGGGTGCCTCCCGAGGACCATGAACGCTTCAGCGGCTGGAGCGAAATCTTGGCTCGCAGCCTTGACCCGATGCTTACAGACGAGCTCATCTCGGAAACCGGCCGGGCCAGAAGAGAGTTTCGCGACTACTTCCGCGACCTCATCGCGATCAGGCGGGCGCGGCCCGGCGAGGATTTCCTGAGTGCTCTGGCGCGAGTGGAGGGGCTCACCGAGCCCGAGTTGCTGGCCACCTGCGTGCTGCTGCTCGTGGCCGGGCACGAGACGACCGTCAACCTCATCGCCAACGGCATTCTCCACCTCGCCGGGCACGGGCTGCTGCGGCAGGCCGCCGAGCGGCCCAGGCAGGTGGTCGAGGAGGTGCTCAGGTATGACCCGCCGGTCCAGCTCACCTCCAGGATCGCGCTGGAGGACACGGAGCTGGGCGGCACGCGGGTGCCCAAGGGCACGCCCGTGCTCGGGCTGATAGGCGCGGCCAATCGCGACCCGGCCGTCTTCCCCGATCCCGATCGGTTCGACGTGACCCGGGATCCGGGGCGGCACCTGGCGTTCGGGCTCGGCATCCACTTCTGCCTCGGGGCAACGCTGGCCAGGCTGGAAGGCGAGATCGCGCTCGCCGCCCTGGCCGGCGCGGCGCCCGGGCTGGAGCTGACCGACCCGGCGCCACCGTACAAGTCGAATCTGGTGTTGCGGGGGCTGGAGTCCCTTCCGGCACGGCTCAGGCGTTGACGGCGTCGTAGTGCTCCCTGGCGCGCTCGACGTCCTCGATGTGCGCCTCGGCCCAGCTCTTGATCGCGGCCACCAGCGGCATCAGGCTCTCGCCCAGCGGGGTGAGCTCGTAGTCGACGCGGACCGGCACCGACGGCGTGAGCGTGCGCGAGACCAGGCCGTCGCGTTCCAGGACGCGCAGTGTCTGGGTGAGCATCTTCTGGCTGACGCCGGCAATGCGCCTGGCCAGATCGCTGTAGCGGCACGGCCCCGCCTGCAACGCGGTGAGCACCAGCGTGACCCACTTGTCGCTGAGGCGGTCGAGCAACTTTCTCGAGGGGCACTGGGAGAAGTACGCGTCGAACGCCTTCCTGGCTTCTTCGCGCTGCTCCGCGGCCGTCTGCGTGGCCATTCGTCCAGCCCTCCGGGTTGGTTACGCACTTCCAGGTGCCTACTTACCGAAAGAGAGTAACTCTTCCTAGGGTCACAGCATGACTTCGACGACTATGCGTGCACTCATCGGCGGTTCCGGCGCTCCCCGGCTGGTGGAGGTGCCGGTGCCGCAGGCAGGACCGCGGCAGGTGCGGATCAGGGTGGCGGCGGCCGGGGTGAACCCGTTCGACCTCGCCGTGGCGGCCGGAACGCTCGCCGACTACGGCGTGGCTCGCCGCCTGGACTCGTACGGTCTCGGCTTCGATGCCGCCGGGACCGTGGATCAGGCGGGCGATGGAGCGGGCTTCCTGGTGGGCGAGGAGGTGATCGGGCTTGCCGCCCGGCTGGAGCTGCCCGTGAAAGCGCAGGCCGAGTATGTGGTGCTCGACGCGGACGCGGTGGCCCGGGCGCCGCGCGGATTCACTCCCGAGCAGGCGGCCACGATCCCGCTCAACTCGCTGACCGCCTGGCAGGCGCTGGACCGGGCGGGAGTCGGGCCAGGACGGACGCTGCTGGTGAC
>NZ_VCKY01000321.1 GCF_005889735.1 Nonomuraea turkmeniaca
TGACGAGGGTGTGGGTGCCGAGGTTTTCGAGGACGGAGACGGTGCCGGGGAAGGCTTCGGGCCGTCCGGTGGCGGACAGGTCCATGTATTCGGGGCGTACGCCGTAGGTGACGTGGTCGCCGGGGGAGAGGCCGGGTGGCACGGGGAAGGTGGCGCCGGCGACGTGCAGTGCGGTGGCGGTGACGTCGGCGGGGAGGAGGTTCATGGGGGTGGAGCCGATGAAGGAGGCGACGAAGGTGCTGCCGGGGCGGTGGAAGATGTCGGCGGGGGTGCCGATCTGGATCATGCGGCCTTGGTGCATGACGGCGATGCGGTCGGCGAGGGCGAGGGCTTCGGCCTGGTCGTGGGTGACGAAGACGGTGGTGACGGCGAGTTCGCGTTGAAGGCGTTTGAGGAAGGTGCGGGCTTCGAGGCGGAGGCGGGCGTCGAGGTTGGAGAGGGGTTCGTCGAAGAGGAACGCGGCGGGGTGGCAGGCGATGGCGCGGGCGAGGGCGACGCGTTGTTGCTGGCCGCCGGAGAGTTCGCTGGGGCGGCGGCGGAGGAGTTCGGTGAGGCTGAGGCGGGCGGCGACTTCGGCGGCTTTGGCGGTGCGCTGCGCGCGGGGGACCTTTTTGATGCGAAGGGGGTAGGCGATGTTGGCGGTGACGTCCATGTGGGGGAAGATCGCGTAGTCCTGGAAGACCATGGCGACGTCGCGGTCGCCGGGCGGGAGGGCGGTGACGTCCCTGCCGTCGATGCGGACGCTGCCGGTGGTGGCGGTTTCGAGGCCGGCGATGGTGCGCAGGAGGGTGGTCTTGCCGCAGCCGGAGGGGCCGAGGAGGGCGAAGAACTCGCCGTCGGCGATGGTGAGGTCGATGCCGTCGAGGGCGCGTACGCCGCCGGGGAAGATCTTGGTGAGGTCGTGCAGGGAGATCACCTTTTGATCCCTCCGTGGAAGCGGAAGCCGTACCGCTGGGAGACGAACAGGTACATGGCGACGACGGGCAGGGAGTACAGCAGGGAGAAGGTGGAGATGAGCTCGAGTCTGGGGGCGCCGCCTTCGGTGTAGAGGGTGTAGAGGATGACGGAGCCGGGGGCTTTTTCCGGGTCGCGCAGCAGGATGAACTGGAAGAGGAAGCCGCCCCAGACGCTGGCCAGGGCCCATACCGCGATGGTGGCGAGGCCGGGCCGGACGAGGGGGATGACGATGTGGCGCAGGATCTGCAGGGGTGAGGCGCCGAAGACGCGGGCGGATTCCTCGTAGGAGGTGGGCGTCTCGTCCATGAAGTCTTTCAGTATGAAGATCGCGGCGGGGAGGAGGCCGCCGGTGACGACGAGGATGACGCCGAGGTGGGTGTCGATGAGGTCGAGCCGGGTGGCGAGTTCGAAGATGGGCACCATGGCGGCGGTGCCGGTGACGACGGACGACAGCAGCAGGAGCAGGTAGAGCAGGGCGTCGCGGCCGGGGACGCGCACCCGTGACAGGGCGTAGGCGGCGAGTGCGGCGAGGGCGACGACGAGCGCGGCGGCGCCGCCTCCTTGGATGAGGGAGTTGCGGATGGAGCCGAGCGCGTAGGGGTTGTCGAGGATGGCGGCGAAGTTGCGCAGCGTGAACTCGGGGATGGACGTGGTGATCGTCGGGGTGTCGTCGAAGGGGGCGCTGGCGAGCCAGAGCATGGGGAGGGTGAAGAAGGCGAGGGTGACGGCGATGAAGAGCGTGGCGGTGAGGCGGCCGAGGACGTGGCGGATCATGCGGGTGGCCCTCCGGCGGCGGCGACCTCCTGCTGGCGGCGCTGGCCGCGGAGCAGCCGCAGGTACGCCAGGGCGAAGACGAGGTTGATGAGCAGGATGAGGAAGGAGATGGCGGCGCCGACGCCGAGCTGGCCGTCTCTGAGCGCGACGCGGTAGACGTACACGGGCAGGATTTCCGAGCGGCCTTCTGGGCCGCCGCCGGTGAGGACGAACGGGGTGAAGTCGTTGAACGTCCACAGGCTGATGAGCAGCAGGTTCGTCAGGATGTGGCGGCGGATGCGGGGGAAGACGACGTCGCGCAGCTGCTGCGGCACGCTCGCCCCGGCGAGGCGGGCGGTCTCCAGGTGGGAGGGGGGCACGTTCTCGAGTGCGGCGGCGTACAACATCATGGAGAACGCGGTGCCGCGCCACACGTTGAAGATGATGATCGACAGCAGCGGGTAGTCGAGCAGCCAGGCGAAGCCGGGGGTGTGGAGCAGGGCGTTGAGTGTTCCTTCGTCGCGGTCGAGCAGCGCGAACCACAGGAAGCCGACGACGGTGCTGGGCAGGATCCACGACAGCAGGACGACGCCTTCGACGATGCGGCGGACGGGTCCGGTGCGGGCGCGCAGGATCCAGGCGAGGGTGAAGCCGAGTCCGGCCTGGCCGATGATGGCGGAGCCGCCGACGTACAGGATGGTCAGCCACAGCGAGGTGAGGAAGCGGGGGTCTTCGAGCGCGCCGGTGTAGTTGTCGAGGCCGACGACCTGGGGGTTGGCGGCGGCCAGGCCGGTGAGCCGATAGTCGGTGAGCCCGAGGTAGATGGTCCACAGCGCGGGGAAGACGAGGAAGACGGCGATGAGGGCGAGCGCGGGCAGGACGAACGCGACCGCCCTGCCCTTGCCCAGTCCTGCGGCGTCAGTGTTCATGGCGATCCTTCGGATCGCGGGTTCGGTCGCTGGGAGCCTGTGTCTTCCTTCGTCTCTTCGGTCGCTTCGCTCCCTGCGTTCCTCAGTCCAGACACAGGCGCTCCCTCACTGGCGATCCTTCGGATCGCGGGTTCGGTCGCTGGGAGGTCCCTCACCCGCCGATGTTGGCCGCGCCACCGACCAGTCCCTCCAGTTTGGCCTGGTAGGCGGAGGCCGCCTCGTCGGCGCTCGTGCCGCTGACGACGGCTGCGGTCGCCTCCTGCAGGGCGGTGGACACCTGCGGGTAGACGGCCAGGCCCGGCCGGTAGGCGGTGGTGGGCAGCACCTCGTCGGCGATGTACTTGAGCATCGGGTCGGCGGTCAGCACTTCGCTGTTGACGTCGGTGCGTGAGCTGATGCGGACCTGCCCGGCCAGCTGCGACTTCGTCGCCGCGGCCGAGTGCATGAAGGCGAGCAGTTCCCAGGCGAGCTTGGGGTTCTTGGAGAACGGGTTGAGCACCCGTACGGCGCCGCCCGACATGCTGACGTGGTCCTGGCCGCGGATGCCGCCGCCGGGCTCCTTGGCGGGGATTCTGGTGTAGCCGACGACCTGGTCGCGGTCCTTCATGGGGGCGACTCCGGCGTTGGGTTCGACGACGGAGCGCCAGAAGTAGTCGCTTTCGGCCAAGATGCCGATCTTGCCTTGCGCGAACTGGGCGAAGGACTTGTCGCGGCCTTTGGCCTCCTGCTGCAGTTTGGGGTCGCCGAGGCCGCTGCCGCCGTAGATCTGCTGGTAGAAGCCGAGCACGTCCTTGACGGCCTGGGAGGCGCCGGTCCACTTGCCGTCGGCGTAGATCTCGGAGCCGGCGCCGGCCAGCAGCGGGAGCACGCCTTGCATGGTGGTGGCCTCCCCCATGGCGGTGCCGGCGTTGATCTGGATGGGGACGGGCACGCCGGCGGTCTTGAGCTTGTTGCCGGCGTCGATGATGTCCTGCCAGCTGGTGGGCTCCCACGTGTCGGGCAGCCCGGCCTTCTTGAAGAGGGTCTTGTTGTAGAACAGGACGCGGCCGTCGGTGCCTTGCGGCAGGCCGTACTTCTTGCCGTCGAAGATGCCCAGCCCCTGCACGGCCTGCGGGATCTGCGACCAGCCTTCCCACTGGTCGACGGCGGGGCCGCCGACGTCGGTCAGCGGCTTGATGTAGCCGGCCTGGGCGAACTCGCCGACCCAGATGCCGTCGACGTCGATGACGTCGGCGCCGGCCTTCGACTTGAGGTCGAGCGCGATCTTCGTCTTGTACTGCTCGTCGTCGACGCCGCTGGGCTGGAAGAGCACCTTGACGTTCTGGTGGGTCTTCTCGAACTCGGGGATCACCCACTGCTTGATCCAGGTGGCCGACTCGGAGTTCTTGCCGCCCTGGATGGAGTTGGCGGCGATGGTGAGGGTGATGCTGCCACTGCCGGAGTCGGTGCCGGTGCCGCAGGAGGTGAGGATGAGGACGGCGGTGGCGGCGATCACCGCAGGTCGGCTGGGGAATCGCATGTCGGCCTCCTGTTCAGGACGTGCAGACATACCGACAATCGCATGGGCTGTTGGCGCCGTAAAGAAACGATCTGGACACGAGGCCCGGCGTTTCGGGCGGTCGCGCAGGTGTGAGGGTTCGCCGTGAGCTGATCGTGGGAAGTGCAGACACCAGCACAACATGAGTAGGGTCGCCCTAGGAACACTGACGATTGGGAGGGAGTCGCGTGGCATCGCACAGGGATCTGCCCGCCGGCTTGGTGGACCATCTTTTCCGTAACACCGGGAGCTCCTCGTTCACGGAGTTCGTGAGCTCTTATGCGCCGGAGTTGCTGCCGCCGCGGGATGAGGTTCTGGCCACTCCGATCGGCGACCAGGTTCCGCACGCGACCACGATCGTGGCCGCCACCATCGCCGGTGGCGTGGTCATGGCGGGCGACCGGCGGGCGACGTCGGGCAACATCATCTCGCAGCGTGACGTGGAGAAGGTGTTCCGCGCCGACGAATACTCGTGCATGGGCATCGCGGGCACGGCGAGCACGGGCATCGAGTTCGCCCGGTTGTTCCGCGTGGAGCTGGAGCACTACGAGAAGCTCGAGGGCCTGGCCATGTCGGTGGCGGGCAAGGCCAACCGGCTGGCCACGATGATCCGGGGCAACCTGGCCATGGCCATGCAGGGCCTGGTGGTGGTGCCGCTGTTCGCCGCCTATGACCCGGACAGGGACGAGGGACGCATCTTCAGCTACGACGTGGCGGGCGGGCCGTACGAGCGGGAGCGGTTCGACGCGATCGGCTCGGGCTCGATCTTCGCCCGCGGCTCGCTGAAGAAGCTCTACCGTGACGGGGCGTCGGCGGACGACATGGCGATGACGCTGATCCAGGCGCTGTACGACGCGGCCGACGACGACTCGGCGACCGGCGGTCCCGATGTGACGAGGAAGATCTGGCCGATCGTGTCGGTGATCGACGCCGACGGTTACCGCCGGCTGGGCGAGGAGCAGGTCTCCGCCTACGTCGACCAGATGCTGGAAGCCCGCATGATCTCGCCCGACGGCCCCATCGCCCCGCTGCGCTAGAAAGGACCACCGCCCGTGTCCATGCCTTTTGGATATGCGTCCCCTGAGCAGATCATGCGGGACAAGGCCGACTACGCGCGCAAGGGCATCGCGCGGGGCCGTTCCGTCGTCGTGCTGCAGTATGTCGACGGCCTGTTGTTCGTGGCGCCCAACCCGTCGCGGGCGCTGCACAAGATCAGCGAGATTTACGACCGCATCGGGTTCGCGGCCGTGGGCCGCTACAACGAGTTCGAGGAGCTGCGGCGCGGCGGCATCCGCTACGCCGACATCAACGGCTTCACCTATGACCGGACCGACGTGACCGGCCGCGGCCTGGCCAACCTCTATGCCTCCAACCTGGGCCGCATCTTCACCGAGTCGATCAAGTCGCTCGAGGTGGAGGTCGTGATCGCCGAGGTGGGTGAGACCCCGGAGGGCGATGCGATCTACCGGTTGACGTTCGACGGGTCCGTGTTCGACGAGCACGGTTTCGCGGCCATGGGCGGCCAGGCCGAGGCGGTGGTCGCCCGGCTGAAGGAGCGTTACCGGGAGTCGATGTCGCTGGCGGACGCGCTGGAGGTGGCGCTGCAGGCGCTGACGGAGCCGGGCGGGGAGCGGCCGCCGGTGGGGCAGCTGGAGGTGGCGGTGCTCGACCGTAACCGGGAGCACCGCAAGTTCCTGCGGCTGACGGGTACGCGCCTGGAGCGCCTGCTCGCCCAGAGCTCCGCCCCAACGTCGGAGTCGGAGTCGGCGTCGGAGTCGACGTCCGAGCCGCTCACGGCCCCGCCGTCCGACACCCCGCCTCCCACCGGCCCCGAGGGTCCCGTGGACGACGGGTCGTCACCCCTGTAGACCGGCTGGTGTGTGCCGGGCCCCCGGCCGCTGCCCGGCTGGTGTCGTTCCCGGGCGGCGGCTTCTGGCGGGTGGTTTCCGGGCGGCGGCTCAGGCCCGTCCACCGCCCCAGCATCTCCTGGCGCTCCGGCGGGTGCGCGGCGCCGAATTGCGGGGAGGCGAATGTGAGGGCGGCAGGCTCCCAGAGGGGCCGTCCTGGGCCGGCCGGCCGTTCGTGGGATGGGTCTGTGAGGCGTCAGGATCCCAGGAGATGTCCTGGGACGATGGTCCGCGGGACTGCGGTCTCTGAGGCGCCTGGGCTCAAGGTGGCGGTTTCCCGGGCCGGTCGTTCCATGGACGCCATCGCTCCGCGGTGCGTGACCCGCGCCGGGGCAGTCGGCACGTGCCCGCTGATGCGGCCGGGGGCGCCGACTGGAGGAAGCCGTGCGGCGCACGGTCTGCGCAGGCATCGGGTCGGAGGGCCTTTTCGGCATGCGCCTCGGCCCGGCCGCCCCGGGCCCGGCGGGCCCGGCGGTGGATTCCTTGCGTGGGTGGCCGACGGTGGGCTGCCGGCGCTGGGCGCCCGGGCCGGTGGTGCAGAGGTGGGTCCTTGTGCGCCCCGTGCGGTCGCCGGAGGCGGCCGGGGTCGAAGGGCGGCCGGGCAGTGATGTGATCTGTATCACCATGAATCGCCCGAACCGGACGGTGTGATCGAGGATCTCAGAATCCGTGAACACTTCCATGCGGACCCTCCTGGCAGGAGGCGCGGCCGCCGCGGTGATGCTGACGTCCGGGGTGGCCGCGCACGCCGCCACCGCGTACCCGAACTACAAGGCGCCCAAGATCTTCGGCACCTCGTTCCAGCCCGACCCGAAGCACGACTTCACCAAGGGCATCCACTCCCGCCGCAACGGCATCCTGCGCGGCTGGATCACCGACGTGCGGGGCGCCGTCGCGGAGTACGAGCCGATCAAGTGGAAGAAGGGCACCCACACCGAGGGCAACTTCGTGGGCCCGCCCGAGGGGGACGCCATGGCGTACGCCTCGCCCATCGCCAAGGACGTGGTGTTCCTGTCGGCGTACGGCTGCGTGTCGTCCATGACGGACCTGACGGTGAGCAGGAAGACCGGCTTGGGCAGCAAGAAGTGCTCCAGGGCCACGCTGATCAAGCGGCACGACCGCATGCCGGTGCCCGCGCTCATCACCGTGCACAAGGGCAGGATCGTCAAGGTTCAGGAGATCTATACGCCGTGACGCGCGCGTTGCGGGCACCCGCGCCCCGTGGGGGCGGGCGCGGGACGGAGCGTGCCGTTCGGGCGCGGCGGAAAACACCTGGGAAGATCTCTCCCGCTCGCCGATCCATGGGCATAGTGTGAGGTGATGGATCGTCGCATCTTCGGGCTGGAGAACGAGTACGGCGTGACCTGCACGTTCAGGGGGCAGCGCAGGCTGTCGCCCGACGAGGTCGCGCGCTACTTGTTCCGGCGGGTCGTGTCCTGGGGCCGATCGAGCAACGTCTTCCTCCGCAACGGCGCACGTCTGTACCTGGACGTGGGCAGCCATCCTGAATACGCAACACCTGAGTGTGACAACGTCATCGAGCTCGTCACCCACGACAAGGCGGGCGAGCGCATTCTCGAGGGCCTCCTCGTCGACGCTGAGAAGCGGCTGCGCGAAGAGGGCATCGCAGGTGACATCTACCTGTTCAAGAACAACACGGACTCGGCCGGCAACTCTTACGGCTGCCACGAGAACTACCTGGTCGGCAGGCACGGGGAGTTCGGGCGGCTGGCGGACGTGCTGATTCCGTTCCTGGTGACGCGGCAGATCGTGTGCGGGGCCGGCAAGGTTCTGCAGACGCCCCGCGGCGCCGTCTATTGCGTGTCGCAGCGGGCCGAGCACATCTGGGAGGGCGTCTCCAGCGCCACCACCCGGTCCCGGCCCATCATCAACACCCGTGACGAGCCGCACGCCGACGCCGAGCGGTTCCGCCGCCTGCACGTCATCGTGGGCGACTCCAACATGAGCGAGACCACGATGCTGCTCAAGGTCGGCGCGACCGACCTGGTGCTGCGCATGATCGAGGCGGGCACGGTGATGCGCGACCTGTCGCTGGAGAACCCGATCAGGGCGATCCGCGAGGTCTCCCACGACATGACCGGTCGCCGCCGGGTGCGCCTGGCCAACGGGCGGGAGGCCTCCAGCCTGGAGATCCAGCAGGAGTACCTGTCGAAGGCGAAGGACTTCGTCGACCGGCGCGGCGGCGACGCCATCGCGCACCGGGTGCTGGAGCTGTGGGAGCGCACGCTGCGCGCGGTCGACACCGGCGACCTCGACCTGGTGTCGCGGGAGATCGACTGGGTGACGAAATACCAGCTCATCGAGCGCTACCGGAAGAAGTACGATCTGCCGCTGTCGTCGCCGCGGGTGGCGCAGCTCGACCTCGCCTACCACGACGTGCACCGCAAGCGCGGTCTGTTCTACCTGCTGCAGAAGCGCGGCTCGGTGGAGCGGGTGGCGTCCGACCTGAAGATCTTCGAGGCCAAGTCGGTGCCGCCGCAGACGACCCGGGCGCGGCTGCGCGGTGAGTTCATCCGCAAGGCGCAGGAGAAGCGCCGCGACTTCACCGTCGACTGGGTGCATCTCAAGCTGAACGACCAGGCGCAGCGCACCGTCCTGTGCAAGGACCCGTTCCGCAGTGTGGACGAGCGGGTGGACAAACTCATCGCCGGGATGTAGCGACCGGTTTACCTCGGCCCTACCTGAGAGTCGGGTAGGGTGACGCGAATCTGCCGTCTTTTCCGAGGGAAGCGCATGCGCCGCGTTCTGGCCATTCTGGCCGCCATGCCTCTGATCTTGTTCGCCGCCGCGTGCGGCTCCGAAGAGAGCCCCGCGACCGGCGCCCCCGCCGGGGGTTCGGCGGGGGTGAAGGTCACCGGGAATGTGGGCGCCAAGCCCACGGTGACCTTCCCCTCCGGCTCGCCCGCGACGAAGTCGTCGTACGAGGTGATCCAGCCGGGCACCGGCGCCGTGGTCAAGGCCGGCGACAAGGTGATCGTCAACCTCACCGTCTACAACTGGGACGGCAAGGGCAACGCCGTCCAGGGCTCCTCGTACGACACGAAGGCGCCCGAGACGATCCCGATCAACGAGCAGCTGCCGCAGGTGCTGCAGGAGGGCTTCACCAAGGTCAAGCACGGCGGGCGGCTGCTGGCCGTGCTGGCCAACGACTCGCTCGCCCAACAGCAGCAGCAGCAGACCACGCCGGCCGAGCCGACCAAGGTGTTCGTGATCGACGTGGTCGGCGCGCAGGCACCGGCGCTGAAGGCCGCCACCGGCAAGGAGACCGGCCAGAGCATCAAGGGCGTCCAGGTCGAGAACCCGGGCGGTGAGAAGGCGCCCACGCTGACCACGAAGACCAGCGAGAAGCCTTCGGACAAGCTCGTCGTCAAGACGATCATCGAGGGCACGGGGGCGAAGGTGCAGCCCACCCAGACGCTGACCGTGCACTACACGGGCAAGATCTGGGGCACCGACAAGCAGTTCGACTCCAGCTGGGAGCGGGGTCAGCCGGCCGAGTTCCCGCTCGCCCAGGTGATCCAGGGATGGCAGCAGGGGCTGGCCGGGGTGCCGGTCGGCAGCCGGGTCGTGATGAGCATTCCGCCGGCCCTGGGGTACGGCGACCAGGCGCAGCAGAACATCCCCGCGAAGAGCACGCTGGTGTTCGTCGTGGACGTCCTCGCCGCGTACTGACCGGTTCCTTGAGAAGCGCGGTCGGCGCGCACGATGTGTCAGCCGGCCGCGCTTCGCCATGCCCACGCCCGCAGGCGCCACGCCTTACGGGTGAGTGAGCGCCCGGCCGGCCGCTCGGCACCTGTCGGTGTAGGGCGGAGCATGCTCGATAGGCCGCGGCCGGCCCGCCGGGTGCGCCCTCGGATTGCCCTGACAGCGCGTGGGCGGTCGGACGCCAGCACGCCCGCACCGCCGGCCGGGCCGCGGGCGACCCGGCCGGCGGTGCGGAATGGCGATGGGGCTCGGCGGTGGTGCGGAATGGCCACGGTGCTCGGCCGGTGGTGTGGAGCGTCGAGGGCCCGGCCCGTGGGGTGCTCTGGCTAGGGTGAGCGGCGCCGGGGCTGTGGGGTGGTGT
>NZ_VCKY01000322.1 GCF_005889735.1 Nonomuraea turkmeniaca
GGGCTGGGGTTGTCGATCGTCCGGGCCATCGTGGCGGCGCACGGCGGCGAGGTGGGGGCGGTGGCGCGGCCGGAGGGCGGATTGCGGGTCACCGTACGGCTGCCGCGCGGAGGGGCGTGAGATCCTGGGGACGTGCTGTCGTCGCCCATTGACGCGCTGCGTGCGCAGATCATCGACCGGCTGGCCGCCTTCGACCGCCGGGAGGTGCCGCCGGCCGGGGGGATACGCCGGGCCGCCGTCACCGTGTGCGTGCTGGAGGACGCCGAGAGCGTCCCGTACACGGTCCTGATCAAGCGGGCGCCGCGCGGCCGCAACCCCGGGCAGTGGGCGCTGCCCGGGGGGCGGCTGGACGACGGGGAGCTGCCGGTCGAGGCGGCGCTGCGGGAGCTGGCAGAGGAGACCGGCGTCACCGGGGTGGAGGTGGCCGGGCTGCTCGACGACTTCGTCACCGACTCGGGGTTCGTGATCACGCCGGTGGTGGCGTTCGGCGGCCGGCAGGAGCCGGTGGCCGATCCGCGGGAGGTGGCCTCGGTGCACGCGGTGCCGCTGGACCGGTTCCTCGCCCCAGGAGTGCCGCGCTGGGAGGGCGAGCTGCTGCAGATGCCGCTGGGGCCCTCGATCGTGATCCACGCGCCGACCGGGGCCATCCTGTGGCAGTTCGCCGAGGTGGCGCTGCGTGGCCGCGAGCAGCGGGTCTTCGACGTCGCCCAGCCGCACTGGACGAGGACCTGACCGGGGCGGTCACGGGGCGCCCATGCGGAAGGCACGATTACCTCCCGAGGCGACCCGTGTGCTTAACTCAAGGTGCCGATGTGGTTAGTGTCCCCCGGGCCGCAAATTACCGCCTTCACGGAATACCGTTCGGCTGGAGCCGTGTTGTGCATCTCGCCGAGGAGGCGACCGCCACATCGGCCTTACGACTTTCGCAGGCGCCCCGCTCACCAGCGGGGCGCCTGCCTTATGGTGGGGTGGCCGACCGCCCGATCAACCAGGAGAGCCTGTTGCTTTACCAAGTGGTCAAGTTCGCCGCTGCACCGCTCGCGCACGCGATGTGCCGGCCGCACATCTCCGGCGCGGCGCACGTGCCGAGGAGCGGGCCCGCGATCCTGGCCGCCAACCACCTGTCGGTGCTGGACTCGTTCCTGCTGCCCGCGCTGCTGCCGCGGCACGTGACGTTCACCGCGAAGAACGAGTACTTCTCCGGCAACCCGATCTCCGGGTTCTTCATGAAGCTGGGCGGGAGCCTGCCGATCGACCGCGAGAGCGCCCACGCCGCGCAAACCATGCTCGATGAGGCCGCCGCGCTGCTGGAGCGGGGCGAGTTGTTCGGCATCCACCCCGAGGGCACCCGCTCGCCCGACGGGCGGCTCTACCGGGGCAAGATCGGGGTGGCGTGGCTGGCGCTCAAGACGGGGGCGCCGGTGTTGCCGGTGGCGCTCAGCGGCACCGAGAAGGTGCTGCCGGTCGGCGCGTCGGTGCCGCGGCCCGCGAAGATCGGCATCGCGATCGGCGAGCCGATGCACTTCACGGGCGACTACACCAAGGCCCAGGACCGGCGCCGGGTCACCGACGAGATCATGGCGGCGATCCAGAAGCTGTCCGGGCAGGAGTACGTCCCGGTCTATGCTGCCAGCGTCAAGGCATCCAACGGATCGAGCTAGAGGGTCGGGGGGCTGATCAGTGGCGCGGGGCCGTACGATCGCGATCGTGTCCGCCGCCACCGTGCTCGCGGTGGGCGCCGCGGCCGGTGGCGCATACTACGTGCTGCACACGCGCGGCACCCCGGCGGAGACCGCACAGCGCTTCGCCGCCGCGTGGCAGGCCGGCGACTGGTCCGCCATGAGCAAGGAGCTGGCCGCGGCGCAGCAGCTCGGCGGCTACGACCAGCAGCGCAGGGCGCTCTCGGTGGAGCGGACCTCGATCCGGCTGGGCAAGGTCACCGAGGGCGACGACATGGCGCGGGTCCCGTACACCGCGACCCTGACCTTGAAGAACATCGGCGAGTGGTCCTACGACGGCCAGATCGACCTGGTGGTGGCCGACCGCGCCTGGAAAGTGGACTGGAATCCCGCGGCGCTGCACCCGTCGATGACGGCCGGCGCGACGTTCGGGATCAAGACGCGCTGGCCGCAGCGGGCCGAGATCACCGACGCCGACGGCGGCCGCATCGACGACGGCTCGGTGGGCGGGTCTGTGCAGCAGCTCGTCGGCTACCTGGACAAGGCCACCAAGAAGGACGTGACCAAGCTGGGCTCCGCCTACAAGGTGGGGCAGGCGGTCGGCCGGGGCGGGCTGCAGGAGACGTTCCAGGAGCGGCTGGCCGGCACGCCTGCGACCGACATCCAGCTCGGCGGCAAGACGCTGAAGACCATCGAGGGCGCGGACGGCGAGCCGGTGCAGACCACGCTCGACCCGCACGTGCAGGCCGCCGCGGTGGGTGCGGTCAAGGACATGGAGAAGCCGACGTCGATGGTGGCGATCAGGCCCTCGAGCGGCGAGATCCTGGCCGTGGTCAACAACCAGGGCGGGTTCAACCGGGCGCTGGACGGCCGCTACCCGCCGGGCTCGACGTTCAAGGCCGTCACGGCGATCGGGCTGCTCGCGGCGGGCATGTCGCCGCAGGACCAGGTCACGTGCCCGATGTACGCCACCGTCGGCGGCCTGAAGATCCGCAACTCCGACAAGGAGGAGTTCGGGTCGCTGTCGTTCCTGGACTCCTTCGCCCACTCGTGCAACACGACGTTCGCGCCGCTGGCGCAGTCGAAGCTGGGCGCGGACAAGCTGCGCGACGTGGCCGAGGACGTGGGTTTCAACCAGCCGCTCAACATCGGGGTGCCGGCCACCAAGGCCAGCTTCCCCCGGGCCCAGTCGGACGCCGAGCTGGCGGCGGAGGCGTTCGGGCAGGCCAGGATCACCGCCAGCCCGCTGTCGATGGCGTCGGTGGCCGCGGCCATCGCCGACGGCACCTGGCGGCCGCCAACGCTGGTGCCCTCGCTGAAGCAGAAGGCCGCCGAACGCGAGCTGCCGGGCGGAGTGAAGGAGCAGCTGCACGCCATGATGGCGGCCGTGGTCACCAAGGGCACCGCCAAGGCGGCGGGGCTGCCCGCCGGCACGCACGGCAAGACCGGCACCGCCGAGTACGGCACCGGGGAGAAGCTGGAAAGCCACGCCTGGTTCATGGGGTTCAAGGGCGATGTGGCGTTCGCGGTGGTCGTTGAGGGTGGCGGCGGGGGCGGCAAAGTTGCCGCCCCCGTGGCGGCGGCGTTCCTCAAGGGTTTGTGATGAAGCGGCGGATCTCCGCCGCCACCTGCTCCGGCTTGCCGCGCATGGCGGCGTTCGACGTGGCACTGTGGTCGAGGCCCGCCATGTCCACGCGCCGGGTGCGCGGCAGCACCCCTTCCAGGGCGGTGAGCACCGCTTTCAGGTGCGCCGGGCTCTTCGTGCCGCCGAGCAGCAGCACCTCGGCCTCCACGGACCGGTAGACGTCGAGGTCGGCGGTGGTCTCCGCCACCAGCTGGGCGTCGTAGTGCAGGCTCGGCGCCAGCTCCCGGTACGTCGGCTCTCCACCGGTGGCCGCCTTTTCCTGATTTTTCAGCATCATGGCGGTGAGCAGCTCCAGCACCGCCCGCGGCATCACGTTGAAGAACGAAGGCCCCAGCCGGGTGGCCAGCATGCCGGTGACCAGCGCCGCCGGGATGCGTCCCGCGGCCATCTCCCGGTCGAAGCGGTCCACCCAGCCGGCCGGGTAGGTGCCGCCGAGGTCGAGCGGCGGCTCGAACGCGACGACCGTGCGCAGGGCCGGCCGGGCGATCGCGGTGCGTAAGGCGACGACGGCGCCCGAGCTCACGCCGACGACGTGCTGCGCGCCGGTCGCATCGAGCAGCGCGTCCAGGTCCTCCACCTCGCGCTGGAGCCCGTAGCCCGGTCCGTACGGGCCGCTGCGGCCCCGGCCCCTTCGGTCGGGCACGTAGCAGGTGAAGACGGCGGCCAGGGCCCGGGCCAGCTCGATGTTGCTGTGGCCGGTCTGCATGACGCCGTGCACGAGCACGAGCCCCGGTCCGTCGCCGAGCCGGTGGTAGGTGATCGTGGTGCCGTCCTTCGACGTCACTTCGTCCAGAGTGATCATGATGGCTCCCATGGTTCGGTCCGTGGAGGGAGCCCGGCTATTGTTGCCAGTGCCATCTCGTGGCCGGGGTCCGCTCCGCGGGTCTGTCGGTGCGAGGTTCACCCGGCGGCCGGTGTGCCAGCACCGCCGCCGGGGTTTTTCATTCGCTCGTGCTGCCCCTTTCGGCGAGGTCCGCCACGTCGGCGGGCAGCCGGCCGGTCTCGCGGTAGGCCCGCCAGGCGTCCTGGCCGGGGAACGTGCCCCCGTCCAGCTCTGCCAGCAGCGACCGCACCCAGGTCGCCTCCGCCTCCCGCATCGCCAGCGCGTACTCGGATTCGACGAGGAACAGCCGGGGCATCTCCTGCCGCTCCCGCGCCAGGTCCTCCCTGCCGGCCTCGATCCGCCGTTCCAGCAGCTCCAGCCGCTGCCGCAGCAGCGGCGCCACCTCGTCAGGGCCGAGCCCGGCCATCACCGACAGACCGGCCTCGAACGCCGAGGGCTCAGGCCGCGGGGTGGACAGCAACTCCCGCGTCCAGTCCTCGGCCTCCACGCGGCCGGCGTCGGTGACACGGTAGACGGTCCGCTCGGGGCGGGCGCCCTGCCGGGTACTCTCCACCGCCTCCAGCAGGCCGTGTTTCTCCAGGTTGCGGACGACGGTGTAGAGAGATCCCCACTTGATGGGCATGTCCTGGTCCTTGCCGCGTGCCCGCAGGACCGAGGCCATCTCGTACGGGTGCATGGGGCGCTGGACGACCACGGTCAGCACCGCCAGAGCCAGCAGGTTCGCCACCGGCCGCCGCTTCGCCATCCCTCTCCACCTCCACTCGCTTATATTTGTCTGCGAGTATACGTCGGCGAGTATTCGCCCACAAGGCCAGCCGGACACCGTCCCATCTGCCAGCATCCCGGCCGTCGTCGTCGCCCCAACCTTCGTCGTCACCCGGCCATCGTCGTCGCCCAGGCCAACGACAGCGGCAGGGTCGGCAGGATGAGCGCGGCCAGCGCGGCCCACTCCCGGCGTCTCTTCGGCGATGGCCTCCACCGTGGGAGCTCAACCAAACTTGAGGTCGAGCTTTGCATGCAATGTATGCAAGAATGCCGCTATGCAAACCGACGTGGCCTGCAGCCGTCTGCGGGAGCTGATCCTCGACGGCGTCTACCCGCCCGGCGCGCGGCTCACCGAGATGGAGGCCGCGGCGACCCTGGAGATGAGCCGCACTCCGGTGCGCGAGGCACTGCGGATGCTGGCCGCCGACGGCCTGGTCCGCCCTGCCGGGCGCGGCGTGGTGGTCGTGGCACTGGAGGAGGCCGATCTCAACGAGGCCTACCAGGTGCGGGCCGCGCTGGAGGCGCTCACGGCCGAGCTGGCCGCCGCCCGCCAGCGCGAGGGCCGCATCGCCCCCGCCGACCTGCGGACACTGCACGACGTCGCGACGCGGACAGCGACCGCCACGGCCGAAGGGCGCCTCGCCGACGCGGTGCGGCTCAACCGCCGCTTCCACCGGACGATCGCGGAGCTGGCCGGCAACACGATGGCCCTGCAGGCGCTGGAGCGGATCTGGGACCAGATCCAGGTGTCCACCCTGCACTCGCTCATGCCCCCGTCCCGGCCGGCGCACGTGTCGGGCCAGCACGACGAGCTGCTGGCCGTGATCACCGACGGCCGCCACGAGGCCGCCGCCGCCATCGCCCGCGCCCACGTCCTCGACACTCGCAGCACCGCACACAAGGAGGAGCACCGATGAGTCGCCTGCACACGTACCCGACGGTCGTGACCTGGACCGGCAACAAGGGCGCCGGCACCAGCGGCTACCGCGACTACGCCCGCGACCACGAGCTGTCCGCGGAGGGCCCGCCGGTCATCCTCGCCAGCTCGGACCCCGCCTTCCGTGGCGACCCGGCGCGCTGGAACCCGGAGCAGCTGCTGGTCGGCTCGCTCTCGCAGTGCCACATGTTGTCGTTCCTGCACCTGTGCTCAGTGGCGGACGTCGTGGTCACCGAGTACGTCGACCGCGCCGTCGGCACCATGGCCGAGACCGCGGACGGCGGCCACTTCACCGAGGTCGTCCTGCGCCCGGAGGTCACCGTGGCCACGCGCGAGATGGCCGAGACCGCCACCCGGCTGCACACCGACGCCCACAAGGTGTGTTTCATCGCCTCCTCGGTCAACTTCCCGGTGCGCCACGAGCCGGTCGTGCGCGTTCAGGGCGCCGCGGCCTCGTAGTCGAGCCCGAGCCTGGGCGCGATCTCCCGCAGGCACTCCTCGAAGACCGGCTCCAGGTCCGTGTAGGCGAAGTCGAGCTGGCCGAGCACCTCCATGCAGAGCAGCCCGTACAGCCTGATCCAGCACGATAGGAAGACGTGCACGGCCTCCACGGGCAGTCCGAGCCCGAGCGAGGCCGTGTACGCCTGAAGCTGCCGCCTGATCGACGGATCCAGCTCGGCCGGCACGGGGAACGGGCGGCTCTCCCACAGCGCCGCGAACTCCTCCAGGAAGACGTGCTCGAAGTCGCGCCCGGCCAGCTCGCGCGGCGAGTCCGGCCGCCGCTCGCTGGTGATCGGGCTGGCGAACACCCACCCGAACTCCGGCCGGTGCGTGATCGCCCACGTCCGCATCGCCCGGCACGTCGCCAGCAGCCGCGGGCCGTGATCCCCCGGCGGGTGCTCGTCCCGCGCCGCCTCCATGACCTCGGTCAGCTCGCGGAAGAAGTCGGCGGTGACCGCCCCGACCAGCTCCTCGTGGCCGGCGAAGTAGTGGTAGAGCGCCGGTCCGCTCATTCCCATCTCCCTGGCCACGGCGTTGATCGTCACAGCGGCCGAGCCCTGCTCGATCAGCAGCCTGCGCGCTGTCGCGCGGATCTCCGCCAGCGTCGCCTGCCGGACCCTTGCACGCCTGCCCTGCGCGACCATCGCACTCCCCTCCTCGACACGTCCGTTGACATCCTATGGCATCTATGTTTCCTTTATGCCTCTAAGCAAACTTACAGGCATAAAGGAGACGTTGGAGTTGAGCAGGAATCCCCTCGCGCGCACCTTCGCCAAGTACGTCATGACGGCGAAGGTCACCGAAACCGGGCTCGTCACGCCCACGATGCGCCGCATCCGCCTGGCGACCGGCACGCCGATCGCCTTTCCCTACCGGCCGGGCCAGCACATCCGGGTGCAGCTCAACGACCCCCTGTCGCTGCAGGGCATCCTGCGCCCCGCCGACACGTTGCGCACGTACACGATCTGGGAGCTGGACTCGGACCGGCGGGGTCTGGAGCTGCGGGCGCACCTCTACGACGGCGACGGCATCGGGCTGCGCTGGGCCCTCGAGGCCGCGCCCGGCGATCCTGTGACGTTCTGGTGGCCGCAGGGCGACTTCTTCACCCGCGACGACGCGCCGTTCCACCTGTTCGCCGGCGACGAGACGGCGAGCGCGGCGTTCGGCCCGATGATCCGCGCCCTGGGAGCGCGGGCGCGGGTGCACGGCGTGCTGGAGAGCGACTCCCCCGAGCACGACCCGCCCCTGCCGGGCCCGCACGAGCTGCGCCGGGTGCATCGCGCGGGCGCGCCCGCGGCCTCGTCGCGGACGCTCCTCGCCGCGGTCGCCGGCCTGGCCCTGCCGGGCAACGCCGGCGCCGCCTACCTCGCCGGCGAGGCCCGGACGTGCCAGATGATCAGGGACTATCTCGTACGCGAGCGCAACTGGCCGCGTACGTCGATCAAGGTCAAGCCGTTCTGGACGCCGGGAAAACGCGGACTGCACTGAAAATCGTTTGTGCAGGCCCTTCACGGTGATCACGCTGAGGACATGCCTGCACGATCCTCCAGCGAGTTGCTGGGATTCTCTCCGAATGCGCGCCTGCTGATCGTCAACAACGATGACTTCGGCATCTACCGGGACGTCAACGAGGCCGTCGTCCGCTCGATCGAGGACGGGATCGCCGCCTCCTGCAGCCTGATGACGCCGTGCCCGGCCGCGGGCCACGCCATGCACCTGCTGCGTGACCGTCCGGAGCTCCCTTTCGGAATCCACCTGACCCTGGTGTGCGAGCTGCCGGGCCACCCGTGGGGGCCGCTCACCGACCAGGCGGAGGTGCCGTCACTGCTCGACGAGACGGGCCGGCTCCACACCCACGACCGCATCCCCGAACTCCTCGCCCGCGCCAGGATCGACGAGGTCGAGACCGAGTTCCGCGCGCAGATCCACGCCGTGCTCGACGCGGGCCTCACACCGGTCCACCTGGATTGGCACTGCCTGGCCGACGGCGGGCGGGAGGACGTGTTCGAACTGACCGCGGCCCTGGCCGGCGAGTACGGCCTGGCGGTGCGGGCCTGGCTGGACCCCGCCCGTACGCTGCTGCGCGGCCGCGGCCTGCCGGCCGTCGACCACGACTTCCTGGACAGCTTCGCGCTGGACCTGGACGGCAAGGCGGCCGCGTACGCCCAGCGGCTGCGCGATCTACCGGCGGGGCTGAGCGAGTGGGCGGTGCATCCCGGCCTGGGAGGCGAGGAGTCACGGACGGTCGATCCGCACGGGTGGCGGGTACGCCGGAGCGACTACGCGTTCCTCACCTCGCCTCAGGCTCGCGAGCTGCTGCGACAGGAGGGGATCACGGTGATCGGGTACGAGGCCGTCCAGCGGGCCTGGACCACGTGACTCAGACGGCGGCCGCCCACGCGAGCGCGGCGGCGTCGTCACGGAGAACCATGATCAGAAGTGTGGCGACCAGCGTGGCGATGAGCAGCCAGCTGATCAGGATGATGACCGTCGAGCGGCGCGGCCGTCGCCGGTCGGCGGGCTCACCTTTCGACCTCGCCTCGCTGCGACGGACCCGCTCGTTGAACGACTCCAGTCGAGCGACGAGTCGCGGATCGTCCTCGACGAGGTGCTGCTCGATCTGGGCCAGCATCCGCTCCTCATCCTGCGACCAGGCCATAGACGCACCTCCGGAACGCAAGCTCTGTGGCGTTTTCCTGCCCAACCATGAAGATCATTAGCCCCAGCCTGACCAGGTAATTGCACTCTCTTTTCGGCTTGCGATCAAGCTCGAACTTTTGTTCTAATCATGGCATGCGCTGGGACAACCTGCGTCTGACCGATCGAGTGGGCGCGTCCGAACCGGACGATCCGGCGGCGCCGCTCTTCGCTCGCGGCGCGGTCACCCGCACCTTCGACACGCCCGAGTTCAAGGGCATGACCTTCTACGAGATCCGCGCCCGGTCCATCGTCAACCGCGTGCCGGCCGCCAGTCGCGTGCCGTTCGAGTACACGATCAACCCCTATCGCGGATGCAGCCATAGCTGTATTTACTGTTTTGCCCGAAAAACGCATGAATATCTAGATTTGGATGCCGGAGCGGACTTCGATTCCAAGATCGTTGTCAAGGTCAACGCCGCTGAGCTGGCCCGCAAGGAGCTGGCCTCGCCCCGGTGGGGCGGCCACCACATCGCCATGGGCACCAACGTCGACTGCTACCAGCGTGCGGAGGGCCGCTACCGGCTGATGCGCGGCATCCTGGCCGCTCTGCGTGACGCCGCCAATCCGTTCTCGATCCTCACCAAGGGCACGCTGATCCTCCGCGACCTCGACCTGCTCACCGAGGCTGCGGAGGTGACCGAGGTGAGCGCCAGCGTGTCGGCCGGGTTCGTCGATCCGGGGATGTGGCGGGCGGTGGAGCCGGGCACGCCCCATCCGCGCCGGCGGCTGGAGGCCTGCGCCACGCTCAACGACAACGGCATCGCGTGCGGGGTGCTGATGGCGCCGATCCTGCCCTACCTCACCGACTCCCCTGCCCAGCTCGAACGCACGGTGAAGGAGATCGCCGACTCGGGCGCCACCCACATCGCCCCCATCGTGCTGCACCTGCGGCCGGGGGCGCGGGAGTGGTGGCTGAGCTGGCTCTCGCGCGAGCATCCGCGCCTGGTGCCGCGCTACCTGGAGCTGTACGGTCGCGGCGCCTACGCGCCGAAGGCGTACCAGCAGCGGATCACGGCACAGGTCAAGGAGCTGGCCGGACGCTTCGGCGTCGGCCGTGCCACCCCGGCCATGGCCCGCCGCCTCCCACCC
>NZ_VCKY01000323.1 GCF_005889735.1 Nonomuraea turkmeniaca
CCCACCAGGATCCTGTCACCCGCTTGCCGAGCGCAGCGATCAGGACGACGAACGCCGTCCCCATCGGCAGCATGGACAGGCGGAAGAGCAGCGTCTCCGGCTCTATCCCTGTGGCCCAACTAGTGGCGGCCATCTCGGCGTAGACGAACCAGTGGTAGGACAGGGGCTCACCCAGGACCTGCGGGACCATGGGCGGGACGTGGTGCTTGAGCTCGCCGACGAGGGACAGATGGAACGGCATGTCGACGTAGGGGTTGGCGTTGCCCGGCCACCGCAGGCCATGCCACTGATAGAGGATCGTGGCGGCCCAGATGACCACGACGGCGACGAGACCCGTGAGCGACCAGGCCGGGCCCGCCGGCATGCGCCAGGCCCCTGGGGCGACGCGCCAGTGACGTCGCAGGCGGGGTGTCACCGTGAAGGTGATCATGGTGGCGAGCGGCCACGCCAGGAACCAGCGCGGCTCGTTCCCGGCTCGCGCGGCAATGTAGGCCAGAACCTCGGCCGCACAGCCCACCGCGGTCCCACCGGAGAGATCGACGGCCAGGCCGCCGCGCACGGGTGAGCACGCGCGCCAGATCAGCGTGCCCGGCACCACCACGCCGAGTGCGACATACCCGAAGTACATGGCGATGTCGCCGGCGGGTGTGTCATGAGCCAGCAGGGCGAGCACCATCGACACCAGGAGTGCGGCACCTGGGAGAAACTGGAGCGCGCGCCGGGGTCCCCGAACTTGTACGCCGTCTCGACGAGCTTCGCCGGCTTCTCGCAGGGGCGCAACCGTCATGGCGGGCTCACCTTCGCCGCAGGGTGACCTGTCGACTCCGCAATGTATCCACGCCATGACGCGCGGCGTCCGTCACAACGTCATGTGTCCCCCAAGATGCCTACAGCTGGAGCACGGACAGGATGTTTCCCGCCGGGTCGGTGAACCAGGCGATGGGCGGGCCCTCCTCGCGGGAGACGCCCTTCTCGTCGGTCTTGATCTGCGGGTAGCGTTCGAAACGCACTCCGCGGGTCACCAGCTCGTCCACGGCCGTGTCGATGTCCTCCACCGGGAAGTTGAGGATAGTGAACGTGGCCGGGGCGTGGTTGGCCTTCGGGTAGACCAGGATGTCGGTCCCGCCCGCTATGCGGAGGGTCAGCAGGCCGTGCTCCTCCGAGACCCGCAACCCCAGCGTCTCGCCGTAGAACTTCTTCGCCGCCGCGATGTCGTTCACCGAGAACCCGCTGAACGCCTTCGTCGTGCCGAACATCGTCACATCGCCTTCCTGTGCTCCTCGCTGAGCTGGATGATCTGGACGTAGTTGCCGTCCGGGTCGATCGCGGTGGCGAAGAAGCTGCCGTCACGGTCCTCCAGCTCCGTCAGCCACGTCACGCCCGCGCTCTCCATGCGGGCCGCCACGGCCCGGGCGTCGTCCACGTCGAAGTTCAGGATCACCCGGCCGGGCTCGGGATTCTTGTCGGCCACGTCGTCCCGCGTGTCGATGAACAGGAAGAACTCCCCGAACTTGAGCACTCCGTACCCGTTGACGTCGGTGTCGCTCTCGGGGTCGAGGGCGGTGACGTACCAGGTGCGGAGGCGGTCGGGGGCGGTGCTGGCGAGCAGAAGGCTGCCAAGGGCCGGGCGCTTCATGGACTGTCTCCTCTGTTCATAAATGCGTGTACAAGGGGACAGACCTGGCGGCGGGCGAAAACTCATCGCCGCAAACGGCCGCGCAGCGTGCCCGGGTCTGGTGGGCACGCTGCGCGGGGGTTTTCGGTCAGCCGGTTCGGAGTGTGAGACCGTAAACGCTCAAGATCTCATTGACCGGCTGGTGGTACGTCGTGCCGCCGGTGGTGCAGTTGCCCGAGCCGCCCGAGGTCACACCCTGGGCCTGGTTGCCGGAGATGAACGAGCCGCCGGAGTCGCCCGGCTGGGCGCAGGCGCTGGTCCTGGTCAGGCCGGTGACGGTGCCCTGCGGGTACCTGACGGTGGCGTTGTGCTGCTGGATGAGGCCGCAGCGCCAGCCGGTGGTGGAGCCGGAGCGGCAGATGGACGCGCCGACGGAGGCCTGGGTGGAGCCGCGGACGGTCACGAGGGAGCCGCCGGAGCCGCGCACGTACGGCGTCGCGTTGTTGCCGGGGGCGGCGACCCACGCGTAGTCGTTGCCGGGGAAGGACGAGCCCTGGAAGGTGCCCGTGGGGTTCGTGGTCCTGGAGCCGGCCCGGCCGCAGTGCCCGGCGGTGACGAAGCCGGGAGTGCTGCCCCTGGTGACGGAGAAGCCGACGCTGCAGCGGCTGGAGCCGATGTAGAACGGCGCGCCGCCGATGATGTCGATGTACGTCCCCGGCCGCTCGGCCGTGGCCGCCACGGTGACCAGGCTCCGGTCGACGCCGGAGGCGGCGACGAGGGCGTCGGCGGCCTCGACCGTGGGCGCCTGGACGGAGACGGTGTTGGTCTTCACGTCGACGTACCAGAGCGAGGCGGCGGCGGTGGTCCGCCGCGGGGCCGCGTCGAGCTTCTGCATGACCGCGTTGAGGTCGGCCAGCGTGCGCTTGACGAGGACCGGCTGCGCGCCCTTCGCCTCGATCGCGGGGGCGGCGTTCGGGTCGGTGGTGGCGACCATGAGCTTGGAGGCGTCGTCGTTCAGCCAGGCGCCGCCGAACGACCCGCCGAGCTCGGCGGTCAGCGTGGACTCGGCGGCCGCGGCGCGTTCCTCGTTGGCCAGCCGGGTGACGACTTGGGCTTCGGAGAGACCGAGGTCGCGTTCGAGCGCGTCGACCATGGAAGGGGGTGCTGGGGAGGTGGATTGCGGTGCAGGATCAGCTGCTGCGGGGCTGAGGGGGGTTGCCAGGCAGAAGGCTAAGATGACGCCGCCTACCAGCGCACAGCGCTTACTCGACATGTGCACTCCTCGGGTGGGGGTGCTGTCAAGTTAACGGCTGGTACGAAGGCGGATCAGATACCAAAGGGCCCGTATTTCGGTGTTATGGCCGGGTTTGGGACAGGGTCCGAACCGGACATTTCTCGCCTTAAAGGTGGATGTGGCATTAGGTCGGTAAGGTCCCGTTGCTGGAGGTGTTCTCTGTGCGTAACGGTGTTCGTCACGTGCTCGGTGCGGGCGCGGGCCTTGTGGCCACACCGCTGATCGCCGCGGGGGTCGCGTACGGCCTCAACAGGCCCCAGCCGATCGTCGACCGGATCGCGCTGGCCGCGTTGTTCGGCGCCGTGATCGTCGTCGGCGTCCTGGCCGGGTCGCGGGTGTCGCCGCTCGGCTCGCTGCTGCCGGGCCTGGCCTTCATGGGACTCTGGGTGACGGCGCAGGTGCGCTTGGGCATGGGCGGCGACCACAAGCTGTGGTACGAGTTCGTGCCCGCCGAATATCTCCAGGGCTACGAATCGTTCCTCCACACCTGGTCTCCCGTGGTCGGATGCATCCTGCTCACCGCCTCGGTCTTCCCTTCCCGGTGGCGGGCGGCGGCCGAGCCCGTCGCGCCGCCTCCCGAGGAGGAGGCGGCGGTCCCCGAACCGCCGCCCTTGCCCAAGCGGATCCCCTCCCGCTACTGACGACGGGACCCCAGCGCGAGTAAGGCGATGAGCACGTACGGCGCCACCAGCAGGGCGAACGTGGCACCGTGGGACAGGCCCGACGAGGCGGCCCCATAGACCGCGTAGACCGCCAGCGTGACCAGATTCTCGCCCAGCCCGGCGACCGACGTCACAGTGGCCCGGGCCGGGCCGGTGATCCGCTCCTGGAGGCGCGCGTCGGCCACCACCCCCGTCATCTGGAACGCCCCGAACGCCACCGCGATCAACACGAACCCGGCGGCGTGCCCGCTCAGCGCCCCCGCCGCCATGGCGACGGCCGCCGCCCCGATCGTCAGGGCGTACGCGCGGGCGGGCATGCGCTGGGCGGTCCCGGCCAGGAGGCCGCCGGCCGTGGCCCCGAGCCAGACCACGAGGGTCACCACCTGGATGGCGGTCTTGGACAACCCCGTCTCCGCCCCGAGATAGGGAACGTACTCCTCCAGCGCACCCCAGATCGCCGTCACGAAGGAGACGAGGAGGAGCGCGTCGAGCACCCTCCGGTCCGAGCGGGCCTCGTTGAACCCCGCTCGGAGAACCGCGAGATAACTCCCCTCGGCTGCGGTGGGGGGCGTGCGATGCTCGGGGAGCGTCAGGGCCGTGGCGGCGCACAGGACGCACGCCAGGACGCTGGCCACCCCGACGGCGGGATAGCCGCCGGCCGCGAAGACGGGCAGGGCCAGGCCCATCGATGCCGCGACCGCGACGAGGCCGACGGATTCGGCCCGGCCCATGACGGTGGCGTACCGGCCCTCCTGGCCGAGACGCTCCAACTCCTCGTAGGAGAGGGCCTCGAAGGCACCGGAGACGAGGGCGCCCTCCGCGCCCCACAAGACGAAGCCCACGGCGAACGCCCAATAGGACGGGGCGATGGTCCACAGGGCGAAACCGGCGCCGGCCAGCAGCGGGCCGAGGCACAGGAGCAGACGCCTGGACACGGCGTCGGCCCACGCGCCGGACGGGACCTCCAGCACCATGCCCGTCACCGACCAGATGATGAGCAGGGACGAGGTCTCGGCCACGGACAACCCGGTGTCCATGAACAACAGCGTGTACACCGGGTAGAGCAGGATGAATTCGCCTAGGAACGTATAGGCGTAAAGTTTCGGGACGAGCATGAGGCCTTCCAGGGAGACGAGCAGGGACTCCGAGTGCTCGTCGCCTCGGAGGTCCGCGCGCCCCGCGCCGGCCTCTGGTCAGTCATCAATGTCGCCAGTGCATGGCACGAGTCTAGCCTCGATCCTGGCCCGGAACGGGCGGCGTTCCAGCGCCGCTGTGTTCATGGTCGCGCTCGCACGGGGCTCCGCTGGTCACGCAAGCTGCCGCTCTCCGCCCCAGGCTCGCCGCTCCGTGTCCATGATCGCGCCCGCACGGTGAACGTGGCGCGGGAGCGTACCCAGACCTGTCATAAAGTCCAATGGTGGCTGACGTGACTGTGGTGGTCCGATACCGCAAGGCTGTGACGTACGGCGTGCACGCGCTGCTCGCCGCCCTGGAGACCGCGAAGGTCGAGCACGAGCTGCGGCTGGGCACGACTCCGGAGGAGACCGCCGAGCACATTCTCGCCGGCGAGGCCGGCCGGGTGCTGGTGCTGTGGTCCTTCTACTCGCCGGACGCCGAGGCCATGGCGGCCGAGCTGGCCACGGTCAAGGCGCTGAGCGGCGGCCGGGGGCTGCACATCGCGGGCGGCGTGCACGCGACCGCCGAGCCGCAGCAGGTCATCGACGCGGGCTGGGACCTGGCGGGGATCGGCGAGGGCGAGTCGACGATCATCGCACTCGTCCGCGCGCTGCAGGACGATCAGCCGCTCACCACGGTCCCCGGACTGGCGATCAAGGACGAGGACGGGGTCGCGCTGCGGACCAGGCCGGCGCCGCAACTGCCACTGGACACGTTCCCGTCCTTCGTCGGCAGGAACGGGCCGATCGAGATCACGCGTGGATGTCGTTATACGTGCCGCTTTTGCCAAACACCTTTCATGTTCGGCGGCCAGTTCCGGCACCGGTCGGTCGCCAGCGTGCGTGAGCACGTGCGCGGCATGGTGGACCGGGGGTTGCGGGACATCCGGTTCATCACGCCGACATCGCTCTCGTACGGCTCCCCCGGCCCCGACCCCGATCTCGGCGCGGTGGAGGAGCTGCTGGCCGGGGTCAAGGAGGAGCTGCCGCCGAACGGGCGGGTGTTCTTCGGGAGCTTCCCGTCGGAGGTGCGCCCCGAGCATGTCACGCCGGAGGCGATGCGGCTGCTCAAGCGGTACGTGGCCAACGACAACCTGATCATCGGCGCCCAGTCGGGATCCGACAGGGTGCTCGCGGCCTCGGGGCGCGGCCACGACACGTCACCGGTGCGCGACGCGGTCAGGATCGCGGTCGAGCACGGCTTCCGGCCCAACGTCGACTTCATCTTCGGGATGCCCGGCGAGGACGAGACGGACCAGGACGCCTCGCTCAAACTGGCCGCCGACCTGGCCGATCTCGGGGCGCGCATCCACACGCACACGTTCATGCCGCTGCCGGGGACTCCCTGGCGCGACGCCGAGCCGGCGTTCATCCCGCTCACCACCATGCAGGAGCTCGACCGGCTGGCGCAGCGCGGCGACGCGTACGGGCATTGGCGCAAGCAGGCCGAGCACTCCGCGCGGCTGGCCGAGACGGCGAAGGCCTATCCGCGCCGGGCGCGGCGGCGGCGTACCGGCTAGTCGTCGTCCTCGTCCAGGGCGTGCAGGACCCGTTCGAACGCGTCGCTGACGGGCCGCAGCGCCTCGGAGAACGCGTTGACCAGCGGACCAAAGATCTCGGTCATCTCGGTCAGGAAATCGGGACTCTTGTTCTCGGGAGGCGCCCAGCGCATGGCGTCGGCGCTCAGCGTCTCCCACTCGTCGACGGCGCCGTCGATAGCGTCGAGCACGTGATCAGGATCGCTTGGCATGACCGTTCTCCGCAGCAGAGAAGGAGTCGACTAATCAAAGGAGTCGATACAGCCACGGTACTTCAGGCCGGGATGGACACGCCTACTCCGCCCCGCGTCCGGGCGCCGTAGCGCTCCTTGTCGGCGCTGAGGTCGAGCGGGCGGATCGTGGCGCGGCCTGCCAGGGTCTCGTCGGTCAGCAGCGAGGCCGGCACCAGCCACGACACCTCGAACTCCAGCCCGTCGGGGTCCCTGGCGTACAGCGCCTTGGTGGTGCTGTGGTCGGACGAGCCGACCAGCGCCCCGAGCTCGGCCAGCTTGGCCGCGATCCGCTCCAGCTCGTCGAGGGTGTCGACCTCCCAGGCCAGGTGGTAGAGGCCCACCGAGGTGCGGCCGGCCGGCGACGGCGCGGCGTTCTCGCCGAGCTCGAACAGGCCCAGGTCGTGGTCGTTCGTCGAGCCGGGAGCCTGCAGGAAGGCGGCGCCCCGCATGCCCATCACGACCTCGAAGCCGAGGGCCTCCCGGTAGAAGGCGACGCTGCGCTCCACGTCGCGGACGTAAAGGACCGCGTGGTTGAGCCGATGGACCGGCATGATGATCCCCTTTCAGCAGAGTCCCACCACTAAGTATATGAGAGTTCAACTAGATTGAGCGGGTGACGAGATGGCTGGATGAGGACGAGCAGCGGACCTGGCGGCGGTTCCTGACGGCGACGCAGCTGATCAACGAGGCGCTCGACCGCCAGCTCCAGCGGGACGCGAACATGCCGCACGCCTACTACGTGATCCTCGTACGCCTGTCCGAGGCGCCCGGGCGGGCGATGCGGATGAGCGAGCTGGCCGCCCAGGCGCAAAGCTCCCAGAGCCGCCTCTCGCACGCCGTGGCGCGACTGGAGGAGCGCGGCTGGGTGCGCCGCGAGCGTTCGGCGGCCGACCGCCGGGGCAATGTCGCCGTGCTGACCGAAGAGGGGTACGCCGCGCTCGCCGCCGCCGCTCATGGGCACGTGGAGGAGGTGCGGCGGACCCTCTTCGACGTGCTCGAGCCCGAGCAGGTACGCGAGCTGGACGAGATCTGTGCCGCCGTCGTCTCCGCGGCCGGCGGGCACGTTTCCCCGGCCGGTGGGAACACGCTGGCGCGATAGCGAGAAAACTGTCGGGCGGAGGCCGTAGCGTTCTCGGCGTACCCGATCGAGGAGATGCCGATGCACGACACCGAAGAGGCGCTGTTCAGGGCGGTTCACGGAATCGCGGGCCGCTTCGCCGGCCAGCCCGTGCCCGTGGTCATGGACGCGCTGCTGCGCGACCTGCCCCAGGCCCCCGGCCTCGAGGTGGCGGAGATACGCAAGATCGCCGAGGAGATCAGCGTGGGGCGCGATCCATCGGGCTTGTGAAGAACTGATCGCCAGGGGAGCATCGACTCATGTACGAGCCAACCCCTGATGATCGATTCACGTTCGGTCTGTGGACGGTCGGCTGGCAGGCACGCGATCCGTTCGGGGACGCCACCCGGGCGCCCCTCGATCCCGTGGAGAGCGTGCACCGGCTGGCGGAGCTCGGAGCCTATGGCGTCACTTTCCACGACGACGACCTGCTCGCCGTCGAGCCTGATCGCGACCGGGCGATCGCGGCCTTCCGGAAAGCGCTTGCCGAGACCGGGCTGAAAGTGCCCATGGCCACCACCAACCTGTTCACGCACCCCGTCTTCCGCGACGGCGCGTTCACCAGCAACGACCGTGACGTGCGGCGATACGCCCTGCGCAAGGTGATGCGCAACCTCGACCTGGCCGCCTCGCTGGGTGCCCGGACCTATGTGTGCTGGGGCGGCCGTGAGGGCGCCGAGTCCGACGCGGCCAAGGACGTGCGGGCCGCGCTCGCCCGCTACAAGGAGGCCATCGACCTGCTGTGCGGATACGTACGCGAGCGCGACTACGGCATCCGCTTCGCCATCGAGCCCAAGCCCAACGAGCCGCGCGGCGACATCCTGCTGCCGACGATCGGGCACGCGCTGGCGTTCATCGGCGAGCTCGAGTATCCCGACATGGTGGGGCTCAACCCTGAGGTCGGCCACGAGCAGATGGCCGGGCTCAACTTCGTGCACGGCATCGCCCAGGCCCTCTGGCACGGCAAGCTCTTCCACATCGACCTCAACGGGCAGCACGGGCCGCGCTTCGACCAGGACCTGGTCTTCGGGCACGGCGACGTGATGAGCGCGTTCTTCCTGGTGGACCTGCTGGAGCACGGCGGCTACGACGGGCCCCGGCACTTCGACTACAAGCCGCTGCGTACGGAGGACCCGTCCGACGTGTGGGTGTCCGCGGCGGCCAACATGCGGACATACCTGATTCTGCGGGAGAAGGCCCGAGATTTCCGGGCCGACCCGGAGGTCCGTGAAGCCCTGCGCGCCTCCCGCGTCGAGGAGCTCAGCCTGCCCACGCTCAACCGCGGCGAGACGCTGGCCGATCTGGCCGGGGACGACTTCGATCCCGACGCAGCCGCGCGGCGCGGATACCATTTCACTCATCTCAACCAGCTTGCGCTGGAGCACTTGTTAGGAGTTCGTGGGTGACGCTGGTCGCTGGGGTCGATTCTTCGACGCAGAGTTGCAAGGTCGTCATTCGTGACGCGGAGACGGGCACGCTGGTGCGGCAGGGCCGGGCGCCGCACCCGGACGGCACGGAGGTGCACCCGTCGCACTGGTGGACGGCGTTGTTGCAGGCCCTCGAGGAGGCCGGCGGGCTGGACGGCGTGGCCGCCGTCAGCGTCGGCGGGCAGCAGCACGGGATGGTCTGCCTAGACGAGTCCGGAAATGTCGTACGCGATGCCCTCCTCTGGAACGACACCCGCTCCGCTCAGGCCGCCCTCGACCTGATCGCGGAGCTGGGCGGCCCGCAGGCGTGGGCCGACGCGGTCGGTTCGGTGCCGGTGGCCTCCTTCACGGTGACCAAGCTGCGGTGGCTGGCCGAGCACGAGCCGTCCAACGCACGGCGGACCGCGGCGGTGTGCTTGCCGCACGACTGGCTCACATGGCGGCTGGCCGGGGCGTTCGCCTCGGGGGTGCCCTTCTCCCGGGCGGCCTGGCAGGACGCCCCTCCCCCGCCGCTCGACCACCTCACCACGGACCGGGGAGACGCGTCGGGCACCGGATATTGGTCGCCCTTCACCGGTGCGTACCGTACGGACCTGCTGAAGGCGGCGTTCGGGGCGGTGCCGCTGCTGCCCCGGGTGCTGGGACCGGCGGAGGAGGCCGTGGCCACGGTCACGGGCGCGCAGGGTCCTGGGGGCGTGCTGATCGCACCCGGCACCGGTGACAACATGGCCGCCGCACTGGGGGTGGGCGCCAAGCCCGGTGACGTCGTGGTCTCGCTCGGCACCTCCGGCACCGTCTTCGCGGTTGCCGAGACCCCCAGCGCCGACCCCACCGGCGCGGTGGCCGGCTTCGCCGACGCGACGGGACGTTTCCTGCCGCTGGTATGCACGCTCAACGCCGCCAGGGTCATGGACGCCGCCGCCCGCATCGCCGGGGTCGGCCTCGACGAGCTCGGCAACCTCGCGCTCCAGGCGCCGCCGGGGGCGGGCGGGCTGACGCTGGTGCCGTACCTGGAAGGCGAGCGCACCCCCAACC
>NZ_VCKY01000324.1 GCF_005889735.1 Nonomuraea turkmeniaca
TAATGGCACGTTGTGGGCGGTGGGGTCATCGGGGCATGTGGGTGGAAAGGCTGCGACAGGTGTCCGAATTGTGGCGACACGCTCGTTAAGAGCGCTCAGGTAGTGGCGCCTCGGACTCTTACCAGATACGGTCCCTCCGTGAGCCCCGTCCGCCGCTGTTCCCGCACCGCGTGCAGCCAGCCTGCCGTCTTCACGCTCACGTACGTATACGCCGACTCGACCGCTGTTCTCGGCCCCCTGGCGACGTACGCGGAGCCACACTGTTACGACCTGTGCGCCGAACACGCTGAGCGGCTGACCGCCCCCCGCGGCTGGGAGGTGGTGCGGCTGCCGACGGACGGCGCCTCGCCCAGCTCCGACGATCTCGAGGCGCTGGCCAACGCGGTCAGAGAGGCCGCCCGGCCCACGTCGTCCGGCGGCGGCGAACCGGTCGGGCAGGGGGTGGAGGTCGGCCGCCGGGGGCACCTGCGCGTTCTGAGGTCGGCCCAGCAGCACCGCGACCGGTAGGCTCCCTTTACAAGGAGGAAACGACCTAGGGGCGGAGCTGAAGAGTGGGCGACCTCGCCAAGATCTTCAAAGCGTACGATGTTCGCGGGGTGGTGCCCGACGAGCTCGACGAGCCGACCGCCGAGGCCGTGGGGGCGGCCTTCGTCGAGGTGACCGGGGCCGAGTCGGTCGTGGTCGCACATGACATGCGTGAGTCGTCCCGGCCGCTGGCCGACGCCTTCATCCGAGGGGCCCGGTCACGCCGCGCGGACGTCGTGGACGCGGGGCTGGGTTCGACCGATCTGCTCTATTACGCCAGCGGCAGCCTGGGGCTCCCGGGGGTGATGTTCACCGCCAGCCACAACCCCGCCCGCTACAACGGCATGAAGATGTGCAGGTCCGGCGCGGTGCCGATCGGGGGCGACACGGGGCTCACGGAGATCCGGGACCGGGCGGCCGAGCTGGTCGGGGTGACCGCCACGCCCAGCGGGTCGCTGATCGAGAAGGACCTGCTCAGCGGCTATGCCCATCACCTGCGCACGCTCGTCGACCTCGCGGCCGTCCGGCCGTTGAAGGTCGTGGTGGACGCGGGCAACGGCATGGCGGGACATACCGTTCCGGCCGTGTTCGAGGGCCTGCCGATCGAGTTGGTGCCGCTCTACTTCGAGCTGGACGGGGACTTCCCCAACCACGAGGCCAATCCGCTGGAGCCACAGAACCTGGTGGATCTGCAGCGTGCCGTGGTGGCCAACGGGGCGGACATCGGGCTGGCGTTCGACGGGGACGCCGACCGGTGCTGGGTGATCGACGAGCGCGGGGAGTCGGTCTCGCCGTCCACCGTCACGGCGCTGGTCGCCGTGCGCGAGCTGGCCAAATACCCGGGTGCGACGATCATCCACAATCTGATCACGTCGCTGGGGGTGCCCGAGATCGTACGCGAGCACGGCGGCGCGCCGGAGCGGACGCGGGTCGGGCACTCGTTCATCAAGGCCGAGATGGCCCGCACGGGCGCGGTCTTCGGTGGCGAGCACTCGGCCCACTACTACTTCCGCGACTTCTGGTTCGCCGACTCCGGCATGCTCGCGGCCATGCATGTGCTCGCCGCGCTGGGCGGGCAGGACCGGCCGCTGTCGGAGGTGGCGGCGGCCTACTCGCGTTACCACGCCTCCGGGGAGATCAACAGCGCTGTGTCCGACCAGGGCGAGGCCCTGCGGCTGGTCCGCGAGGCGTTCGCGGGACGGGGCGCGTTCGACGAGCTCGACGGGCTGACCGTGACCGGGTCGGGATGGTGGTTCAACCTGCGGGCGTCCAACACCGAGCCGCTGCTCAGGCTCAACGCCGAGGCGGCCGACGAGAGCAAGATGACGGCGATCAGGGACGAGGTCCTCGCCATCGTGGGAAGGGTGTCAGTGTGAAGATCGACGACTGGCTGCTGGAGATCCTGGCCTGTCCGGCGTGCAAGGCGCCCCTACGTGCCGACAGCGAGGCCGAGGAGCTGGCCTGCACGGGCTGCGGCCTGATCTACCCGGTCCGGGATGACATCCCCGTCCTGCTCGTCGACGAGGCCAGGAAGCCGTGACCTGGGAGCCGGGGCGGCTCGACGACCAGGCTCACCTCAGCGAAGGCGACCCTGGCGGGATGTTGCCCGCGGTCGCCGCCTCAGCGGCACACGTACGCACCGGTCATCGTGCGGCGGTCGAGGCCCGCCTCGACCGCCTGGCCGCCAACGGGCGGCCGCGTGCCATCGTGGTCGCGGGCATGGGTGGCTCCGGCATCGCGGGCGACATTTTGGCGGCGGTGGCCGGCAGCGGCGCGCCGCTGCCGATCGTGACCCTGCGTTCCTACCAGCTCCCCGGCTGGGTGGGCGCCACCGACCTGGTCATCGCCGTCTCCGGCTCGGGCGACACCGAGGAGACGCTGGCCCTCGCCACCCAGGCGGTGCGGCGCGGCTGCACGCTGCTCGGCGTCGGCCCGACAGGCTCTCCGCTGGAGGCCATCGCCGTCCAGGCGTCGGCCGTCTACGTCGCGGTCCCGGTCAGCGGACAGTCGAGGGCGAACATCTGGCTGCTGACCATCCCCCTGATCGTGGCCGCCGCCGCGGTGCGGCTCGTGCCGGACGAGGCGGACCTGTTCGAGCGGGTGGCCAGGGCGCTG
Organism: Nonomuraea turkmeniaca; assembly: GCF_005889735.1. Classification (GTDB taxonomy): domain Bacteria; phylum Actinomycetota; class Actinomycetes; order Streptosporangiales; family Streptosporangiaceae; genus Nonomuraea; species Nonomuraea turkmeniaca. The sequence goes on from NZ_VCKY01000324.1 coordinate 2,641, forward strand.
GAGGACATGGCTCACCGGTGCCGGCCGTCCAGCGATTCGTTCATCAACCCCGGTAAGTCGCTCGCCATGGACCTGGCCGAGAGCGTTCCGATGATCTGGGGGTCGTCGCCGGTGGCGGCCGTGGCCGCGTACCGGCTGGCCTGCCAGCTCAACTCGAACGCGAAATATCCCGCTGTTTACGGAGAGCTGCCCGAGGCGGGTCACAACCAGGTGGCCGCTCTCGACGGGCCGCTGGCCGAGTACGACATCTTCGCCGACACGACCGGCCGTACCGTCCGGCTCGTCGTCATGCGGGACGTCGAGGAGCACCCGCAGGTGACGCGGCGGCGCGAGGCGGCGCTGCGGCTGGCGCGCGAACGCGACGTCCGGGTGACCGAGCTGGCGGCCGAGGGCGTGCATCCGCTGGAGCGGATCGCCTCGCTGATCGCCCTGGGAGACTACGCCAGCACCTACCTGGCGCTGGGATATGGCGTGGATCCGACCCCTGTGTCGGCGATCACTGAGCTGAAGGCCAGAATTTCCCAATAGGATCCCCTTTCAGGCCTAAATACGTGATCTCTATGAGTGGAGAAGACCCGTGAGCGCGAGCGGCGGAACTAAAGCGATCGTTGCGGCATTGGCCGCCAACTTGGCCATCGCCGTGGGGAAATTCGTGGCTGCGGCATTCACCGGTTCCTCGTCGATGCTGGCGGAGGGCATTCACTCTGTGGCCGACTCGGGCAACCAGGTGCTGCTGCTGGTCGGTGGCAAGCGGGCGCAGCGGGCCAGGACCAAGGAGCACCCGTTCGGCTACGGGCGCGAGCGCTACTTCTACGCCTTCGTGGTGGCCGTCGTGCTGTTCACGATCGGCGCGGCGTTCTCGCTCTACGAGGGCTATGGGAAGCTCACTCATCCGCATGCCCTGACGTCGCCGGCCTGGGCGTTCGGCGTGCTGATCTTCGCGATCGGCGCGGAGACGCTCTCGTTCCGCACGGCGATCAAGGAATCGAACGCCGTGCGCGGCAACCAGTCGTGGTGGGCGTTCATCCGCCGGTCCAAGTCGCCCGAGCTGCCCGTCATCCTGCTGGAGGACCTGGGCGCGCTGTTCGGCCTGATCTTCGCGTTGTTCGGCGTGACGATGGCCGTCGTCACGGGCAACCCCGTCTGGGACGCCATCGGCACCCTGATGATCGGTGTGCTGCTCGCGATCATCGCGATCGTGCTGGCCATCGAGACCAAGTCGCTGCTGGTCGGCGAGGGCGCCTCGCCGGAGGTGGAGGATCAGATCCGCCGCGCGCTGGAGAACGCGCCCGAGGTGGACCGGATCATCCACATGCGGACGCTGCACCTCGGGCCGGAGGAGCTGCTCGTGGGCGCCAAGATCGCCGTGTCGCACGACGAGACGGCCTCGGAGGTGGCGCGCGGGATCGACGAGGCCGAGCGCCGCATCCGCGAGGCGGTGCCGATCGCCCGGGTCATCTACCTGGAGCCGGACCTGGACCGGCAGCGCACCACGGCCTCCGGCTGACCGAGCCCTTTCTGGCTCTTCTGAGAGGGCGGCAGGGCTGCTTACCGCCTGAGGAGTCGCAGGGCCTTCTCCTTCTCGAAGTCGAGGGCCCTGCGGGGCACCTGGATGCGCCCGATCCGCACCCCCAGGTCACGTACGGCGGCCGCCACCGCCGGCTCGCTCAGCACCCGCAACGCGAACGCCAACTCTGCCGGAGACACGTCGAACCGCTTCTCCAGCTCCACCGCCTGAGCCACGGCGGCCAGCTCCTCGGGCCCGAACCGCCGGTGCGCCCCTTGCTCCCGCACCGGTGGTAGCAGCCCGAGAGCCTCCCGGTATCGGAGCATTCGTGGGGACATGCCGAGCCGCTTGGCTGCTTCCGTGATGCGCATCCTTACATTCTTACGTCAGTTTCGCCGTTCTGGGCATGCGATCCCTGCCGAGAGGGCCCTAGACTCGTCCCCGAGAATCATCTGTCAGCGCGAGGGGACACCCGATGGACTTCAAGGTCGCCGACCTTTCACTTGCCGAGTTCGGCCGTAAGGAGATCCGGCTCGCCGAGCATGAGATGCCCGGCCTCATGGCGGTTCGTAAGGAATACGCGGCCTCCCAGCCCCTTCGCGGCGCGAAGATCATGGGCTCCCTGCACATGACGATCCAGACCGCCGTCCTCATCGAGACGCTGGTCGCGCTGGGCGCCGAGGTCCGCTGGGTCAGCTGCAACATCTTCTCCACGCAGGACCACGCCGCCGCCGCGGTGGTCGTCGGCCCCAACGGCACCGTGGACGACCCGCAGGGTGTGCCGGTGTTCGCCTGGAAGGGCGAGACGCTGGAGGAATACTGGTGGTGCACCGAGCAGGCGCTCACCTGGCCGAACGGTGACGCCCCCAACATGATCCTGGACGACGGCGGCGACGCCACGCTCCTCGTCCACAAGGGCGCCGAATACGAAAAGGCCGGCGCCGTGCCGCCCGCCACCGCAGACGACCCGGAGGAGTGGCACGTCATCATCGACCTGCTCACCCGCACGGTCGGCGCGGACAAGACGTGGACCAGGATCGCCGAGAGCATCAAGGGCGTCACCGAGGAGACCACGACCGGCGTGCACCGGCTCTACGAGATGCACAAGAACGGCCAGCTGCTGTTCCCGGCGATCAACGTCAACGACTCGGTCACCAAGTCGAAGTTCGACAACAAGTACGGCTGCCGCCACTCGGTCATCGACGGGTTGAACAGGGCGACCGACGTGCTGATCGGCGGCAAGGTCGCCGTGGTCTGCGGCTACGGCGACGTCGGCAAGGGCTGCGCCGACGCGCTGCGCGGCCAGGGCGCCCGGGTCATCGTCACCGAGATCGACCCGATCTGCGCGCTCCAGGCGGCCATGGACGGGTTCCAGGTCACGACGCTGGACGAGGTCGTCGGGATCGCCGACATCTTCGTCACCGCGACCGGCAACTTCAACATCATCACCGCCGGCCACATGGCGAAGATGAAGCACCAGGCGATCGTCTCCAACATCGGCCACTTCGACAACGAGATCGACATGGCGGGGCTCACCCGCATCGACGGCATCATCAGGAACAACATCAAGCCGCAGGTCGACGAGTGGGTCTTCCCCGACGGCCACTCGATCATCGTGCTCGCCGAGGGACGGCTCATGAACCTGGGGTGCGCGACCGGGCACCCGAGCTTCGTCATGTCCAACTCGTTCACCAACCAGGTGATCGCGCAGATCGAGCTGTTCACGAAGACCTCCGAATACCCGATCGGGGTCTACACGCTGCCCAAGCACCTGGACGAGAAGGTCGCCCGCCTGCACCTCGACGCTCTCGGCGTGAAGCTCACCGAGCTCTCCAAGGAGCAGGCCGCGTACATCGGCGTCCACGTCGAGGGCCCCTACAAGTCCGACCACTACCGGTACTAGATCTTCTTCAGGTAGGCGCTCCGGAGCCGCTCCTTCGGAGCGCCCAAACCTCTTCCTTCTTTTACGGCAGGCCAAGTTGCCCGCACGCGCCGTACCCGGTTGCCGTCTGTCCTGGCCGGTTGTGAAGGCTCACGGGGCGCTCGCCGTGACGAGCGTATTCTTGGCCGTCTTCTTCGGTTAGCAGGCACCCATGGACGTAAGTGAAAGCGGTGAGCGGCAGATCTCGTGGGCTGCTCGTTCGATGCCGGTGTTGACCGCGATCGGTGAGCGGTTCGCGCTCTCACGGCCGTTCGATGGGTTGAAGATCGCGGCCTGTTTGCACGTCACCGCCGAGACAGCTGTGCTCATGGGGGCCTTGAAGGCGGGCGGTGCGGAGATCGCGCTGGCCGCCTCCAATCCCTTGTCCACCCAGGACGACGTCGCCGAGGCCTTGCGGGGTTACGGGATCGGCGTGCACGCGCGGGCTGGGGTCGATCGGGCGACCTACTACCGCCATATTCATCAGGCGCTCGATCTTGAGCCGGATCTTGTGCTCGATGATGGGTGCGATCTCGTCAACATCCTGCACACCGAGCGCACCGATCTGCTCGAGCGGGTGAGCGGCGGATGTGAGGAGACCACGACCGGGATCATCCGGCTGCGGCAGATGGCGGCGGAAGGGGCGTTGCGGTTTCCGGTCGTGGCGGTCAACGACACGCGGACCAAGCGGATGTTCGACAATCGGTATGGCACCGGGCAGTCGACGCTTGACGGCATCATGCGGGCGACCAACACCATGCTGGCCGGGCGCACCGTGGTCGTGGCCGGGTTCGGGTACTGCGGGCGTGGGGTTGCCGAGCGGGCTGAAGGGCTGGGGGCGCGGGTGATCGTGACCGAGATCGACGCGGTCAAGGCGCTCGACGCCACTCTGCAGGGTTACGAGGTGCGGCCGATGGCGCAGGCCGCGATGCTCGGCGATCTGTTCGTCACCGTCACCGGCAACCGGGATGTGATCAGAGGTGAGCACCTGTCGGTCATGAAGGACGGGGCGATCCTGGCCAATGCGGGGCACTTCGATGTGGAGATCGACGTCCGGGCGCTGGATGAGCTGGCCCATGAGGTGCACCGGGGTGTGCGGCCCAACACCGACGAGTACGTGATGCCCGACGGCCGCCGGCTGCTGTTGCTGGCCGAAGGGCGGCTGGTCAACCTCACCGCCGCCGAGGGGCATCCGGCGGCCGTCATGGACATGTCGTTCTCCGCGCAGGCCCTCGCCGTGGCGTGGCTGGTGGGCGCGCGGGCGGAGCTGGAGCCCGGCGTGTACGACGTGCCAGGGGAGATCGACCACGAGGTCGCCAGGCTCAAGCTGGCCGCCACCGGCATCGGCATCGACACCCTCACCCCCGAGCAGGAGGACTACCTGCATTCGTGGCGGGTGGGGTCCTGAAGGCCGCCTGTATCTCCCGCATCCAGGTCCTGAGGGCCCGCCTGCGCCTCCCGCGTTGAGGTCCCAAAGCGCCGCCGGCCCCTCCGCGTTGAGGTCCTAAAGCGCCGCCTGCATCTCCTGCATGCGGCGGATCTCGGCCGCCTGGGTGACGCTGACGTCGCCGGCCAGCTCCTCGATCCTGATGTGGGAGCCGCTGCTCAGCACCTGCTCGGACATCTTGATCGCCCCCAGGTGGTGGTTGATCATGAGCTCCAGGAACATCCGGTCGAAGTCCTTGCCCTTGGCCGCCTTCAACGCCTCCAGCTGCTCGGGTGTGGCCATCCCCGGCATGCCCTCGTGCGCGGCGTGATGGTCGGGCACCTTCTGGTCCAGGTCGCGTAGCCAGCCCGTCATGAACTGGATCTCCGGCCCCTGGGCCGCCTTGATCCGGTCGGCCAGGCTCTTCAGTTTGGCCGAGTCCGCCCGGTTCGGTGCGAGCAGCGCCATGTCGAGCGCCTGCCGGTGATGGACGATCATGTCCTGCACGTACGTGACGTCGGCGGCGTTCGCGGTGGGCGTGGGCGCGGCGGTGGCGGCCTCGCCGGGGGAGAGTGTCTTGGCCTGCTCGCCGGGGCGACCTGGGGCGATCACGGGCGCGGTCGAGTCGGCCCGCGGGGCCTGGGGCGGGCTGGAGGTGCAGCCGGAGAGGACGAGGACAGTGCCGATGACGGGGCCTGCGATGACGATGAGCGCGGAGCGCACTCAACCCTCCCTGACTGACGTGGTGACGAATGCGCACTCTAGGTGAAAAACGTCCCGATTGAAAGGGGGCGAACCGGAACAAAAATTGACAGCTTGGACACTGGCTCGCGGCGGCCTGGAGGCGCGAAGATTGCGTAGATTTATGCCCCCTTTATTGGAGGTTTGACCAGTGTTAACCCCGCGTCGGGCCCTCATCCTCGTGGCGGCGTTCGTGGCGCTCGCAGGCAGCACCCTGCCCGTCCAGGCCGCGGACATCCCTGCTCCCGGCCAGATCGTCATGAGTCCCAACATTCAGCACGTCACCAACGTGCCCAAGCCCGAAGCGCTGGCCGACATCCACACGGACATGGCCTTCCAGGGTGACTACGCCTACGTCGGCAACTACTCCGGCTTCTCCATCTACGACATCAAGCACCCGAAGCGGACTTCCCTGGTCAGCTCCGTGGTCTGCCCGGGCGGCCAGATGGACGTGTCCGTCCACGGCGACCTGCTGTTCGGCTCCGTCGACTCCTCGCGCAACAACGACTCGTGCAGCAGCACGTCGCAGTCCGCCACGCTCAAGGAGTCGTGGGAGGGCATGCGGATCTTCGACGTGTCCGACAAGGCCAACCCGAAGTACATCAAGTCGATCGAGACCAACTGCGGTTCGCACACGCACACGCTGGTCCCCGACAAGTGGGGCAGGAACGTCTACATCTACGTCTCCTCCTACGCCCCGAGCGACACGTTCCCGGACTGCAAGACGCCGCATGACCTGATCTCGATCATCAAGGTGCCGCTGGACAACCCGGCGGCCGCGAGCGTGATCGCCACGCCGAACCTGTTCCCCGACGGCGGCTACGGCGGCGTCCCGCTGCCCTACCCCAATGGGAAGTCGGCCACGACCGGCTGTCACGACATCACGGCCTACCCGGAGAAGGGCATCGCCGCGGGCGCCTGCATGGGTGACGGCATCCTGCTCGACATCCGCAACCCGGAGCAGCCTCGGGTCACCGCGACAGTGCGTGACGAGACGAACTTCGCCTTCTGGCACTCGGCGACCTTCAACAACGACGGCACGAAGGTGATCTTCACCGACGAGCTCGGCGGCGGCAGCAGGGCCACCTGCAACGAGGCCATCGGGCCGAACAGGGGCGCCAACGCGTACTACGACATCGTGAACGGGCAGCTCCAGTTCAGGAGCTACTTCAAGATCGCACGGCACCAGGCCGACACGGAGAACTGCGTGGCCCACAACGGCTCGCTGATCCCGGTCAAGGGCCGCGACATCATGGTGCAGGCGTGGTACCAGGGCGGCATCTCCGTGGTCGACTTCACCGACTCGGCGCACCCTAAGGAGATCGCCTTCTTCGAACGCGGCCCGGACAACACCGCGCCGGCGCTCAGCGGCGGCTTCTGGTCGGCGTACTACTACAACGGCTACATCTACGGATCTGACTTCAACCTGGGCCTGGACGTGTTGAAGATCAACGACTCTCGTACGAACCAGGCGAACTGGGTCAAGATGCGTTCGCTGAACGCGCAGACGCAGGCTTCGTACCCCGGACACGGTCACTGACCGTTCATCGGTCGGCGAGGGCCCCGACCGGGGTCCTCGCCGGCGTTGTTCCATCGGGACTTAAATGATCAAGGAGGCTCCCGAGTGTCAACTCCGCGCCGTACCCTCGTAGCGGCCGCGGCGGCTTTCGCGTTAGCGCTGACCGGAACGCCCGCGCTCGCCGCCGACATCCCACCCCCCGACACCGTGGTCACCAGCCCCAACGTGACCCACGTGCTCAACATCCCCA
>NZ_VCKY01000325.1 GCF_005889735.1 Nonomuraea turkmeniaca
ATGGAGCTGGTGGTCGCGGGCGGGATGGGCTGGCCGCCCCGGTGGTGGTGCCCGTTGGCGCCCGGGGTGCGGCGGGGCAGAGGCTGGGCCGGCGACGGGTCCGCGGACACCTGGTCGGCCGCGGTCTCGGAAGGCAGGGCGTCGAGCCATGCCTTGGCCGAATGGGCGCGGATGCCCAGCTCCGCCATCAGCTCGACGACGTCCGCCTCGGGCGGGCTGGAGGCCAGGAGTTGCCTCGTACGGGCCTGCAGACCGTGGAGGTCGCCCACCACCAGCCAGCCGTCCTGGAAGCGGCGGTCGGGCATGAGCGTCACCAGCACCCGCCACAGTGGTGTGCGCAGCGACGGCACCATCACGGGGTGGGCCGGGTCGGCGCCGATGAGCTGGTCTTCGGTGGCGGCCGCGCCGAGCCACTCGGTCAGGCGGAACATGTGCCCCGTGACCGCGGCGGACTCCGACGAGCGCAGCCAGTGCAGCACACGTTCCTCGGCGGTGCGCTGGGCCTGGGAGAGCGCATCCCGCTCGACCAGCATCTTGTGCGCGAGCGTGCGCAGGCTCACCGGGTCCTCGGCGAACAGCCGGTGCACGGCCACCGCCAGCTCGAGTTTGTCCAGGGTGCGGAACAGGTTGTCCACGACCCGGACCATGGCGTGGTCGGTGTCGGACGGCACGGGGCTGGGTGAGGAGCCGGTGCCGGGCGTCGGGTACGCGGGCGTGCGCGGGGTGCCGTTGGAGGCGTCCGCGCTCGGGATGGGCGGGAACGACCCGGTGCTGGGACCGCCGGAGAGGGGTCCGCCCGAGATCGGGATGCGGGGCAGGGAACCGGTGTCCTGGCGGCCGGGCTGTGGCCCCCCGGGATGGCGTTCGGACTGGCCGGGGCGCTGAGGGAGGCGTTCGGACTGGCCTGGGCGCTGGGGGAGCGCGCTGTCGCCCGCGAAGCCCTGGCGTGGGCCGCCGCCGCTCTGCGGCTGTGCGGGGAACGCGCCGCTCTGCCCGGGGAACGAACCTGTTTGTTGCGGGCCGCTTTCCTGTTGCGCTGGGAACGACCCGGTTTGGCGCTGCGGGCCGCTTTCCTGCTGGGCTGGGAACGACCCGGTTTGGCGTTGCGGGCCGCTTTCCTGCTGGGCGGGCAGCGGCCCGGTCTGGCGGGGCGAACCCCCGTCCGACGGCTGACGCTGGGAGCCGGCGTCCGCGGCCGGGAACGAGCCGGGCTGGCGCTCCGGCGGCTGGCTGGGGAAGGGGCCGCTCTGGCGTTGGCCGTCACCTTGGGCGGCGGCGAAGGGCCCGGCGATCTGGGGTTGCCGCGCAGGGCCTTCGGGACGTGCTGCGGGAGGGCCGCTCTGGGCGGGGGCGAACGGGCCGCTCTGGGCGGCGAACGAGCCGGTCCGGGGCTCCTGCTGGACGGGGAACGGCCCCGTGCCCCTGGCCTCGTCCTGCGAAGAAGCGGCGGCGCCGCGCTGCAGCGGGCGCGTCACCTCGGGGTGCTCCGGCTTCGGGGCCTCACGCTGGACGGGGATGCGGCCGAGGATCTCGCGGAAGACCGAGCCGATGACGACTTCCGGCGTGGCCGACGGCGTGCTCAGGTCGCTGGGGGACAGGCGGCGCAGCCGCTGCCAGCCGCCGAGCCCGATGATCGCGGTGCGGGTGGCCTCCGGCCAGCCGGGCAACGCCGGGTCGACGTGGTGGACGGTCAGCGCGGGCAGCAGGTCAGCCAGCGGCAGGTGATCCCAACGGGAGGCGGCCAGCCGCGCGAGACGTTCGCAGATCCAGTCGAGGCCGGCCGTGCCGAGCGCCTTCGACAGCGCGAGCGAGGACCACCACCCCGCAGGCAGCCGCGGATCGCCCAGCGCCTCGGCGACCTGCTGCGGTCGGCTCCAGCGCAGAGCAGGGACTAGGTCGCTCAGGCAGATCGATGACTCGACTTCCATCGGCGGACCTTATCCTCCCCAGTGAGCCGCGTGGTGGCGCCCATAACGCATGTGGCTAATGGTGCAGCCTACGCGGCAAGCTATCAATCGGTGTGAATAGGGTAAAGACGGTTCAGATCCAAACCGTACCGTGGACGACCGCCCACCTGGGCCACACATGCGGCACCCGCACGGCAACCAGCCTCCAAAGCCCCCCGTTCGTCGGCCCCCTGCAAGCTTGCTGTGAGTAACCCCGCGGCGAACGCGTCACCTGCTCCGGTGGAGTCTACGACTTCGGCGGGCGAGCCCGCGGCCGTTGCCGTAACTGTCCCGTTCACGGCGGCCAGCGCGCCGCCCGCGCCCAGCTTCACGACCGCTGTGCCATATCTCTCACTGAGCAGGACGGCGGCGCGCTCCGCGGTGGGGGCGCCGGTGAGGAGGAGTGCCTCGTCGAGGTTCGGGATGACGAGGCCGGCGGGGGCCGTTTCGCACATGAAACGTTCAACGCCGAAGTCGCGCAGCGGTCCCGTGGAGGCCGGGTCGATGCTGATCGCCACGCCCGCGGCCGCCGCGTCCGCCATGGCGGCCCTCGCCAAGCGCAGGCCGGGCGGGGCGAAGAGCACGTATCCGGACAGGTGGAGCCGGGCGACGCCGTCCAGCAGGGCGGGGTCCCAGTCGATCTCCGAGATCAGGCTGCCCGCGCCGCGGTTGGTGAGCATCGTACGCTCGCCGCTCCGGTCGACCATCGCGATCACCACGGCGGTGGGATGCTCGGGATCCACCGTCACGTGCGGGCGGACTCCGGTCTTGACCAGTTCGGCGGTGTGCCAGTCGCTGCTGTCGTAGCCGAGCCGGGTCAGCAGACGGGCGTCGGCGCCGAGGTGGGCGGCCCAGGCGGCGGTGTTGGCGCCAGAGCCGCCGGGGCGCAGGACGATGTCGGCGGCCGTGTCGGTGCCCGACATCACCGGCGAGCCGTGCAACGCCACCACATCGGTGACCGCGTCGCCGATGACGAGCAGGCCGCGGTCTGTCACAGCGATCTCAGAAGTCGGCATGAGATCGCCATGTGGCGCGATCTCAGAAGTCGGCATGAGATCGCCATGTGGCGCGATCTCAGAAGTCGGCATGAGATCGCCATGTGGCGCGATCTCAGAAGTCGGCATGAGATCGCCATGTGGCGCGGTCTCAGAAGTCGGCACGGGTTTGCCATGTCACTTTCGCGCCCAGGCCAGGGCGATCCGGGCGGCCAGGGCGGTGTTGCCGCGGACGGCGGCCAGGTTCGCCTCCAGGGAGGCGCCGCCGGTGCCGTTCACCAGGTAGCCCAGCAGGAACGGGGTGATCGCCTGCCCCTTGACGCCCTCGCGCTCGGCGGCGGCCAGCGCCTCGGCCAGCACGCGGTCGTGCAGCGACGGGTCGAGCTGCTGGCCCTCGGGGACGGGGTTGGCGACGATCAGCGCGGTCTCCTGGCCGCCGAGCGCGTCCTGGCCGCGCATGATCTCCGCCGCCTCCTCGGGCGCCTCGATCCGCCAGTCGATCGGCTGCCCGGAGGAGTGCAGGTAGAAGCCGGGGAAGGTGTCGGTGCGGTAGCCCACCACGCTCACGCCCCTCGTCTCCAGCCGCTGCAGCGTCGCCGGCACGTCGAGGATGGACTTCACGCCCGCGCACACGACCGTGATGCGGGTACGGGCCAGTGTGTCGAGGTCGGCGGACTCGTCCTGGTCCTCCGTCCACCCCCGGTGCACGCCGCCGAGCCCGCCGGTGGCGAACACCCGGATCCCGGCGCGGGCGGCGAGGAACGATGTGGCCGACACGGTGGTCGCGCCGCTGGCCTTCAGCGCCGCCGCCACGGGCAGGTCCCGCTGGCCCAGCTTGCGCAGCCCGGACTCGGTCGCGATGCGCTCCAGCTCCACCTCGGTCAGGCCGACCTTGGGTACGCCGTCCAGCACGGCGATCGTGGCCGGCACGGCTCCCGCGGCGCGGACGACTCCCTCCAGCTCGCGCGCCACCTCCAGGTTGCGCGGCTGCGGCAGCCCGTGGGAGATGATCGTGGACTCCAGCGCCACGACGGGGGCGCCGCCGGCCAGGGCCTCGGCCACCTCGTCGGACGGCTGGAGTACGGAGTCGGTGGTGCTGCGCATGGTGGGTTTCGTGCTCCTCGCGTGATCCTTGCCCTGCTCAGGGCGAACGTGAAATTTTACGGCATTTGCCGAGAGCTCCGTCGGTCGCCATCTTGGGGGTGATCTTCCCTGGAACGCCGCCCCGAGCAGCATCGCATCGCGCCGCCGAGCCGATCAAGGATCCATCGCCCCGGGCGTTGACGAGGGGCGCGCTTTGGGCTCTAAAGTGCGAGGATGAGGTCGTATGACGTGATTGTTGCAGGAGGCGGGCACAACGGGCTGGTCGCGGCCGCCTACCTGGCCGGGGCCGGTCGGCGGGTGCTGGTGCTGGAGCGGCTCGACCACGCGGGCGGGCTGGCGATCTCCGCGCAGGCGTTCCCCGGCGTGGACGTGCGGCTGTCGCGATACTCCTACCTCGTCAGCCTCCTGCCTTCGAGCATCGTCCGCGACCTGGGACTCGACCTGGAGTTGCGGCGCCGCCGCTACGCCTCGTACACGCCCACGGGCGACACCGGGCTGCTCGTCGACAACGAGGACGCGGCGCGTACGGCGGCCTCGTTCGCGGACGTCACCGGCGGCGAGGCCGACCACAAGGCGTGGCAGGACTTCTACGGCATGACCGAGCGAGTGGCGCGGGCCCTGGCCCCCACCCTGCTCGAACCCCTGCGTACTCCCGCCGAGATCGAGCGCCTGGTCGGCGCGGAGGCGTGGCGGGACCTGTTCCAGCGGCCGATCGGCGAGACCGTGGACGAGCGGTTCGGCGACGACACCGTACGCGGCGTCGTGCTCACCGACGCGCTCATCGGCACGTACGCGGATCCGGCCACCGATCTGCTGGCCAACCGGTGTTTCCTCTACCACGTGATCGGCGACGGCACCGGCGAGTGGAACGTGCCGGTGGGCGGCATGTGCGCGGTGTCCGGTGCGCTAGAGGCGGCGGCGCGGCGGGCGGGCGCCGAGATCAGGACCGGGGCGGAGATCATCGGCATCTCGCCGTCCGGGGAGGTCGCGTTCGTGGACGCGGACGGCGAGCACGCGGTGAACGGCGGGCACGTGCTGGTCAACCTGCCGCCCGCGGTGCTCGACCGGCTGCTCGGCAGGCCGCAGACCGTGCCCGAGGGGGCGCAGCTTAAGGTCAACATGGTCCTCAGCAGGCTGCCGCGGCTGAAGGACGCCTCCGTGGATCCGCGGGCGGCCTTCAGCGGGACGTTTCACATCAACGAGCGGCGCGACCAGCTGGCGACGGCGTACGCGCAGGCGGCCCGTGGCGAGATCCCGGAGCTGCCGCCGGCCGAGGTCTATTGCCATTCACTGACCGACCCGTCCATTCTCGGGCCCGGGTTGCGGGGGAGGGCGGAGACCATGACCTTGTTCGGGCTGCACATGCCAGCACGACTTTTCCGGAAAAATCCCGATAAGGCGCGTGATGACGCCCTTCGGGCCACCTTTGCCTCCATCAACTCCGTCCTCGCCGAGCCCATCGAGGACTGCCTGCTCCGGGCTCCCGACGGCAGCCCGTGCGTGGAGGCCAAGAGCCCGGTGGACCTGGAACGGGAGGCCGGGTTGCCCGGCGGCCACATCTTCCACACCGACCTGAGCTGGCCGTACGCCGAAGAAGGCGGATGGGGGGTGGAGACCGAGCACGAGCGTGTCCTCATGTGCGGCGCCGGGGCCCGCAGAGGCGGCGGCGTCAGCGGGATCGGCGGCCACAACGCCGCGATGGCCCTCCTCACGTCATGATCCTCATGAAATGGGGATGAGCGCGTTTATGAGGTTTTCATGATGAGCCTCTAGCGTTTGCTCCATGAGTGAGCTCGCACGGTTGCTGGTGGTGGACGACGAGCCGGCGTTGCGCGAGGCGCTGCAGTCGAGCCTGGAGTTCGAGGGCTACAAGGTCGTCACCGCCGACGACGGTCAGGCGGCGCTGGACGAGCTCGCCCGCGACTCCTATGACGCCGTGCTGCTCGACGTCATGATGCCCCGCCTCGACGGGCTGACCGCCTGCCGCAGGCTGCGGGGGTCGGGTAACCACATCCCGGTCCTCATGCTCACGGCCCGCGACGCGGTCGGCGACCGCGTGTCCGGGCTGGACGCGGGGGCCGACGACTACCTGGTCAAGCCGTTCGAGCTGGACGAGCTGCTGGCCCGGGTCCGCGCCCTGCTGCGGCGCGGCGCGCTGGCCACGGGTCCGCAGGACGGCGGCACGCTGTCGTACGCGGACCTGCGCATGGACCCCGCCACCCGGGAGGTCACCCGGGGCGATCGCCGGCTCGACCTCACCAGGACCGAGTACCTGCTGATGGAGCTGTTCCTGGCGCATCCGCGGCAGGTGCTGACCCGGGACCAGATCCTCAGCGAGGTGTGGGGGTTCGACTTCGAGCCCACGTCCAACTCCCTCGACGTGTATGTGATGTATCTGCGGCGCAAGACCGAGGCAGAGGGTGAGCCGCGGGTGATCCACACGGTGCGCGGGGTGGGGTACGTGCTACGGACCACATCGTGATCTGGAGCAGTTTGCGCACCCGGCTGACGTTGCTGGTCACGGTGGCCGTGGCGCTCGCGGTCGCGATCAGCGCGGGCGCGTGCTTCATGATCGTCCGGCAGCAGATGTACGAGCAGGTGGACCGGCAGCTCGGCACGCCCCCGGACAAGGACAAGCGCAATTACGTGGCGTGGCTGATGGAGCACTGCGGCCCCGTCCCGCGGGCCGACACCTACTTCGGCCCGCAGCGCTCGACTCAGCTCATTTACGCCGACGGCCGCCCGACCTGCTACAACGGGCCGGCGCTTGAGATCACGAAGCTGGACGGGGTGGTGGCCAGGGGCGCGTCCCCGCACTGCCGCAACGGCGTCACCGTGGACGGGACGGAGATGCGCATCCGCATCGAGAACGTCGGCCCCGGCATGGCCGTCATGGACGCCGTGCCGCTCGGCGACCTCCGTGACACGCTCGAGATGGTGGCGCTGATGCTCGGAGGCGTGGCCTTGCTGGGCGTCCTGGCGGCGGCGACCGCCGGGCTCCTCATCGCCCGCGCGGCCCTGCGCCCCGTGGGGCGGCTCACCCGGGCGGTGGAGCACATCGCGCGGACCGAGGACCTCGACACGAGCATCCCCGTCAAGGGCGATGACGAGATCGCCCGGCTCAGCTCCTCCTTCAACGCCATGACCACCGCCCTGGCCAGCTCCAAGGAACGCCAGAAACAGCTGGTCGCCGACGCCGGGCACGAGCTGCGCACGCCCCTGACGACCCTCCGTACCAACATCGACCTGCTCCTGCGCAGTGAGCAGACCGGCCGCAGCCTCGACCCCGACGCCAAGCAGCGCCTGCTGCGGAACGTGAAGGCGCAGTTCGCCGAGCTGTCCACGCTGGTCGCGGACCTGCTCCAGCTGGCCAGGGGAGACACCGAGCACGAGCCGCACGTCGAGCTGCCCTTCCACGAGGTGGTCACGGCGGCCGTGGAACGGGCCAGGCTGCGCGGCGCCGAGGTCGTCACCGATCTCAGCCCCTGGTACGTCGTCGGCAGCGCCGCCTCGCTCGAACGCGCCGTGCTCAACCTCATCGACAACGCCGCCAAGTTCAGCCCCGACAGCCAGGTCGACGTGTCGCTGGAACGCGGCAGCCTGACGGTGCGCGACCACGGTCCGGGACTGCCCGAGGAGGAGCTGCCGCACGTCTTCGAGCGGTTCTGGCGCTCGCCGTCCGCGCGTGGCCTGCCCGGGTCCGGGCTCGGGCTGGCGATCGTCGCCCAGGCCGTGGAGGAGGCCGGCGGCAAGGTGACCCTGGCGAACGCGCCGGGTGGCGGAGCGATCGCCACGATGGAACTCCCCGGAACTCTCATCCGCCACTCAGAACCGGATAAGTCCCGTTAAAGGCGCGAGCCATGTGCTAGGTGCATGCACACGACAGCAGTAAGAACGCGCCTGGTCGAGGTGGTCGTCCCGGTCTACAACGAGCAGCGGGCGCTGCGTGCGAGCGTCGCCCGGCTGCACGCCTACCTGACCGGGAACTTCCCCTACGGTTTCCGGATCACGATCGCCGACAACGCCAGCACCGACAACACCTGGCAGCTCGCCACCGAGTTGGCCGAGGAGCTTCCGCACGTGCGGGCCGTGCACCTCGAGGAGAAGGGGCGCGGGCGAGCCCTGCGGCGGGTCTGGTCGCAGAGCGACGCCGACGTGGTCAGCTACATGGACGTGGACCTGTCCACCGATCTGGACGCGTTCCTGCCGCTCGTGGCGCCGCTGCTGTCCGGCCACAGCGACCTGGCCATCGGCACCCGGCTGGCGCGGTCGTCGCGGGTCGAGCGCGGGCCCAAGCGCGAGTTCATCTCCCGCTCGTACAACCTGCTGCTCCGCTCGGTGATGGGGGCCGGCTTCTCGGACGCGCAGTGCGGTTTCAAGGCCGTCCGTACGGAGGTCGCCCAGGCTCTGCTGCCCGGTGTCGATGATGAGGAATGGTTCTTCGACACCGAGCTGCTGCTCCTGGCCGAGCGGCACGGGCTGCGCATCCACGAGGTGCCCGTGGACTGGGTGGACGATCCGGACAGCCGGGTCGACATCCTCCAGACCGCCCTCGACGACCTGCGCGGCCTGGCCAGGGTGGCGCGCAAGACGTTGTCCGGGGCCGCGCGCATCCCCGTGCCCGCGAGGGTTCAGCGGGCCGAGCTGCCGAAGGGCATGGCGAAGCAGCTGCCGAGGTTCGCGATCGTCGGGGTGGTCAGCACGCTGGCGTACCTGGCGCTGTACTCGCTGCTGCGGCAGGTGGTCCCGCCGCTGGCCGCCAACGCGGCCGCGCTGCTGGTCACGGCCGTGGCCAACACCGCCGCCAACCGGCGCTTCACGTTCGGCGTCACCGGCTCGGCAGGGGCGATGCGGCACCAGTTCGAGGGGCTGGTCGCGTTCCTCGTCGGGCTGGCGCTCACCTCGGGCAGTCTGTCGCTGCTGCCCGAGGGGGTCTCGCACGAGGTCGAGCTGCTCGCGGTCCTCATCGCGAACGCCGCCGCCACCCTCGTCCGCTTCCTGCTGCTGCGCGTGTGGGTCTTCAACCCCAAGAGGAGGACCGTACGATGACCGCCACCGCGCTGCGGCCCGCGCACCGGGCCGTCGAGAGTCGTTCCCTGCCCGCCCGTCTGTTCCTGGGTGCCGAGGAGGATCCCCGCTGGTCGCGTCCCGCCTTGTGGGCGGTGCTCGTGACCGCGTTCGTCCTCTACGCGTGGGCGCTGAGCGGCAACGCCAACGCGTACTACGCCGCCGCGATCGTCTCCGGCACCCACAGCTGGAAGGCGTTCTTCTTCGGCGCCCTCGACGCCGGGTCCTTCATCACCGTGGACAAGCCGCCGCTGGCCCTGTGGGTCATGGGGCTGTCGGCGCGGATCTTCGGCTACAACACCTGGAGCATGCTGATCCCGCAGGCCCTGGCCGGCGTGGCGGCCGTCGGCCTGGTCTTCTCCGCCGTGCGCCGCGCCTTTCCCCCGGGGGCACGGGCGGGGCATGTGGCGGCGCCGGCCGCGGCCGTCGTCATGACGCTCACGCCGATCACCGTGGCGATCAACCGGGACAACAACCCCGACACGGTGCTCGTGCTGCTGCTGGTGCTGGCGGCCTGGTTCTGCCTGGAGTCGCTGCGGACCGGGCGGCTGCGGTCGCTGCTGTTCGCCGCGCTCTTCGTGGGGCTGGCGTTCAACACCAAGATGTTGCAGGCGTACCTGGTGGTGCCCGCGTTCGGGGTGGCGTACCTGGCGTGCGCCCGGGTGTCGTGGCTCAAACGCGTGGGGCATCTGCTGGCGGCGGGCGCGGTGTTGCTGGTGTCCAGCGCCTGGTGGATGGTCATCGTCGACCTGTGGCCCGCCGAGTCGCGGCCGTACATCGGCGGCTCGACCGACAACTCCGTCTGGGACCTGGTGATCGGCTACAACGGTCTCGGCCGGATCTTCGGCCAGGGCAGGCCC
>NZ_VCKY01000326.1 GCF_005889735.1 Nonomuraea turkmeniaca
CCTCTCCCGCCCCCCGTCGGGCCCCGCATGCTACGCAGGGCCGGACCGGAGGCGCGAGCCGAGACCAGGGCGTGGGCTGGAACCGGAGGCGTGGGGTTACCAGGAGCCGCCCAGTTCCTTGAGGGTGAAGATGCCGCCGGCGCGGTCATGGATCGGGTCCGTCAGATCCGGCTCGCCGTGCTCGGCGATCAGCGCCTCCGCGTACGACTCGGAGTCGTCCCGGGAGACGTACCCGATGGATTTGGCCTCCTCCAGCGACCACCACCGCCGCGTGTTCTCAGAAACCCCCCAGACTACGTGATACCCGGGCGCGACCAGCGCCGCCTCGACGAGCCGGTTGAGGTCGTCGGGCGAGATCCAGGTGGCCAGCCCGCGCGTGTCGAGCGAGCCTTCGTTGCAGGTCCCGAGCCGCACCACGGTGATGTCCATGCCGAACCGATCGTGATAAAGGCTGCCGAGAGCCTCCATGACGACCTTGCTGACCCCGTAATAGGTGTCGGGCCGCGGGAAGGCGTAGTCCGGCAGGTCCTCGCCCTCCGCCGGCCGGGTGTGGAAGCCGACGGCGTGGTGGCTGCCCATGAGCACGAGGTTCTGGACGCCCTCCTCACGCGCCGCCTCCAGCAGCACGTGCATGCCATTGATGTTGGCGTGCACGATGTCCGCCCAGGGACGCTCCCGGCTCTGGCCGCCCAGGTGGAGCACCGCGTCCACGCCCTTCATCGCCTCGGCCATGGCGACCGGGTCGGCGAGGTCGGCCGTCACCCATTCCTCCCCCGGTCCGGTCTCGACCTCGTGGAGGTCGGAAAGCCGCAGGATGCGGCCCTCGCGGGCGAGACGCGGGCGGAGCAGCGTGCCGACTTTCCCCGCGGCACCGGTCATGAGAATGCGCATGCATCCATGGTGTACACGATTCTGACAGAAATTCACATCCTTGAATATTGACCGTGATGCATGCGTGTAGTTACGTTCACCCACACGAGTTCAAAAACCGGACTCATGTCCACGTATGTGAACGGGAGGCGGTCTGATGTCACGTCGCTTGCTCGGGGCCGCGATCATCACGTCCCTGGCCGTAACGCTGACAGGCTGCGGTTCCGGGGGATCAGCTTCAGACGACACATTGGAGATCTGGATCAGGCAGGCGCCCGATTCCGACTCCGCCAAGACGGCGAAGAAGCTCGCCGACGCATTTACCCAGGCCAGCGGTGTCAAGACGAAAGTGGTCGCGCTCTTCGACGATTTCGAGACCAAGCTCAATCAACAGGCTGCGCAGAAGCAGCTTCCCGACATCGTGATCAACGACACCGCCCAGCTCGGCAACATGCAGTCGCAGGGCTGGTTGCGCGAGGTCGACAAGGCCTCGCTGGCCGGCGCCGACAAGCTGGCGGACCGGGCCTGGTCGGCCGCCACCGGCAGCGACGGCAAGGTCTACGCCGCCCCGTTCTCTGCTCAGGCGTTCGCGCTGATCGTCCGCAAGGACTGGCGCGACAAGGTGGGCATGGAGCCTCCGCAGACCTGGGAGGACCTGTCCAAACTGGCCACCGCGTTCACCGAGAAGGACCCCGACGGCAACGGGCAGAAGGACACCAGCGGCTTCGTCATCCCGGCCGGCACCAAGCGCGGCTATGCCTCCTGGTACGCCTCCTCGCTGATCTACGGCAACGGCGCCGACTTCCTCAAGTCCAACGGCTCGGGCAAGTACGTGGCCACCGCCAACGACCCCAAGTTCGTGGAGGCCGTCCAGTATCTGCAGGACCAGTTCTGCAAGTCCAAGACCGTCAACCCCGGCGCGGTCAGCAACGACACGACCGTCACCCATGAGGTGTTCGAGAAGGGCCAGGGCGGCATCTACCTGGTCGGCCCGTACGTGCTGGCCCGTTTCGTCAAGAGCATCGGCACCGACAAGATCGAAGTCCTGCCCGTGCCCAAGGGCCCGTCCGGCGGCCCCGGCACTCTCGGCGAGGGCGAGAACGTCTACATGATGGTCGGCTCGCAGATGGAGGACGCACAGAAGAAGTTCGCCGAGTACGCGATCTCCCCCGAAGGCCAGAAGATCGGCATGAACAAGGACGCCAACGGCGCCATCGTCCGCCTGCCGGTCAACACCACCGTGGACATGGCCGCCGAGCGCCAGGACCCGCGCTGGAAGGTGTTCCAGGAGTCGTACGACTTCGCCGTGTACGCCCCGCCGGTGCCGAACTGGGCGCCGATCCGCCAGACGTCCGCCGACGCCATCAACACGGTCTGGGCCGACTGCACCGCCGACGTGAAGACGGCGATGGACGGGCTCAACACCAAGCTCACCCAGGAACTGCAGAACCAGAAAGCGTCATGACGTCGACCCTCACCCGGGCCGGAGCACGGACTGCGACCCCCCACCGCCGCACCAAGTCGGTGCGGTGGCGGGGGTCGCTGATCGCCTGGCTGTTCCTGGCGCCGGCACTAGTGCTGTTCCTGTACTTCAAGTTCATCCCGATGGGCCTGGGCCTGTGGAAGAGCTTCCACGAGGTCCACTACATCAGTGACACGTGGGTGGGCGCGGACAACTACAAGACGATCCTCACCGACGACGCGTTCGGCGCCGCCATCTGGCACAGCATCGTGCTGGCCCTCGGCACCACGGTCGGCTCGATCGTGCTCGGGCTGGGGTTCGCGCTGCTCATCGAGGGCCCCGCCCGGTATCTGTGGTTCGTCAGGACCGCGGCGTTCCTGCCTGTGGTGACCACGATGGCCGCGGTGGCCGAGGTGTGGCGGATCATGTTCCACCCGGCCGACAGCGGCATGCTCAACACGATCATCGGCTGGGTGGGCGTCGATCCGCAGCCGTGGCTGGCCAGCGAGAACTCCTCGCTCTGGTCGATCATGCTGATGAGCATCTGGCGCGGCACCCCGTACGACATGATGATCTTCCTGGCCGGACTTGTCGGCGTGGACCGCACGCTCTACGAGGCGGCGGCCGTGGACGGGGCCTCCACTTGGCACCGGCTGCGGCACATCACGCTGCCGGCGCTGCGGCCGGTGTTCTGGATCCTGTTCACGCTGGCCGCGATCCGCGGGCTGCGGGTGTTCGTCGAGGTCTACGTGCTGACGAACGGCGGTCCGAACGGGTCGTCCGAAGTCCTGATGACCTTGATCTACAAGCTCGGGTTCCAGTCGAACGAGCTCGGCGTCGCCTCGGCGGGCGGGATCGTGTTGTTCCTGGCCACGCTGGCGCTCACCGTGGTCGTGCAGTTGTTGCGCAGGAGGCAGGCGGCATGAGGTTCGACAGCGCTCTGGGGCTGGAGTCGCGCAGGGGACCTCTGGCCACCACCGGAAAAGTCATCGTCTATGGCTTCATGGTGATCGTTTTCACCGGGCCGTTGGTCGGGTTGCTGATGAGCGCGTTCAGCAAGACCCTCGACCCGACGTCGTTCTCCCTGTGGCCGGACGAGTTCACGCTGGAGAACTTCGTCCAGGCCAAGGACAAGAACGTCTACCTCTACCTGCTCAACTCGTTCATCGTCGTGGGCTTCGGGCTGCTGTTGCAGATGCTGGTGAGCGTCTTCGCGGCGTACTCGCTGGCCCGCAAGAAGTTCCGCGGCATGACGTTCGTGATGTTGCTCATGCTGGCCACGATGATGCTCCCCGAGGAGATCATCGCAATCCCGCTGTCACTGGTCCTGGCCGACATGCCGGTGTTCCACACCAACCTCATCGGCACGTATGCCGGGATGATCCTCCCGGTCGGCGCCTGGGGCTTCTCGATCCTCGTCATGACCGAGTTCATGAAGGAGGTGCCGGTCGAGCTGGAGGAGGCCGCCCGCATCGACGGCGCCGGCGAGCTGCGGATCTTCGCCACGATCATCGTGCCGCTGTGCCGTCCTGCCCTCGGCGTGATCGGCGTCTTCGGGTTCACGATGATCTGGGACCAGTATCTGCTGCCGTTGATCGTCGCACCCGAGTCGGACATGTGGACACTGCCCATCGCGCTGCGCTCGCTCCGCTCCGACGAGGAGGTCGGGATCGGCGTGCTGCTCGCGGCCTCGCTACTGGCGCTGTTGCCGTCGATCATCGCGTTCCTGGCGTTCCAGCGGCAATTCATGCGTGGTCTCACTAGCGGCGCGGTCAAGGGTTAAGTATCCATGTATCTGGACGGAATCCCATATCCTGGATCTTCAACGCCGCAAGGTAGATGGGATGAGCATGGAGCCCCAGCTGGTCAAGTCCGCCGAGCGGACAGTACGCATCCTGGAAGTCCTGGCCGAGTCGCACGACACCTTGACGTTGTCGGAGCTCCAGCAACGCACCGGGTTCCCGCGCAGCAGCCTGCACGCTCTCATGCGGACGCTGGTCGAGCTCAACTGGGTCGAGACCGACTCCGGCAGGTCCGCGTTCGGGATCGGTCCGCACGCGCTGCTGACCGGCACCGCGTACCTGGACAAGGATCCGGCGCTGCCGTTCGCGCAGGAGATGCTGGAGGACCTGCGGGACGAGATCGGGCGTACCGTGCACTTCGCCCGCAGGGACGGCGCGCACGTGCTTTACCTGGCGACCAGAGAGTCGCGCGAGGCCGCGCACGTGATCCCCAGGGTGGGCCGGCGTCTGCCCGCCCACGTCACTGCGCTCGGCCAGGTGCTGCTCGCCCAGCTCACCGACGACGAGGTCGGGGCGCTGCTGCCCCATCCGTTGATCTCACTCACCGAGCACACGATCACCGACCTGACCAAGCTCACCGGCGAGCTGGATCAGGTCCGCACCAGGGGCTGGTCGTACGAGCGCGAGCAGGGCACGCCAGGCGTGGCCTGCGTGGCCGTCGCGGTCGACTACCGCATCCCGGCCACGGACGCGATCAGCTGCTCCATGCCCGCCGGTCTCCCGCCCGCCGACGTCGAGCGGATCACCGAGGCAGTGATCAAACACACCCGCAAGCTGGCTGCCACTCTGCGCAGGGAGGGCATCCGCTAGAAAGGACCATTGATGCGGCTAGACGGCGTTCTCTTCTTTCCGGTGACCCCCTTCGGGGCCGATGGCGAGCTGGCCGAACAGGTGCTCGCCAGGCACGTCGCCGACGGGGTCGCGGCCGGGGCGGGAGGAGTGTTCACCGCGTGCGGCACCGGTGAGTTCAACGCCCTCGATCTCGGCGAATACAGCCGGGCGGTCGCCACGTCCGTCGCCGCCACCGAAAGGCGCGTCCCGGTCTTCGCCGGGGCCGGCGGCACGCTGCCCGCCGCCAAGGCGATCGCCCGCGCCGCCGCCGCTCAGGGTGCCGACGGGCTCCTGCTGATGCCGCCCTACCTGGTCACCGGCCCTGCCGCCGGCCTGGTGCGGTACGTGCGGGAGGTGGCCGAGTCCGTCGAGCTGCCGATCATCATCTACCAGCGGGGCACGGCGCGCTTCACGCCTGAGGCGGTGGCGTCGCTGGCACAACTACCCAACGTCGTGGGCTTCAAGGACGGCCTCGGGGACTTCGACCTACTGCAGCGGATCATCCTGACCGTACGGCAGTCCACCGACAAGGAGTTCACGTTCTTCAACGGGCTGCCGACCGCCGAGTTCACCGTGCCCGCGTACCGGGGAATGGGTGTGAACCTGTATTCGAGCGCGGTGTTCGCGTTCGCGCCCGAGATCGCGCTGGCCTTCCACAAGGCGGTGACGGGTGGGGACGAGGTGCTGGTGCAGCGACTGCTCACCGGGTTCTACCTGCCGCTGGTGGAGTTGCGGGACCTTGTGCCCGGTTATGCGGTTTCGCTGGTCAAGGCCGGGGTGCGGATGCGCGGGCTGGACGCCGGAGGGGTGCGGGCGCCGTTGGTGGATCCGGAGCCGGAGCATCTCGCGACACTGGAGCAGATCATCGCCACCGGACTGGAAATCGCCGGCGCGTGACGCCTGCCCGAAGACGACCGGTCGCGTTGGGGGCGGCGTCGCACCGTCTCCGTCCCGCTTCGGGACGGACTCGCGGCACGCCGCCGCCTCCGGATCACGCCCGTGCGCTCATACCTCCAGACGCCCGTCCACCCGTCGCGGAATGGAGAGCGGATTGTCGTCCTTCAGCTCGTCCGGCAGGAGCGCCTCCGGCCAGTCCTGGTACGCGGTCGGCGCCAGCCACCGGTCGATGGCCGTGGCCCCGACGGAGGTGTGCGTCGTGGTGGCGGCGGGCCAGGGGCCACCGTGCTGCATCGCCCAGCACACGGCCACTCCGGTCGGCCACCCGTTCCAGATGAGCCGCCCGGCCTTCCTTCCGAGCACCTCCACGACGTCGCCGGCCTCATCGGCGTCGGCACCGTGGACGGTGGCGGTCAGCGAGCCGTCGAGCCGCTCGAGCACGGACCGCAGATCGGAAATCTCCCGATATGTCACCACGATCGAGGCAGGCCCGAAGCACTCCTCGCCGATCTCCGGCAACTTCTCTGCGAACGTGTCCAGCTCCGTGGTGAACACCTTCGGCGTGACCGCCCAGCTCCCGGCGCCGGGCTTGCCCTCGGCCAGCAACCGCAGCTCGCCGAGCCGCTCGACCCCGCCGAGGTATCCGTCCCTGATCCGCTCGGCCAGCATGGGCCCGCCGCTGGTCCCCTCGACCGCCTCCACCAGGGCCTTGCGCAGCTCGTCGTTCTCCGGCACGAACATGAGGCCGGGGTTCGTGCAGAACTGCCCGACCCCCAGCGTCAGCGACCCCGCGAACCCGGTGGCCACCCCCTCCACCGGCGCGGACGGCAGCACGACCACGGGGTTGACGCTGCCCAGCTCACCGAAGAACGGGATCGGCACCTCCCGCTCGTCGATCAGCTTCTGGATCGCCTTCCCGCCGGCCACGGACCCGGTGAACCCGGCCGCGACCACCGAAGGGTGCTTCACCAGGTCGATGCCCGCCTGCATGCCCTGCACGAGACCCAGCAGGTCCGGGTACGGGAGCGAGTTCCTGACGATCTTCGCCACCCGCTCGGAGGTGTTCGGGTGACCGGGGTGCGCCTTGACGACCACTGGGCAGCCCGCGGCCAGCGCGGAGGCGGTGTCGCCGCCCGCCACGGAGAACGCGAACGGGAAGTTGCTGGCCGAGAACACGGCGACCACGCCGGGCAGCGCATGCTTCATCCGGCGCACGTCGGGCCGGGGCGGTGTCAGCGACGGGTCGGCGTGGTCGATGATGGCCTCGACGTATGCGCCGTCCCTGAGGACCTGGGCGAAGAGCCTGAACTGCCCGGCCGTGCGCGCGACCTCACCGCGCAGGCGTGCCTCGCCGAGCGCGGTCTCCTCGTCGGCAAGCTGCCAGAGCTCGTCCACGTGCGCGGACAGGGCGTCGGCCACCGCCTCGAGCGCGAGCGCCCGCTCGTCCGCCGGCGTCGACCGCCAGGCCTGACCGGCCGCGGCGGCAGCAGAAACGATCATGTCGACCCCGGCGTTGTCGGTCTCTGGCAGGGCGGCGCCCACGGTCTCGCCGGTCCTGGGGTCGTGTCCGTAGATCATCGAATGGCCCTTCGGAGTCTTGACACTTCTTCAGCCTGATTCTTACAGTTTTGGCAACTTGTCCACAAATCTGGCAATTGTTCACATATATGGACGGCGGTCGTATGATCATCAGGGAGATCCGCGTTACACCCGTTGCTTTCCGGGATCCACCCCTCCTGAACGCCGCCGGGGTCCACGAGCCATGGGCCCTCCGTACCATTGTCGAGGTAGTCACGGACGAGGGTCTGACCGGCCTCGGTGAGACGTACGGCGATCTCGAGCACCTCGGCAAGGTTCGCGAGTGCGCGCAGGCCCTGATCGGGCTCGACGTGCACGCCGTGAACACGATGTACGCCCGGATCAACTCGCTTGTCGGCGACGTGGTGACCGATCTGCACGGCCTGACCGGCGTCGCCACCAAGGAGAAGAGCGTCGACCGGGTCTTCGCCGCCTTCGAGGTGGCCTGCCTGGACATTCGCGGCAAGGCGGCCGGCGTGCCGGTCGTCGACCTGCTCGGCGGCCGGGTCAGAGACGCGGTGCCGTACAGCGCGTACCTCTTCTACAAGTGGGCCGGCCACCCGGGCGAGGAGCCGGACAGGTTCGGCGCGGCGCTGGACGAGGCAGGCATCGTCGAGCAGGCGGCACTCCTGATCAAGGAGTACGGCTTCAAGTCGATCAAGCTCAAGGGTGGCGTCTACCCGCCCGACCAGGAGATCGCCGCGATCAAGGCCCTGTACGAGGCGTTCCCTGGAGTGCCGCTCCGCCTGGACCCCAACGCCGCCTGGTCCGTCGAGACCTCGATCCGCGTCGGTCGCGAACTCGAAGGCACCCTCCAGTACCTGGAGGACCCCACCCCTGGCATTCCCGGCATGTCGGAGGTCGCCGCCGCCGTCCCCATGCCCCTCGCGACCAACATGTGCGTGGTCACTCCCGAACACCTGCCACCCGCCATCGCCTCCGGCGCGATCGGCGTCCTGCTCCTGGACCACCACTACTGGGGCGGCCTCGTACGTTCCTCGCACATCGCCACCCTCTGCGGCACGTTCGGGCTGTCGCTGTCCATGCACTCCAACTCCCACCTCGGCATCAGCCTGGCCGCCATGACCCACCTGGCCGGCGCCACCCCGAACCTCACCTTCGCGTGCGACACCCACACCCCCTGGCAGGACGGCCAGGACGTGGTCGTGCCGGGCAGCCTCCGCTTCTCCGACGGCGCCGTCCCCGTCCCCGCCGGCCCCGGTCTGGGCGTGGAGCTGGACCGCGACGCGCTGGCCCGGATGCACGAGCAGTACGAGACGTGCGGGGTCGTGGCGCGTGACGACACGACGTACATGCAGCGCTTCGAGCCCGGCTTCACGGCGAAGAGGCCTCGCTGGTGAAACCCTGGAAGATGATCGGCTGTTCCCGGGAAGGAAGGCCGCTGTCATGAACGTCCTCCCCAGGGAGGCCCCCGCGATGAACCGTCCCACGGAGAGGGCCGCTTCGATGAACGAGCAGGCCGCGCCGGCGCACCCCATCGGCAGTTCCACAGAGAGGCCCCTGCGATGAACATCGCCTACGTCTACCCCTGGGACGTCGTCGGCGACCCTTCCGCCCCTGAGCGCCTGGCCGCCCTGGGCGTCGACGCGGTCGCCCTGGCCGCCAGCTACCACTCCACCCGGGCCGCCACCCCGTACCATCCGTCCCACCGCGTCCTGGACGTGCCCTATCCGGCCTTCTACCTCCCGGTACGCCCGTCCGCCTGGGGCCGCCTCGTCCCGGGCGCCCCCACGTGGTCCCCCGCCGACGCCTACCTTCAGGCCAGGGACGCGTTGAAGGCCGTCGGCCTCCAAGTCCACGCCTGGACCGTCCTCACCCACAACTCCCACCTGGGCGCCGCCCACCCCGACCTGGCCGTACGCAACGCCTTCGGCGACCCGTACCCGTACGCGCTGTGTCCGGCCCACGAGGACGTCATCGAGTACTGCGAACGCCTCGTCCGGGAGATCCTGACCGTCGGCGAACCGGACGGCCTGATCCTGGAGGCCTGCGGCCCGCTGGGCTTCGGCCACCAGAGCGTCCACGAGAAGACCTCCGGAGCAGACTGGACCCCTGTAGACGCCGACCTCCTGTCCCTGTGCTTCTGCGCGGCCTGCGCCCCCCGCTACCCCGAACCCACCCGAGCCCGGATCCGCGCCCTCATCGACCGCACCCCACTTCCCGCCACCAGCACCGGGAACGCCTCCAGCACCAGCAGCAGCTCGGCCACCTCAGCCCACCGCCCTACCGGTGCCGCAGACGCGTCAAC
>NZ_VCKY01000327.1 GCF_005889735.1 Nonomuraea turkmeniaca
GAAGTTAAGCTTCTCTGCGCCGATGGTACTGCACTCGGGAGGGTGTGGGAGAGTAGGTCACCGCCGGACAATCGTTCATGGGGAGGGCCCCGACCAGCCATGGTCGGGGCCCTTTCTGCGTTGTGCGTATGATTGCGTCATGGCCCTCGACATGTATGCAGGGATACCGGTCAGCGATTATGCGTCGGCCCTGGGATGGTATGAACGGCTGCTGGGCTCGCCGACGTTCGTCGTGAGCGACGTGGAGGCGGTGTGGGAGCTCGCGGAGCATCGATCCATATTCATCGAGCAGCGGCCTGAGCACGCCGGCCATGCCATGCACACGATTTTCGTTGACGACCTTGACGCGCTCGTCGCGCAGATCGCCGAGCGAGGACTCGATCCAGCCGAGCGGGAGACGTACTCCAACGGGGTGCGCAAGGCGACGTACCGCGATCCGGAGGGGAACGAGATCGGGTTCGGCGGCGCTCCACTGTGAGAGACTCCGCCTCGGGCGGACACCTGCATGACCGTGCGCCGCTTTGTGCACCGCCGGCAATCAGCGACCCGGTGCGGTGGCCGCCATGAACCCACAACGGGTGCGGCGGCCACGAAGCCGACGTGTGTCGGTGCGGGGGCGGCCACGAAGCCAACGAGCGTGCTGCGGGGGCCGCCATGAACCGGTTTGGCGGCAGCGGCGGTGGCCGCCACGGACAAGGCCGATGACGGCCACGCGCACGAGTCCCACTCTATGCGATCCCATAGTCGCGTAAAGTGAGGTCCATGTCAGACCTGCAGGGTCCCGGAGAGGACCGTCACGGCCCGGCCGGCCAGGTGAACGCGATCGCCGTCCAGCGTCACCTGGACCAGGCCGCCTCGCCTCGACAGCTGGGCGCCGACCAATGAGGCGCGACCCAGGCGGGCTGACCAATACGGTGAGAGCGCGCAGTGGGCCGACCCCGTAACCGGGTCCTCGGGCACGCCGACCTTGGGGGCGAAGAACCTGGAGACGAAATCCGTGTCGATGCCCGGCGCGGTGACGATGACGCCCCTCGCATCCACGGCGGTCAAAGCGGTGATATCGGGGGCCAGGGACCGTACCGTTTCCTCCGAGTCCACCTCCACCAGCAGGTCGAGATGGCTTTTTCCGACCCGCACAGGTGTCACGCCGAGTGCTTTCTCCAGGCCGTCGGGCACCGGCGCGGGGGTCACCTCCTTGGCCGGAAAATTCATGGTGATCATCTCGTCAGGGAGACGATTAACGGTAAGCGTCCCGCTGGCCGTCTTGAATTCGAGCTGCCCCGTCGTCGCTCCTGTGGAATAGAGCACATGGGCCGTCGCCAGAGTGGCGTGACCACAGAGCGTGACCTCGACCGCCGGTGTGAACCAGCGGAGCGAATCGCCGAGGAGGAAGGCCGTCTCGGAGAGGTTCATCTCGGACGCCACGCTCTGCATCCAACTGTCAGTAACCGGAGTCTCCAACAGGCAGACGGCCGCGGGATTACCCTGGAAAGCTGTGCCGGTGAAGGCGTCCACGGTGAAGATGCGCATGTGGACGATGCTATCCGGGGGTCGGATATCCAGATGCAAGCGGGCTGCAAGCCGTACAAAATGGAATTAGGGCTGGGCGTGTCGCGTGGCGAATGCGGAATCGTCGGTTACCGTCCAATGTGTAGGGACGTGCCGATTACGGTGAGTTCCTGAGGAAAGGACAAGCCGATGGGGGCAGTGCGCAAGGTGGTGAGCTACCTTGGCCTGAGCGGGGTCGATCACTACGACGAGGGCTATGACGACGACGAGCACTACGAGGACGAATACGTCCCCGCGACCGAGCGGGCCGCCCGGCGGTGGCGCGCGAACGTCGACTCGTCGCGCATCGTCATGGTCCAGCCGCTCAAGTACAACGACGCGCCGTTGATCGGGCAGCACTTCCGTGAGGGCCAGACGGTGATCATGGACGTCTCCGGGATGGCGATGCCTGAGGCGACGCGGATGGTGGACTTCGCCGCCGGGCTGGCCTTCGGGTGCGAGGGGCGGATCGAGCGCATCGCCGACCGTGTCTTCCTGCTCGCCCCGGCGCACGTGGAGATCGAGACGACCTAAAGGACACCTGCTGAGCGCTGCGCGGGCTGCCGCTTCGGTGGCTCGCCTCCAGCGTGTCCGCGGCAGTGGATTGTGCTTGGGCCGGTTCAGCGTGGTGAGCCGGCGATTGCGATCAGCCGGAGGATCGGGGCAGCCGACGGGGGGCTGCGCTCGGGCCGGCCTATCTCCGTGGTCATAGGGACCGCATCTGGCCGGCTCGCCGTGGTGAGCGGCGATCGCGTTCAGCTACATGGGCAGGCTGTGCCGGCCCGAAGGCGGCGCTCAGCTGGTCCAGAATGGCCAGCGGAGGTGGCGTTCGGCCGGTTCAGCGTTGGCAGCGGGGCTGCCCTCGCCCTGCGCGGGGTGGCCAGTGGTACCGCCTTCTCAGGCGCACGCCCGGCTCACGGCCTGCGCTGCATCATTCCCCCTGGTCATGTTGCCCCTGGCTATGTCGCCCCTGGCAGCGTCGTGCCCGTCGGCCACCGCCATGTGAGCGCTGCTGAGCTCGGCCAGGTGTGACGCTGGCCACCACCGTTCCGGGCGAGACCGGCTTGACTCTGCTGGGGGCGAAGCGGTCATCCAGCCAGACCAGACTGCGCCCAACCAGACTGCGCCAGACCAGACCTGTGCAAGGCCAGACCTGTGCAAGGCCAGGCCAGGCGGCCTAGGCACACGGCCCAGGCCAGACTGCGCCAAGCCAGGCCAGACTGCCGGGCCAGGCCAGACTGCGCCAGGTCAGGCGTGGCGTGGCCGTAGGTAGGACGCTGCACTTCGTGAGCACGGTCCTTGCCGGTCGAACGATCAGGCGGCGCGTGGGCCGCGACGGATCAGGCGGGTCAGTTCGGTGGCGTCGTCGGCGGCCTGTTTTGCGCGTGCGTCCGATTCGCGGGCGTACGCGTGGAGCGCCCACACCGCCCCCTCGGCCAGCTCCCTCAGCTCGCTGACCTGGGCGCCCACGAATTGGGCGTCGGCTCGGATCATTTTGCGCCGCTGCCACAGCTGCCAGCCGGCCAGAGCGATCATGGTGACGCCGGCTGCCGCGAGCAGGCTGTTGGCCAGCACCGCCCCGACGAGGCAGGCGATCCCGGTCACGATCAGCACCACCGCCGCCCACGGAAGGGGTCGCGGCACGACCCCTTCGGTGCGGAGCGCGTGCTCCGCCGCCGCCAGTGAGGTCGGGTCGGGGCCCTCGGGCGCCAGATGGATGCGGTGACCGAGCAGTGGCACGGTGAGCGTGGCAGGCGGCTCCAGCCGGCTGTCGGCTTCGAGCTCCTCGGCCACGCCACGCAGGATCGGCGCCGCCACGTGCAACGCGATCGCCGCCAGGTGCGGGTCGGCGCCGGGACGCAGGTCGTCCAGCAGGTGCGAGCCCAGCGAGGCCATCGGCCCTTCAGGGCCGCCGGAGCCGATCAGCGAGCGCAGCACGGCGAGCGGCTCGTCCTCGGCCCAGCTCACGGCCGGGCTGCCCGAGCTGTTGTCGAGCGGGGCGGTGGAGTCGTGCTCGGCCTGCCGCGTCAAGGTGATCTCCGCGCACCGGCCACGCAGTCTGGCCAGGCGGTCGGCGGCCATGGACGGCCGGGCCAGCTCAGGGATCTCGGCCATCTCCGGGAAGTCGACCAGCGAGGGGGGCACGACGACCGTCGTCTTCCCCGGGATCAGGGCCTGGACCCACTGCTCAGGGTCGGCGTGCTCCTGGACGGCCAGGGCGTCGAGCTTGCGGAGGACGAAGATCTTGCCGGCGGGGCCGTACGCACCTCTGGCGGCGGCCAGCCACAACGAGCGCTGGCCGTGCGTGACCGGCCGGTCGAGTGACAGCTCGCCGAAGGCGGTGCCCAGCCAGGAGGCGTGGAT
Organism: Nonomuraea turkmeniaca; assembly: GCF_005889735.1. Lineage (GTDB taxonomy): Bacteria > Actinomycetota > Actinomycetes > Streptosporangiales > Streptosporangiaceae > Nonomuraea > Nonomuraea turkmeniaca. The sequence continues at coordinate 3,913 of NZ_VCKY01000327.1, forward strand.
GCGGCTGCCCTGCCCGGACACCGCGAGCGCCAGGCACAGGAAGAGCGCGGTCCGCTGCTGGTCGCGACCGGCGGCCCGGCTCAGCGGCTCCAGCGGGTCGTCGCCGGCGAGGATGGCGGCCAGTGCTTCGATGGCAGGGGGCAGCCAGTAACCAGGTACGTCGCGGAACCCCGGTGCGGCGGGCGGCACGCTGCCGTTCGCGGCGAGGTGCGCCAGCAGAGCCTCGGCGTAACGATGCACCTCCGTCGCTGCCTGGGGGCTCACAGTCAGGTCCGTGCTCAAGGCAGAGAACTCCCCCATGTCGGCCTCAGTTCATGACCGCGTAAAGCCTAGCCGTTGGGGCGCGCCAACCCGGTGGAGGCGCGCCCACGACACGGAACGGGGGGCTTTGAGCCAACTGTCTCTTACATGCGCTCGGGGACGGGAACGCCCAGCAGGTCGAGCCCCGTCTCCAGTACGCGCAGCGTCAGGGCGCACAGGGCGAGCCGGTGGTCCCTGGTCTCGGGGTCGACGCCCGCCTTCACCACTGGACAGTCCTCGTAGAAGGTGCTGAACAGGCTGGCGGTCTGGAAGAGGAAGTTGCACAGCCGGTGCGGCTCGGAGCCGGCGGCGACCTGCGCGATCAGCTCGCCGAAGCCCAGCAGGTGGAGGCCGAGGGCGCGTTCGGCGGGCGCGGCCAGCACGATGGAGGCCGTCGCGTCGGCCGGCTGGATGCCGGCCTTGCGGAAGATGGAGCGGATCCTGGCCGTCGCGTACTGCATGTAGGGGCCGGTGTTGCCGGTGAAGGCCAGCATGCGGTCGAAGTCGAGGATGTACTCGCTGTCGTGACTGACCGACAAATCGGCATATTTCACCGCGCCCATGCCGACGGCGCGAGCGATCTCGTTCCGAGTGGCTTCGTCGTACCCCCGGTCGGAGATCGCCGCCGTGGCCCGGTCGATGGCCTCCTGCAGCAGGTCCATCAGCTTGACCGACTCGCCGGACCTGGTCCTGAACCGGCGCCCGTCCTTGCCCAGCATCATGCCGATCTGGATGTGCTCGGCCGAGACATTGTCGGGCAGCCAACCCGCTTGCTTCGCCGCCGCGAACACCATCTTGAAGTGCAGCGTCTGCTCGTTGCCCACGACGTAGAGGATGCGGTCGGCCTTGAGGTCGTGGACGCGGTAGCGGATGGCCGCCATGTCCGTGGTGGCGTAACCGTAGCCGCCGTCGCTCTTCCTGATGATGAGTGGCAGCGGCTTGTCGTCGGAACCGGTGAAACCGGGCGGGAACACGCACAGCGCGCCCTCGCTCATCACCGCCGTCCCGGACGCCTCCAGGTCGTCGCAGGTCTTGTCCAGCATGGGGTTGTACATGCTCTCGCCGGCGATGTCGGCGTCGGTCAGCGTGACCCCGAGCAGCTCGTAGACCTTGTTGAAAAAGCTGACGGTGGCGTCCATGAAGACGTGCCAGAGCCGCATCGTGGCGGGGTCGCCGCCCTGCAGCGTGGTCACCCGCGAGCGGGCGCGCTGCCTGAACTCCTCGTCACCGTCGAACTTGACCCGCGCCGCCTGGTAGAACTCCGTCCCCATGCCGGCCTCGAGCTGCGCGACCGCGGCCTCCTCACCGACGTCGATCAGGTGCTCGATGAGCATGCCGAACGGCGTGCCCCAGTCGCCCAGATGGTTCTGCCTGATCACGGTGTTGCCGAGGTGCTCGTGCAGGCGCGCCAGCGAGTCGCCGACGATGGTGGTGCGCAGGTGGCCGACGTGCATTTCCTTGGCCGCGTTGGGCGCGGAGTAGTCGACCACCACGGTCTGCGCGGGCGTGATCGTGCCGACGCCGAGCCGGGGGTCCGCCAGCATGCGCTGGGCCTCGGAGGCGATCCACGTGTCGTCGAGCGTGATGTTGAGGAATCCGGGGCCGCTGACCTCGACCGTGCCGGGGAAGTCCGACAGCTCCGCCTTGATCGCTTCGGCGACCTCCCGCGGTGCCCGTCGCAGGCGCTTGCCCAGGCTCAGCGCGACGTTCGCCTGGAAGTCGGCGAACTGGGAAGGCCGGATCAGCGGATCTGCGTCGGCGTGCTCCGAGCCGAACGCGTGTGCCAGCGCCTGCTGGACGCGCTCGGTGAGCACTATCTGCGGGTCGGTCATGTTCTAAGGGTACCGGCGACCTTCACCGCGATGCTGATCGCCGCGGCCGCCACGAGCGAGACGCCGACGGCGGTCAGATCGTTGCCGATGTCGCCCGGTTCGAGCGCGAAGAACGTCCTGACGAACGGCAACGTCAACCCGATCCCGAACATCACCGCCATGGCGCCGACCAGCACCAGCCGCCACCAGTTGAGCGGTCTGGCGATCAGCACGAGCACCCACCACGTGGTGAGGAACAGCGTGATCACCGCGGAGGTCTGGTCCTGGACGAGGGTGGAGGTCCCGCTGTGCGCGGCCCAGAACGACACCAGCACCGCCACCGCGCACAACACCCCCGCCGGCACGGCGAAACGCAGCACGCGGGGCACGAATCCGGGCTTGGGACGCTCGAGAGCGGGTGCGAGCGCGAGGAACAACACCGGGATGCCGATGGTCAGAGCGTTCGTCAGGGTCGAGTGGCGGGGCGCGAACGGGAACATCACCCCGGCCACGCCCACGGCCAGCGACAACACGATCGCGTAGAAGGTCTTGGTGAGGAACAGGCTGGAGACCCGTTCGATGTTGGCCAGGACCCGCCGGCCCTCGTCCACGAGGTGCGGCAGCGTCGCGAACTTGTCGTCCAACAGCACCACCTGCGCGACCGCCTTCGTCGCCGGGCTGCCCGCGCCCATCGCGATGCCCAGGTCGGCGTCCTTCAGCGCCAGCACGTCGTTGACCCCGTCGCCGGTCATGGCCACCGTGTGGCCACGGGCCTGGAGCGCGGCGACGAAGGAGCGCTTCTGTTGCGGGCTGACCCGGCCGAAGACCGCGTACGCGTCGAGGATCTCGCCCAACTTGTCCTCGTCGTCGTCAGGGAGGGTCCTGGCGTCGATCGCACGATCGCCGTCCGGGATGCCCAACCTGGTGGCGATCGCGGACACTGCGTCCGGACTGTCGCCGGAGATGACCTTGACCGCCACGCCTTGTTCGGCGAAGTAACGGAGGGTCTCGTGGGCGTCGGGCCTGATGCGCTGCTCGAGCGTGACGAGCGCAACGGCCTCCAGCGCAACGGCCTCCAGCGCCACGTGCCCGCCGTCCACCGCGCCGTCCACTGGGCCGTCCACCGCGCCGTCCACTGGGCCGTCCACCCCGCCGTCCACCGCTCGCTCTCCGCCTGCCGCAGGGGCGCGGTCTGGCACACGCCCGGAGCCGGTGGACAGGGCAGCGCCGGTCGCCGACGGCAGCCGGTCGGCGCGGCAGAGGGCCAGGACACGGGTGCCGGTGGCGGTGAGCTCGGCGGCCCGGTCGTACCCCTCCCCGCCGTCCAGCAGGACGTCGGGGGCGCCGAGCACCCAGACGCCACGCTCGCCGAAGTCGGCGCCGCTCCACTTGCGTGCCGAGGAGAACGGTACGGACTCGCGGGCGCTCCAGCCGTCACCGGCGACGGGGTAGCGTGCCCGGATGGCCTGGGCGGTGGCGTTCGGCCGCCGGTCGAGGTGGGAAAGGGTGGCCAGCGCGGCGTCGATCGGCTGGTCGTCACGTAGCGGCAGCACCTCGTCGAGATCCATGCCGCCGGCGGTGAGGGTGCCCGTCTTGTCCAGGCAGAGCACGTCCACCCTGGCCAGGCCCTCGATCGCGGGCAACTCCTGGACCAGGCATTTGTGCCGGCCCAGACGTACGACGCCGACCGCGAACGCGATCGAGGTCATCAGCACCAGACCCTCGGGGATCATGGTCACGATGCCCGCGACGGCACCCGTGATCGCGGTGCCGAAGTCGACGGAGTTGCGGACCTGGCTGTAGATCAGCAGAGCGCCGATCGGAATGACCAGCCAGGTGATGTACTTGATGAAGTTCGCCACGCCGGCACGCAGCTCGGAGTGCGCGAGGTGGAATTTGCTGGCCTCCTCGGCGAGCTGAACGGCGTACGCGTCGGTGCCGACCTTCGTGGCCACGAACGTGCCCGAGCCCGCCACCGCGAAGCTGCCCGACAGGACCTGGTCGCCCGCGTTCTTGTGCACGGGGTCGGCCTCACCGGTCAGCAGTGACTCGTCGACCTCCAGCCCGTCGGACCGGACCACCTCGCCGTCGACCAGCAGGCGGTCGCCGGGGCCGAGCAGGATCAGGTCGCCGAGCACCACCTGGTGCGGCTGGATCTCCTGCTCTCTGCCGTCCCGCCGAACCCGTACGGGCGCCTCGTTGATCACCGCGAGCTTGTCGAGCGTGTGCTTGGCCCGTAACTCCTGGACGATGCCGATCAACGCGTTGGCCACGATGATCAGTCCGAACAGGCTGTCCTGCCACTCACCGAAGATGAGGATCAACGCCCAGAGCACACCGATGACGAGGTTGAACAGGGTGAGAACGTTCGCCCTGATGATCGCGCTGAACGATCTGCTCGACCGGCGCGGAACGTGGTTGGTCTTCGCGACCGCCACTTGCGCCGATGTGAGCCCATCCACCGTTAAGGTGAGCCCGTCCACATAACCCCCTGTATCTGTGGATCGGTCTCACAGACTACGGTGTCACCACAGCCGGTGTGAGCGATGTGTGGCGGCTACCCGCTCGCCGATTCCGGCCACGATCCCTTGAGCTGACAGATCGGCCGCGAGCTGACAGGCCGCGCTGATCGCCGGTGCCTTGGAGGAGCCGTGAGCGATCACGACGGTGCCGTTCAGCCCGAGCAGCACAGCACCCCCGTACGCTTCCGCGTCGAGGCGGCGGCGCAGCTCGCGCAGGCGTGAGCGCTGCAGCGCCGCGCCCAGCCTGGCCAGCCTGCTGTCCTCGATCGTCTGCCTGAGCTCGGCGAACGCGTACCGGACCGCGCCTTCCATGGTCTTCAACGCCACGTTGCCGGTGAACCCGTCGGTCGCGATCACCTCGACCTTCCCGGTCAGCAGGTCGTAGCCCTCCACGTTGCCGGCGAAGTCGATGCCGGGGGAGCCCTGCAGCAGCTCGTGGGCGCGCTTGACGAGCTTGTTGCCTTTCTCGGCCTCTGCCCCGATCGTGAGCAGGCCGACCCTGGGATGGGTGATGCCGTAGGCCAGCTCCGCATAGGCCGTGCCCAGGTGGGCGAACTGCACCAGCATCTCCGGCTTGACGTCGGCGTTGGCGCCGGCGTCCACGAGGAGGGTCGGGCGGGGGAGCGTGGGGAGCGCGACGGCTATCGCCGGTCGCTGCACACCCTGTTGTGTTTTGAGCCGCAGTCTGCTCGTGGCCACGACGCCGGCCGTGGAGCCGGCAGACACGACCGCGCTGGCGTCGCCGCGGCGTACGAGGTGGCAGGCGATCGCGATGCTGGAGCGGGGGCGGCGCAGGCTGGCCAGCGCCCCCTCGTCCATCGCCAGCGCCTCCTCGGCCCGTACGATCGGGACCTCCTTGGTGGCGTCATGGTCGGCGAGCGCCTCGTAGAGCACGCGGGGAGAGCCGACGAGCACGATGGGCAGGTCGCGCTCGCGCACGGCGTGCACCGCACCCGCCACGATCTCGTGCGGTGCGTGGTCGCCGCCCATGGCGTCCAGCGCGATGGGCTTGCTGTCGGACAATGATCACCTCGTGCGGCATCGAGCCCGCCGTCACGGCTTGGCCGGAACACGGGCTCGGTATGTCCGCATCGTAGGCGAGGCAGCTGCCAGGTTAACCGGCGGGTAAGCCCTCTTGGTTCCCCCCAACGCCCCTTCC
>NZ_VCKY01000328.1 GCF_005889735.1 Nonomuraea turkmeniaca
TCGGCGAGTTCACGGACCAGCGAGTAGATTACTTTGGGAGGACGTTCTCGCGGGCGAAATAGGCCGCCGCCCGCTTGAGGATGTCGTTCTCCATCTCCAGCTGCTTATTGCGGCGGCGCAGCTCGGCAAGTTCCTTCTTTTCCGCACTGGTCAGCCGGTCCCCAGTGCCGGCGTTTTCATCGGCGTCGGCCTGGTTGAGCCAGTTCTGCAGGCATGACCGGCTGATGCCCAGGTCTTTGGCGAGTTGGAGGAGCGGTTTGTCACCTTGGCGCGCGAGCTCGACCGCGCGACGCCGGAACTCTGGCGGGTGTGGTGCGGGCATGAAGGACATCCTTCCTGATGATCAAGGGTGACCTCAGGTCAAGTGTCCGGAGAACAGGGGGAAGCTCAGAAGGATGTGCAATCGCCTTCGATTCAGGCGATAGCAACTCGAGCCTCAGATACAACATCGTAGAACGCCTACGCAGTCGAACGCTCACGCTTTGCGCGATACGCCGGAAGGCCTCGTAGGCGATCACCTAACCAAGGAAATGCGCGACCGCCACGCGAGTGTGCGGACCGATTGGCGCCATCGATGCTTTCCCCTGGTTGGCAGGCACGCCCATACTGGATCTTGCCGGGTTCGGACGAAGTGAGAACGTTCTGAAGAACGACTCGGCCATCACGTTGTGGGAGGCCCCGGTACGGCCGACCGAGCGGTTGTGGCAGTACCTGGGCCGGCCGAAGCTGAGCCCGCGCACCCTGTATCGGCGCCTGCGGGTGGTGGCAACCTGGCGTCATCCCAAGCTGGTGGCCTGCGGTAATCGGACCGGCGGCTGGTGGTGGCCGCCATCACCTTCCGGCTGCGCGAGTCACCGCGCGGGGCGCTGGTGTGGGCAACCGACGAGACCCATGTCCACCTGCTGCCGCACGTGCGGGCCACCTGGACGCTGCGTTCGGGCCGACCGGAGATCGGCACGCCGGGCAAGAACCGGCAGGTGACGGTGTTCGGCGCGCTGGAGATGACCACCGGCCGGTGGGTGTATCGGCTGGGCCGTCGCTGCGCCGCCGACTTCATCGCCCTGCTGGAACAGATCCGCTTGGTCGCTCCGACAGGCCCGGCGATCGTGGTGATCTGCGACGACGACAGCATCCACCATGCCCATGCCGTCACCGACTACCTGAACAAGCACCCCACCATGGAGGTGCTGTTCGGAGGACGCTACAGCCCGCATGACAACCCGGTGGAGCGCATCTGGGCCGCACTCAAGACCTTCATCGCCAACACCGCCGTCAGCTGGCCCGGCCGCCTCTGACAGATCCACGCCTTCTTCCGCGCTCGCTCACCGGCCGAGCTGCTGACCGCCGCGGCGCCGTGGACCAGCCCTTGGCTGCCCTCGGGTTACAAGCGGAACTTCTGGAATGCCGCTTAGCACATGTCAGGTCCATCCCCCAGATGGGATCGGGCCGGAACAGAGCCGGTACGCAGCAAGGGACCCGAGCCCCGGTGCGAGGATTAAGATCAGCTTCCGGGAAGAGGATGCGCTGCGGTTTGCATCGGCTTCGGCGGCCTCGTCGCTGATTCCGGGACCGGTAGCACGCCAGCGGCGGCCAGGTCGGCCTGACCGATCAGCGGCCCCGAGCACACGTCGGTCAGCAGTTGGTCCTGCTTGGGATGCATCAGGATGCATCCGGTCAGTACGGAGAGAAGCGCCAGGAATTCGAGTGTCAGCTCCCGGTTCCAGGAGGTCTGGGTGATGTCGTCGAGGCTCGACGTCCGGCGCTTGTTTCGAGGCTGTATGGTCCGGTCGTTCAACCATCGCCACACTATGCGCCGGCCGGAGACCGTGTAGTCGATGACCTCTTGGCGTACGAGGGCGAATGTTCCGCTGCCCACGGTGAGCGTCTGTGCTGCGGCGTCGTAGTCGAGCTGCTCGCCGAGCCGGTCAGGAAGTGCCCTGACGGGGGTCAGGCATTTGACGCCGAACCGTTCGATGAGGGCGCGTTCTGAGCGCCCCCGCCCGGCGGCGGGATCGACGCAGCGACTGCCGTAGGTGTGGAGCCAGAGGATCTCGCGTCCGATCGTCACCGCGCGATTCCACAGCATCGAGTCCGCGCTGAGCGGGACACGCACGCCCGGTTGCCGAAGATGCTCTCGGAATCGGCGGGTGTATCCGGGGTGCGTGCTGATCGCCGCTATATACGCCAGCACGTCGTCTGCACAGACGGGAATGCCCAGCCGGATACGGAGGTGTTCGAGCAGGTCCCGGGTCATATTGGGGACGCTGCCCTGACGATCGCGCCAGAGCGGACGTACGCCGCCGCCTCTGCCGTTGAAGTGGTCCAGATCGGGGATTAGTCCTGAAAATACCAGCGCTGGCCCATCAGTGATCTCGTGGACGTCCTGCTCCGAAACGTAGATCTGGTGCTCGGATCGGACTTGCCAGAGCGGCGGACGGGCCATGACGAGAAGCCGGTTGTCGGGGATGAGCCATTGCCGGTCGAACGAGCGGTAAGCAACTTGTATTGGTTGGGGACACGACTCCGACTCCTCTGCCAGTGAGCGCTGGGCTGGCGGGAACCCAGGCAGCGGGTCGACCCGGCTGTGCAGGGTGCGATCCCGCCCCTCTCGGAAGAGTTCACGCTGGTCCTCTCTCGATGCGGCGAGGAGTGTCTGCCACCGGGCGCGCAAGACCTCGACGGTGGGTGCGTACACCCACGCTCGTCCGGGGGTGATGCCCCTCGACCGCCATGGCATCAGGTCTGCGAGCGAGGGGAACGCCGCCCATTGCGGGTCGGCGGCGGGGAGGAAGGAGTCCTGCCACCCGGTACCGCAGGAATGCCAGCACGGTCCTGTTGTCGTCAACTGCGCCAGCGCGGCTGTCTTCTCCTCACGCGTTCCGTGTAACTCCAGATGGCGAACCACCGCCGGCTTCTCCGCGTCCGAGTCAGCCGTCCTGGCGAAGACCAGGATGCTGAGCTGGCGCCCGACATCCTGTCCGAGAAGCCGGGTCGCCATCGGCGGGCGGTTCCCTTCGGGTGTGAGCTCGATGACCCAGCCCAGGTCACACGTGCGTCGCAGATACTGGCGCAGGCCCTGGAAAGCAGCGCCTCTGATCACACTGGACGGGACGATAAACGCCACTACACCTTCTGGCATGCGATGTTCGGCCTCGAACACCTTCCAGGTTGCCCAGCGCAGGAAGTACCACGGCATTCCATGCAGGTCCGATTCATAGCGGCCGAGGCCGTCAGCGCGGAACTCATCGAGCGAGGGGCGATCAACCGTGGTTCCGAGCTGGGGTGTTCCTCTGCGAGGGCGTTCGATCCATTCGGCTCGGCCTTTGGCGTTCTCCACATGTGGTGGATTTCCGATCACCACCATCACGGGGATCCTGCGTTTGATGCCGTTCGCCTTGTCCCGTGCCTCCTCCATCACTCGGTACGGCGCGCCCAGCGTGGGCTGCACATGGTTCGGGTCAGCTAACGCGTCGCTGAGAAACCGGAGAGCCTCAGTCGGGGTCTCCACCGCGAACCGGCTCTGGAACGAACCATGGATACGCAGCTCAGCCACGGCGTACGGGGCTACCTGGATCTCGAACCCGATCAGCCGGTCGGTGACCAAGTCGTTGACGTAATCCTCTCGGGATCCGTGCCCGAGCTTGTCGGCGACCCGATCCGCGACACAGCCAATGACCTCGACCAGGAAGGTACCGGTTCCCATCGCCGGGTCGACGACCACCACGTCGTCATCGGCGAACCCCCACTCCTTACCAAGATGCTGACGAAGTACCTCGTCCACAAACCGCACAAGATGGCGAGCGACGTCGACCGGGGTGTAGTAGGAGCCGGTCTCCTTGCGGAGTGTGGGGTCATAGCTCGCAAGGAATCGTTCGTAAAGGTAGGCGTAGGCGTCCACCGGGCTGACGTCGAGCGTCTGCAGGTCGGCGACACTGATCACACGGCGAAGGGTCTCAATGGTGTTGAGCTCGTCGTCGGCCCCGCTGGTGAGCACGGCGAACGCCTGCCCCATCAGCAGGTGCCGTTTGCCCAGCTTCCGAGCGATCTCCTGGTAGGACTCGCCGACCAGGTCGATACCATCCGAGCGGGCCAGTAGCAGCGCGAACGTGACAGTCTGGGCGAAGGCGTCGGCGAAGCGCTCATGGTCGAGCCCAGGGAACAGCAGCTTCCGCCAGTCGTCGGCCAGCAACGCCAGCCGCATCTGGGACCGCTTCTTCAGCGGATCGGTGATCGCGGCATACACTTCGTCCTTCAGCAGACCACACAACCCACCGATAATCTTCACGAGAGAGCCCAGCGTCCGAGGAGACTCTGGCTCCCAGAGCATAAAATGCTCGACGATGCCTACCAGTTCGGTGACGGCCGGCACCGACGGACGCCGCAACTCCGCGACAGTGTTCGCCAACCTGACAATCGGCGAGATCCGCTCGCCGAACGAGTACTGCGCCCAGGTGACTCCGTCCGAGTACACCACATTGGGCAGCACGGAGAGCTTGCCCCACTGCTCCAGCTCCCGCTTGTCGGGGCGCCACTCGGGCGCACTTGGCACCCCCTTGCCCGGCCTCTTCAACTCGACATAACCGACGCGGACCTGTCCGACGTTCACCGCGTAATCCGGCCGCGCCCGCAGATGCTTCAACCGCACCTCGCCGTAAGGGATCGCCTCAACACCGATCAACGCGCCAAGGTCGCGCAGCAGGCTCTCCAACGGGCCACGGAACTGGTCCTCCTCCGCGCCGCCCAACCCCCGCTTCTCCGTCACCGTCCGGCCGAACCTGGCTACGATCGCGTACGCGGCGGCTCCGGTATCGAGCTTGGGGACTCGGGCCACGCGCACCTCCGGTCGATGACCAGCACCCCACTCACTGTGACCGCCACACCAGGATCCATCAAGATACGAAACGGAAACCACGCTGTTGAGCGTGGGGAAAGATCGATGTGATCTAGGGGATTCAGACGCGGGAGGAGGCCGTCGATACGCACCCGCCGCTCCATCCAACCGGCGCGGACAGCGCTGGGGCGCCCCGATAGACCGGTAGTACATTGACCATCGCTGATCATGACGACTCGGAGGGGAGACTACATGTTCGATCTCCTGGTCTCGCAGCGTGCGCCTGGGGCGTTCCGCGCGATTCAGGACGCACTGAGCGTTCCCGTCCATCCCGGAACAAATGTCTACGTCTACGTAGAGCCCGGCCAGTACAGGATGGATGCATGTCAGTACCGCGGTTCGGCGGTCATCACCGCGACGGGCGGCCGAGGCACGGTGGTGCTGGACAGCGCCGGCGAGTACAACTTGCAGGTCAAGGGACAGGTCACGCTGCGCGGTCTGGTCATGCGCAACTGGCATGCCGACGGCCGCGTCCTGGACGTCGCCAGCGGTAGCACGGTCGCCGAAGATTGCGAGTTCATCAGCGCGGCGACGCGGACCCTGTCCGCGCGGGGCGGTGGGGAACTCGTTGTCCGCCGATGCAGGATAAGAAGCGGGGCGATCGTCTACGACGACTCTGCGGGACTTGTCGAGCAGAGCGAACTGCTCGATCCGCAGCAGTGCGGGATCGCCCTGCACAAGGGCAGCAGGGTCACCGTACGAGACACATCGGTCCTAGGGGCCGGAGAGCACGGGATCTGGGTCAACTCAGGATCCCGACCGCTGATTGAGAGATGCCAGATCGAGAATTCGCAAGGCGCGGGCATATTAGTGCAGCAGCACGCCGACGCCGCCGTTGAGGGCGGCGTGATTCGTCACTCCGGTAAGAGCGGGTTGGTGGTCAGGGACAACGCGCACGCTGTGGTGCATGACCTCGAAACTTACGAGACCGCTTTCGAGGGCGTGTGGTGCACCGCCTCTGCACGGCTGACCGCCGTTCACCTCACCGTCCGGGACGCTGGGCGGCATGGTGTCATGGTCACCGACCAGGCAACCGCCGACTTCCGGGACTGCGAGGTGCACGGCGCGGCGCAGGCTGGAATTCTGGCCCAGACATCGGGCACGGCGACGGTCATCGGCGGCTCGATGTCAGGCTGCGACATGGGCGCCGTAGTCGACACCGCAGGACACCTGAGCCTCGAAGGCACCGAGGTTACGAGGAACGCAACGGGCATCGTCGTCGATCCCGACGCCTCCGCCCGCCTACACGGTTGCCTCGTCACTGCGAACATCGGCAGAGGAGTCGTCACTGCCCGGAGTTCGCGTGTGGAATTGCGTGACATGGTCTCCAGCGACAACGGCGCCGAAGACCTTTTCGACGTCCATGTGAAGACCGAACTGGCGCCGGCGGCACAGGTTGCCCAAGCCCACGCCGCCACATCGACCCTCCCGAGGCCGGAACGCACCGTGCCGGGCGACAAGGTGGGCAATCTGGATGCCTTGATGGCCGAACTAGGCGCCATGGTCGGGTTGAGCAGGGTCAAGCAGGAGATCACCAAACTGGTGACGTTCCAGCGCGTCGCCGAGCAGCGGCGCAAAGCAGGACTTCCGCAGGGACCCACGATCGGGCGGCACATGGTGTTCTCGGGAGCCCCTGGAACCGGCAAGACCACAGTGGCTCGACTGTACGGCCAGCTGCTGGCGACACTTGGCGTCGCGCCTTCGGGGCACTTCACCGAGGTGTCACGCGCCGACCTGGTCGGCAAGGCTCTTGGCGAGACCACGCAGAAGACCATCGCCGTCTTCGATCAGGCTCGGGGCGGCGTACTGTTCATCGACGAGGCGTACACCCTTTCGCGCCGATTCGGGACAGGCTCCGACTTCGGGCAGGAAGCCATCGACGCCCTGGTCAAACTGATGGAAGACCACCGCGACGAAACCATCGTGATCTTCGCAGGCTACTCGGCAGAGATGCGGGAATTCATCACCGCCAACCCTGGCCTGGAGTCGCGAATCTCACGCACCATCGAATTCGAAGACTACAGCCCCGACGAACTGACCAACATCGTCGAACACCTCGCCGCGCACCACGGGTTTGAACTGGCCGACCAGACCCGCGATGTACTGTTCACCCATTTCGAACAGGCTCGGCGCGGCCAGTCATTCGGCAACGGGCGAGAGGCGCGGCGCGTCTTCGAAGCCGCAGTCGAACAGCAGGCACTGCGTCTGGCCGGCTGCGGGCAACCCTCCGCCTCCGAGCTGACGATCATCCTTCCCGAGGACTTGAACGGTGCAGTCGGCCGCGGGCTGAGCATGGCCTACAGTGACGCCCATGACACGGCTCATCTGAGCGCCGTCCTTGAGCGACTCTCCGCCATGGTCGGCCTCGAGGACGTCAAGGCACAGGTCCGCGACCTGCTGGACCTGATCTCGACCACCCGGCGCCGCGAGCGAGCCGGGCTACCCGCCGACCCCGTACCTGGCCACCTTGTCTTCTCCGGCCCGCCCGGGACTGGAAAGACCTCCATCGCCCGCCTGTACGGCGAGTTGCTCGCCGCACTCGGCGTGCTGGCACGCGGGCAGCTCGTAGAGGTCACCAGGGCGGACCTCGTCGGCCGATACGTCGGACACACCGCCGTCCAGACCGCCGCGCTCTTCGAACGTGCGCGAGGTGGCGTACTGTTCATCGACGAGGCCTACGCCCTGTCCCGGCCAGCGGACACCGGCCACGACTTCGGGCAAGAGGCCATCGACACCCTGGTCAAACTGATGGAGGATCACCGCGACGAAGTCGTGGTCATCGCGGCCGGCTACACCACCGAGATGACCGGCTTCCTGGCGACCAACCCCGGCCTGGCGTCCCGGTTCTCCAGGACCATCAGATTCGCTCCCTACACGCATGCCGAATTGCTCACCCTCCTCGCTCACCAAGCCCAGACGTCCGGATTCGACATCTCCGACGACCTCATCCAGGCTGTCGACACTCACCTGACCGCCCATTCGGCCACCTACGCCGACGGCAACGCGCGCGAGATCCGCAAGCTGTTCGAAGCGATGAAGACCTCTCACGCCCGCCGCATTGCCGACCAGGAACGAAACGGCCGACAGCCGACCCTCGCCGACCTCCGCACGCTCACGTCCGACGACATTCCCTCACCGTGATGGCCCACCCATGCCTGCGTCACCTATCCGCTGATGGGGAGTGGTGAGCCGACACCACAGGACGCATCCCACACCCCAAGCTCCAGGCGTCGCGCGCGCAAGCACTCGATCACTCGCCACAATACGATTACGCAGACCTGGAACAAATCTAATGGTCAAGGTCATGCCATCGACGCTGCGGCACCCGCGCCATTGTCATAATTACGTGCTCGTTGCATGCTCTTCGGCCCGCGATACGGCCCAACATCGGGCGGCATTCTTGAACATTTTGTAACCGACATTTACGGGCTGAGTGATACAATAAGATACAGCGAGGAATGGGCTGACATAAAAGCTGTCGGCTTTTAATCCGTAGGTTCCGGGTTCGAGCCCCGGGCGCCCTACCACTTCATACCCCATCTGACCTGGGCTTTCTCGATTCTCGGCCCACCTCTGAGAGTCGAAGGCGACCGAGCTCATGCTCGTCACATGCTCTTCGGCACGCGCCCGGCATGCTAACGGGCGTTCACGTAGGACGAAATGCCCCGCTTGCGCGGGCGGTCGCGGCCGCCCGATCTTGACAGGTAAAGCCAGGCCCACCAAACACCCAAGGAAAAGGGCTCGGCCAGCGGGTCGGCAGGCGCGCCACGCCCGACTTGATCACAGGCACGTCCAAGGACACGCAAAGCCGCTCTCGGCCGAGATAGACCCCTTCCGTCGCTGCACTCTGCCGGATCTTCGCAGCTCTTCGGCCCACCACCGGGCTAACAGAATGAGGCGATATGCACCGCGCCACGCGGGCGACAGCGAGCCATCGATCCTGACAGGCAAAGCCAGGCCCGACTGCTGAGCTTCGATGAGCCAAGGGCCTTCGGTGAACGCCGAAGGCCCTTGGCCGGCGTCATTGCTGGTAGGGGCTAGAAGTCGAACTCGCCCTTTTTGGCGCCGTCGATGAACGCGGCCCAGACCGAGGATGAGACCACGTAGGCGGGCAGTTCGGGGTGCTCTGAGTCACGCAGCCCCACGCGGCCATCCCTCAGCGGGGCCACCTCGATGCAGTCGCCATTGTCACCGGAGCGGGTTGCCTTACGCCACTCAGCAGACTCCAGCAGCCCTGCGGTCAGTTCGTCCATTTCTCCGCCATCTCCCCAATCAATTGGAGGGAGGCCCGCCGAGGCAGGGCCTCGTTGTGCAACATCTCGTATCTCGACTTGACTTCCCGGACCGGCCCGCTGTCGGCGGTGATCTGGCTCATTGTGATCGACTCGAGGTAGACCATATCCGGCATTCCTGGGGCGCTGGCGAGAATGAACGCTCCTTGCAGGCCAGTGGTCACCGAGGAACTGTACGGGAGCACGCGGACGTTGATGCGAGGATGCTCGTCCAGGGCAATCAGGTGCTCCACCTGCTCGGCCATCACCGCCTCACTGCCGGTCGGTCGGGTCAGGACTCCTTCATCCAGTATCGCCCACATCGTTGGCCCGCTGTCACGCTGAAGAACGCGCTGGCGCTCCATGCGTGCGGCGACGTTTTGCTCGATCTCGTCGGGGGTGGTGGCAGGTCCTCGGGTTCCGCAGATGTGTCTGAAGAAAAGCACACGGATCCAGGCGTTGAGCTGCGGTAACGCATACTGGAACGCGTGCGCGGCGTGTTACTAGGCCGGGGTGTTATTGCTGGTCAGGAGGGGGTG
>NZ_VCKY01000329.1 GCF_005889735.1 Nonomuraea turkmeniaca
CGGGTGCGCTGACTGGTGGCGCCGCCGGGTGGGCAGCGGGGGAGACCAGCGCGCTGGCCGGGGTGGTGCGGGCGCATCCGCACGACACGCGGCTCGTTCCTGTGCGGAGATCCGGCCGGGGAGCCGTGCCGGTGGGGCATGACCGGCCGGGATCGCTCTGGGGCGCGGCGCTGGCGGAGGCCCTGGCGGTGGTCCCTCCGGAGTGGGCCGGCGAGCAGGTCGAGCTGATCGAGTTGCCCCCGGGGGGCTAGACAGGCCGATTCAGGCAGAGTAACTATTGCCTTCATACGGTATGCAGTATGCGGAAGACAGAGAGCTTCGTCGCCGGGAAAGGGTGGACAATGTCGGAAACGATCTCTGGCGGTCATCTCGTAGCCAAGGCACTCAAAGCCGAAGGCGTGGATGTGATCTACACACTCTGTGGCGGCCACATCATCGATATCTACGACGGCTGCGTCGATGAGGGCATCGAGGTCATCGACGTACGCCATGAGCAGGTGGCCGCGCATGCCGCCGACGGTTACGCCCGCATCACCGGCAAGCCCGGTTGCGCGGTCGTCACCGCCGGTCCCGGCACGACCGACGCGGTGACCGGCGTGGCCAACGCTTTCCGTGCGGAGAGCCCGATGTTGCTCATCGGCGGTCAGGGGGCGCTGAGCCAGCACAAGATGGGCTCACTCCAGGACCTGCCGCACGTGGACATGATGACCCCGATCACCAAATTCGCCGCCACGGTGCCCAGCACGGAGCGGGTGGCGGACATCGTGTCGATGGCCTTCCGCGAGTGCTACAACGGCGCGCCGGGCCCCTCCTTCCTGGAGATCCCGCGTGACGTGCTCGACGCGAAGGTTCCTCTGGAGAAGGCCCGCATCCCCAAGGCCGGGCACTACCGGGCCTCCACCCGCCAGCAGGGCGACCCCGAGGCGATCGAGCGGCTGGCCGACCTCCTGGCGCACGCCGAGAAGCCGTGCATCCTGCTCGGGAGCCAGGTGTGGACGTGCCGGGCGACCGACGCCGCGATCGACTTCGTCCGGGCCCTGAACGTGCCCGCGTACATGAACGGCTCGGGCCGCGGCACGCTCCCGCCCGGCGACCCGCACCACTTCCAGCTCAGCCGCAGGTACGCCTTCACCGAGGCCGACCTGATCATCATCGTCGGCACCCCGTTCGACTTCAGGATGGGCTACGGCAAGCGGCTCTCGCCGACGGCGACCGTCGTCCAGATCGACCTCGACTACCGCACCGTCGGCAAGAACCGGGACATCGACCTGGGCATCGTCGGCGACGCCGGCCTCATCCTCGCCGCGGCCGCCCAGGCCGCCAGCGGCCGCATCCAGGACGCCGCCGCCAAGCGTAAGGAGTGGATGGACGAGCTGCGCGCGGTCGAGACGCAGGCGTACGAGAAGCGGCTGCCCCGCCAGCTGTCCGGCGCCCAGCCCATCGACCCGTACCGGCTCGTGCACGAGATCAACGAGTTCCTCACCGAGGACACGATCTACATCGGCGACGGCGGCGACATCGTCACCTTCTCCGGCCAGGTCGTGCAGCCCAAGTCGCCCGGCCACTGGATGGACCCGGGCCCGCTCGGCACGCTCGGCGTCGGCATGGCCTTCGCGATGGCCGCCAAGCAGGCCAGGCGCGACAAGGAGGTGCTGTGCCTGTTCGGCGACGGCGCCTTCAGCCTCACCGGCTGGGACTTCGAGACCATGGTCCGCTTCGACCTGCCGTTCATCGGCGTCATCGGCAACAACTCGTCCATGAACCAGATCAGGTACGGCCAGGCCGCCAAGTACGGCGAGGACCGCGCCCGGGTCGGCAACACCCTCGGCGACATCCGCTACGGCGACTTCGCCAAGCTCCTCGGCGGCTACGGCGAGGAGGTGCGCGACCCCGCGGAGATCCGTCCCGCACTGGAGCGGGCCCGGGAGTCGGGCAAGCCCTCGCTCATCAACGTCTGGGTCGACCCAGAGGTCTACGCCCCCGGAACCATGAACCAGACCATGTACAAGTAGGGGAGCCTCCGACATGAAGGCACTCGAAGGTGTCCGCGTCCTCGATATGACCCACGTCCAGTCCGGCCCGTCCGCCACTCAGTTGCTCGCCTGGCTGGGCGCGGACGTGGTCAAGCTGGAGGCCCCGACCGGCGACATCACCCGGCAGCAGCTGCGTGACGTGCCCGGCGTCGACAGCCTCTACTTCACGATGCTCAACTGCAACAAGCGCAGCATCACGCTCAACATGAAGAGCGAGCGCGGCAAGGAGATCTTCACCGAGCTGGTGAAGGGCGCCGACATCCTGGTGGAGAACTTCGGTCCCGGCGCGGTGGACCGCATGGGCTTCTCCTGGGAGCGCCTCCAGGAGCTCAACCCCCGCCTCATCTACGCCTCGATCAAGGGCTTCGGCCAGGGCCGGTACGCCAAGTTCAAGGCGTACGAGGTGATCGCGCAGGCGATGGGCGGCTCGATGAGCACCACCGGCTTCGAGGAGGGCCCGCCGCTGGCCACCGGCGCCCAGATCGGCGACTCGGGCACCGGCATCCACGCGGTCGCCGGCATCCTGGCCGCCCTCTACCAGCGTGAGCAGACCGGCCGCGGACAGCGGGTGCAGGTGGCCATGCAGCACGCCGTGCTGAACCTGTGCCGGGTCAAGCTCCGCGACCAGCAGCGCCTGGCGCACGGCCCGCTGCGCGAATACCCGAACAGGACCTTCGGCGACGAGGTGCCCCGCTCCGGCAACGCCAGCGGCGGCGGCCAGCCGGGCTGGGCGGTGCGCTGCGCGCCCGGCGGCCCGAACGACTACATCTACGTGATCGTCCAGCCCGTCGGCTGGAAGCCGATCTCGAACATCATCGGCCGCCCCGAGCTGGCCGACGACCCGGAGTGGGCGACGCCGGAGGCGCGGCTGTCGAAGCTGGACAAGATGTTCCAGCTCATCGAGGAGTGGACGATCCGCCACGACAAGTGGACGGTCCTGGACCGGCTCAACGCCGAGAACATCCCGTGCGGGCCGATCCTGTCGACCAAGGAGCTGGTGGAGGACGCGTCGCTGCGCGACGAGGGCATCGTCGTCTCGGTCGACCACCCCGAGCGCGGTGAGTTCGTGACGGTCGGCAGCCCGCTGCAGCTGTCGGACTCGCCGGTCGACGTCCGCACCCCACCCCTGCTCGGCGAGCACAACCAGGAGATCTACGGCGAGCTCGGCGTGAGCGCGGACGAGCTCGCTCAACTCAAGACGAACGGAGTCATCTAAGTGGCGCGCGACATCATTGACAAGGCGCTCGCCGAAGGGCGCACCGCCCTGACCGCTCCTGAGGGACGGCTGATCTGCGAGGCCTACGGCATCACCACCCCGGGCGAAGGGCTGGCCACGTCGGCGGCCGAGGCGGTGGAGATCGCCGAAAAGATCGGGTTCCCGGTCGTTCTGAAGATCGTCTCGCCCGACATCCTGCACAAGACGGACGCCGGCGGCGTGCTCGTCGGGCTGAAGACCGCTGACGAGGTACGCGCGGGCCACGACACGATCCTGGCCAACGCCCGCGCCTACAACCCCGACGCGAAAATCGACGGCATCCAGGTGCAGCAGCTGGTCGGCGGCGGTCACGAGGTCATCGTCGGCGCCGTCACCGATCCGACCTTCGGCAAGGTCGTCGCCTTCGGCCTGGGCGGTGTCCTGGTTGAAGTACTTAAGGACGTGACCTTCCGACTTGCCCCGCTTTCGGGTGATGATGCACTTGGGATGCTCAGTGACATCAGAGCGGCGGAAGTGCTGCGTGGTGCCCGTGGTGCCGAGCCGGCGAACCGGGAGGCGCTCGCGGCGCTCATCGAGCGTGTCGGCAGGCTGGTGACCGACTTCCCCGAGATCATCGAGGTGGACCTCAACCCCGTCTTCGCCGACGCGAACGGTGCGGTCGCCGCCGACGTGCGCATTCTCATCGGCGAGAAGCCGAAGGACGTCGAAAGGCTGCCCCGCGACGAGATCCTCCGGCAGATGAAGCGGATCTTCAAGCCGCGCTCGGTCGCCGTGATCGGCGCCTCCGCCGAGAACGGCAAGATCGGCAACTCGGTCATGCGGAACCTCATCAACGGCGGCTACAAGGGGCAGATCTTCCCGATCAACCCCAAGGCCGACGAGATCATGGGGCTGCCCGCGTACAAGAGCATCTCCGACGTGCCGGGCGACGTGGACGTGGCCGTCTTCGCCATTCCCGCGAAGTTCGTCGCGGCGGCGCTGGAGGAGGTGGGGAAGAAGGGCGCGGCCGGCGCGGTCATGATCCCGTCCGGGTTCGCCGAGACGGGGAACGTCGAGGGCCAGAAGGAGATCGTGGAGATCGCCAAACGGCACGGCGTGCGCATGCTCGGCCCGAACATCTACGGCTACTACTACACGCCGGAGAACCTCTGCGCGACGTTCTGCACCCCGTACGACGTCCGGGGCAGCGTGGCGCTGACCTCGCAGAGCGGCGGCATCGGCATGGCCATCCTGGGCTTCAGCCGCACCACCAAGATGGGCGTCTCGGCCATCGTCGGCGTCGGCAACAAGGCCGACGTGGACGAGGACGACCTGCTGACGTTCTTCGAGCAGGACGACAACACCAAAGCCGTCGCCATGCACCTGGAGGACCTCAAGGACGGGCGTGGCTTCGTCGAAGCCGCCCGCCGGGTGGTCAAGGAGAAGCCGGTCATCGTGCTCAAGGCCGGACGTACCGCGATGGGCGCGCGGGCGGCCGGATCCCACACGGGCGCACTGGCCGGCGACGACAAGGTGTACGACGACATCCTCCGCCAGGCCGGCGTGGTCCGGGCGCCGGGGCTCAACGACATGCTGGAGTACGCCCGCGCGCTGCCGATCCTGCCCGCGCCGAAGGGCGAGAACGTCGTCATCATCACCGGAGCGGGCGGCTCGGGCGTGCTGCTGTCGGACGCCATCGTGGACGCGGGGCTGACGCTCATGGAGATCCCGCCCGACCTGGACACCGCCTTCCGCGCCTACATCCCGCCGTTCGGCGCGGCCGGCAACCCCATCGACATCACCGGCGGCGAACCGCCATCGACGTACGAGAACACGGTCCGCCTCGGCCTGGCCGACGAGCGTATTCACGCGCTGGTCCTGGGCTACTGGCACACGATCGTGACGCCGCCGATGGTGTTCGCCGAGCTGATCGCCCGCGTGGTGAAGGAGGAGCGGGCGAAGGGAAACGTCAAGCCGGTCGTGGCGTCACTGGCCGGTGACACCGAAGTTGAGGAGGCCTGCGAGTACCTGTTCGAGCACGGCGTGGTCGCGTACCCGTACACGACGGAGAAGCCCGTGGAGGTCCTCGGTGCCAAGTACCGCTGGGCCAGGGCTGCTGGACTGCTGAGCTAGAGCCAGGCAAGGCAGATACCCGGCAAGGGGGCTATTCGGGGCAGCGCACGAGGAAGCAACAACCCCCCAGGAGGTCCGTAGGTGGACACATCGAACACACCGCCGGCGACGGCCGCGCCGCCGGTAGAGGATCAACGAGTATGGAAAGCGGGCCGGCTCGAGCCGATGCCCATCAGAAAGCTCCCCGACGCACCACCCTCGGTGCACATTCTCGGGCCGACGGTCTTCCTCGTCGCGCTGGGCGTGGGCATGGGCGAGTCGTATATGTGGCCCAGGCTGGTGTTGCTGTTCGGGCCGGAGATCAGGTGGCTGTTCCTGATCGGCGTCACCCTGCAGGCCGTGGTGATGCTGGAGATGGCGCGCTACGCCATGGCCACGGGGGAGAGCATCTTCTCCGGCGCGGCCCGGGTGTTCAAGCCGCTGATGTGGTTCTTCTTCGTCGTCGCGATAGCCGTCTACATCTGGCCGGGCCACCTGTCGGCTGGAGCGGCGGCCTTCGAGGAGATCACCGGGATTCCCTGGGTGGTGACGGCGGTCGCCGGCCTGATTCTGGTCGGTGTGGTCTTCAGCCTGGCCAAGGTGATCTACAACGTCCTCGAGAACGTGTTGTCGCTGCTCATCGGCGCACTCGTGTTGGGCACGGCCGTGGTGGCGGCCATGGTCGGCTCCTGGGGCGACGTGGCCACCACGATCAGCGGCATGTTCGCCATCGGCTACCTGCCGGCGGAGGCCATGTCGGCGGCCTGGTTCCCGGTGATCGTGGGGGCGTGCGCGTTCGCCGGGCCCTCGGGCATGCAGCAGATGTGGTACACGCTGCACCTGCGTGACTCCGGGGCCGGCATGGGCGTGCACATGCCCAAGGTGCGCGGGCTGCGGCACGCGGGCGAGCAAGAGGCCATGCCCTCGCGCGGCTTCATGTTCGACACCGAGGACCCTGCCGAGATGGCCAAGTGGAAGGGCTGGCGGCGCTGGGTCACGTTCGACGCCCTCCTGCTGTTCTGGGGCATCACCATGCTGGTCACGATCTCCTTCACGGTGATCGCGCAGGCGGCGGTGCGGCAGAACCCGGACGTGCGGTCCGTCATCCAGGGCGACGACCGGGAGGTGGCGCTCACGGCCATGGCCGACGCCGTCTCCTCGGCCGGCAGCTCCGTGCTTGGCACGGTGTTCCTCGGGTTCATCGCACTGATCGGCCTGAACGCGACGCTGGGGCTCTTCGACTCCTTCTCGCGGGGCCAGGCCGACATGACCTACAACTTCGTTCCAGGGGCGAAGAAGCTGCGTATGTCGCACCTGTACGCAGGCTTCCTCTGGGGCGTGATCATATTCGGCATCCTGATCCTGCTCTTCGGGCCGGCCGACGGGCCGAGCGGGATCCTGGACACGCTGGCGTTCCTGTCGACGTTCGCGATGGGCGCGTACTGCGTGACGTTGCTCCTGGTGAACAACCGCATGCTGCCCAAACCGATCAGGCCCAAGTGGTGGACCAACGTGATCATCGGTTTCGGCGCGGTGTTCTACCTCGGCATGCTGTTCTACAGCCTGTTCGCCTTCGGCGTGGTCGTGGGCTGATGGACGGACGGCACAGCCTCGAGCTCGCCCTGCCTGGGGCGTCCATCGGAGCCGTCGCCGGTGCCATGGCCGGTGGGCTGACCCTGTTCGCGGGGCTGCCCACCGGCGTGGCCGCGCTGTCCGCGCTGGCGCTCGCCGTGCCGCTCGCCGTCTTCGGCGGGCTGTACGGCGTGCTGCTCGGGCACGGCGTGTTCCGGCCGGGGACCTTCGGGCCCGCGGGCCTCTACTGGATGGCGGCCTTCCCCCTGTCCAGGCTGCTCCAGGAGAGTGTGGCCGGCGTCGGCATGGCCGACGGCGTGCTCGGCTTCCTCGCCTACCAGGCGATGGTGGCACTCGGATTCGCCATCGGCTTCGTCTGGATGCACGAACGGCTCATGCCGCACTGGCTGCTGCGCCGCGCGGGCGCCAACCCGCGCGCCGAGGCGCTGCTCGGCCTCTACGTCCAGTACGCCCAGGCCTTGCGCGCGAGGAAGGGAGCAAAGCGTTGAACCTGCCCGTCTGGGTCTGGCTGGCCACGATCGGCGGATTCGGTCTCATCCTCGCGCTCGACTTCTGGCTGGTGGCGCGCAACCCCCGTGAACCGTCCTTCAAGGAGTGCGTGGGCTGGGTGTCGTTCTACGTCGGCCTGGCCGTCGTGTTCGGCATCGGCCTGCTGGTGCTCTCGGGACCGGCGCACGGCGGGGAGTTCTTCGCCGGCTGGATCACCGAGTACTCGCTCAGCGTCGACAATCTCTTCGTCTTCCTGCTGATCATGAGCCGGTTCCGCGTGCCCGGGCAGTATCGCCAGAAGGTGCTGCTCGTCGGCATCGTCCTGGCGCTGGTGATGCGGGGCGCGTTCATCGCGGCGGGGGCGGAGGCGGTCACCAGGTTCGACTGGTTGTTCTACGTGTTCGGCGCCTTCCTCGTCTACACCGCGTGGAAGCTGATCGGGCATGAGGACGAGGAGGCGGAGTTCTCCGAGAACATCGCCCTGCGGACGGTGCGGCGGGTGCTCCCGACCACGGACACCTATCACGGCGCCCGGCTCACCGTGCACCACGGCCGCAGGATGGTGACCCCGATGCTGATCGTGATGGTCGCCATCGGGACCACTGACCTGCTGTTCGCCCTCGACTCCATCCCGGCCATCTTCGGCCTCACCAAGGAGCCCTACCTGGTGTTCACCGCCAACGCCTTCGCCCTCATGGGGCTGCGGCAACTCTTCTTCCTCATCGGCGGCCTGCTGGACCGGCTCGTCTACCTGAGCAAGGGGTTGTCGGTGGTGCTGGCCTTCATCGGGGTGAAGCTCATCCTGGAGGCCCTGCACCACGACGGCGTGTCGTGGGCGCCGGAGATTCCGATCCTGGTGTCTCTCGGTGTCATCGTCGGGACTCTCGCCGTCACCACGGTGCTGAGCCTGATGAAGTCGGCGCGCGATGCCAAGAAGGAGTCGGTTTCCGCAGATCGCTGACCATGCCGCGGTGGGGGGTGCTCTGGCGGCCCCTGCTGCGGCTCAGCGCCTCGGGGTCTTGCGTACGTCGTGCTCGGTGGCCCACTGCCGCAGGTATCGCTCCGCGTCGTCGGCCGAGTAATGCTTTCTGAGCGCTGTGCTCAGGCCGATGCCGATCGCCCGGCCATCTGCTGCCTGGCCCGGGGGATCACCAAGGAGAAAGCGGATGAACGCCTTCATGGTCATGCACCTCCCATCCGTGCTGCTCCATCCTCTACCCGAGGTGTTTCGGAGCATGTCGTCTCCTGTGAACGTCAGGTCAATCCGTCCTCATCCCGCCTGCTGAGCGCGCGGACGGCGGCGGCGCACCGGCTTGGGGGCGGGCTCGACGGGCTCGTTCTCCCGCTGCTCCATGTAGGAGACGCGGGTGTGCTCGGTGTGCTCGCGCATGATCTTCGCGGCGCGGCGCTCGTCGCCTGCCTCGATCGCGTCGATCAGCGCCGTGTGCTCCTCCCACGAGGCCATGCCCCGCTGGCGGGCCACCGGCGTGTGGTACCACCGCACCCGCCTGGCCACCTGGCTGGCCAGCTCGGCCAGCACTCTGTTGCCGGACAGCGCGGTCACCAGGGCGTGCAGCTCCGAGTTGATGGCCACGGCCGAGTCGACGTCGTCGGACTGCACGGCCGCGATGCCGCGCGCGCAGAGCGCGCGCAGGCGCGCCACACCGTCCTCGCCGGTGTGCTGGGCGGCGAGCCTGGCGGACTCGGTCTCCAGCAGCGCGCGCACCGCCAGCAGTTGGTCGGCTTCCTCTACCGTGGGTACGTGCACGAACGCGCCCTGGCCGGGGTGCAGGTCGACCCAGCCCTCACCGCTGAGCTGCTGCAACGCCTCGCGAACCGGCTGCCTGGACACGCCGAGGAGATCGGCCAGCTCGCTCTCGACCAGGTGCTGGCCGGGCTTGAGCTGGCCGGAGACGATGAGCTCCTGAATGGCCTCGATGACGCTCTCCCGGAGCGTGGCGGGACGCTGAATCTTGGTGGCCGCCGTCTGACCGGCCTGATCGGACAGCAACATGGTCACGTCTCCAGGGGCTGCGTGGTTTAACGGTTTTTCGTCGACTGCCTACAGCATACCGTTCACTCACCGAACTCGACTGGTGAACCTCGTCACAAGGTCTGTCACACGGGCCTCGTGACAAGGGGATCGTGGGTGGG
>NZ_VCKY01000032.1 GCF_005889735.1 Nonomuraea turkmeniaca
ACGGTGGGGTGTGTCCGGTGGTCCCAGTGCAGGAGGGCGCTGCCGTCCTGGACGGAGCCGTCGATCCGAGAGCAGTGGTGCCAGCAGGAACAGGATCAGGGCGGGCATGTCTCCTCCGTCTGGCGGCCGGTCGCGGCGCCGAAGAGCCGCACGAGCTCGCGGCCGTAGTGGGCGGGATCTGGGTGTCCGGGCCGGGACATCTCCAGTGCCGCGCCGTCGAGGGCGGCGCGCAGGCTGACCGCGACGACACGGGTGTCGAACGCGACCATCTCCCCGGCCCGCTGGGCGTCGTGCAGGTAGCCCGCCAGTTCGGCGAGCTCCGGTTCGTGGATTTCCGGTCCGAACTCGGGGCGGCCGTCGGGCCGGCGCAGGTTGCCGCGTACGGCGGTGAGCGCGGCGATCGCATGCGGATGCGCGGCGTAGAACTCGACGCTGGCCAGGATGAACTCGCGCAGGACCGCGGAGGGTGAGTGCTGCGCGTCCATCCGCGGGCGGATCGCGTCGTATGCCGTGCCGAACACCGCCGTCACGACGGCGCGCATGAGGTCCGCCTTCTCCGCAAAGTGGTACGAGATCAGCCCGCTGCTGGCGAGCCCGGCGTACCGGGCGATCCGGGCGAACGTCGCCGCGCCGTAGCCCTCCTCGGCGATGACCTCGATCGCGCTGTGCACGATCTGGGCTCGCCGGGCCTCGGCGGTGAGCCGCACACGGGTGCCATGCCCGCTATTGCTCACGTGAGCAATAAGCGCCACCGGCGGCGCAATGCCAGGAGCCGAGACGAACGAGACGGACGTGCTGGAGACCGGGTAGGTTGGCGGAGCGGCTCAGGCTGAGCCGGGGCCAATGGGATCGGCGCCGAGGGTGAGCCAGTCATCCCGCGCCCAACACACCCTGCAGAACAGGGCACTTGCGATGAGAAACGGCCACGTCCGGAAGCACAGCCGTTGACCACCATCCGCTGATCGGCCCATCGATCGCCCTACCGCGGGTCGACCGGGAGCGGCACCAGCCATTCCCACTCCTCATGGGCCAGATCGTGACGCTTCAGACACTCTTCATCCACACGGATGTTCTACGGAGAATCCCCGATAAAGATCCACGGGACACGCCTTAGGTCTGCTGTCGTTGACCCGGTGCCGTCTGCCAGCAGTGTGCTCGGCTCCAGGCCGGACAGTTATGGCTTACCTAGGTTGATCGAGCCGAAGACGTCGCCCGCCTGGAGCACGGGGCCGCTGATCCGGGCATTGCCACTGATCGTGTTCGACACGTCGTGCTTGCTCTGGACCAGGCGTGCGGTCTCCACGGTCCAACGGTGGAGTGCCTCCTCGAATGCGGGATCCGTTGCGGCGCGGCCCGCGATGATTTCCGCCGTTTCCTCGGCGGGGCGGGTTTCCGCGCGTTCTATGGCGGCAGTGACGGCGTCGTCGTCGGCGAAGCGACGGCGGATGAGCGCGGTCAGAGAGGTCCAGGCATTCTTGCCCGCTTCGCCCGCGGCACCGCCGATTATCGCCGAGATGACCGCTGCCAGGGTGGGAATGACACTCGGGTCCATCGCGCCTCTCTAGCGAAGGAGATTTCCTCCAGCGTAGGACTTGTTCGCGAGAGGCGGGCTTGGCTCGGCGTGAATTGCTGATTGGATATGACTGGCAGCATCTCATCGCCTTCATTGATCCGGACATATTTGCCTGAAAGTGGACAAAGAGGGATTTGTTGACAATGAGTGGCGGCCTTGCGGCGACCCGGCTTGGCGGGAACATTCCTGAAGCACGCCATGTGAAGGCGGTTCACGGATGAGGCGGACATGGTGAACGGTCCCGGCGATGACGAGGAAACGAACGACGCCGGGACACGCAATGAGGTGTCCGGGCAGGTGTCCGGCGGAGTAGTGCAGGCCAGGAATATCGGGACGGTCAACATCGGTAGCCCACCCCCGTCCCCCGCGCGGATTCCCCGGCAGCTGCCCGCCAGGCCGCGCGATTTCGTCAACAGGACCCAGGAACTGGCGCTGCTCGACGGCGTTCTCCACTCGGGACCCGCGGTCGCGGTGATCAGCGGTCTGAAGGGGGTGGGGAAGAGCGCGGTCAGTCACCTGTGGGCGCATCAGGCGCAGGAGCGCTTCCGCGACGGCCAGCTGTACGTGGACTTCAAGGCGCTGCGTCATCGCGGCGGCGCGGAGGTGAGCGGAGTCCTGGCGGGCTTCCTGCGCGCGCTCGGCGTTCACGAGTCGTGGATCCCGGCCGAGTTGTCAGAGCGCGCGGGCATGTTCCGTTCCCTGACGGCCGACCTGCGGCTGCTGGTGCTCGTGGACGACGCCGAGCACGCCGCCGAGGTCACTCCGCTGTGTCCCGCCTCCACGGGCAGCGCGGTGGTCGTGACCAGCCACCGCCAGCTCGGCGAACTGCTCGTCGCCGGTGCCAAGCCGGTCAGGATCGCACCGCTGGAGGAGGAACAGGGAGTGTCGTTGCTCGCCGGCATGCTGGGCGAGGATCGGGTCGCCGCGGAGCACGATCGGGCCGGCGAGCTGGTACGACTGTGCGGCGGACTGCCGATCGCGCTGCGCGTGGCCGGAGCACGTCTGGCGCAACGTCCCGCCTGGAAGATCGCCCGAATGGTCGGCGACCTGGTGGATGCCGATCGACGTCTCGATCACCTGGCAACGGAGGGCAGAGCGATCGTCGAGGCGGTGTTCCAGTCGGCATACGAGGGATTGCCCGAGGGGGCGGCCCACCTCTACCGCCTGCTGAGCGCCATCCCCGGTGCCGACTTTCCACTCGGCGTGGTCCGAGTCGTCCTGGCGGACGGAGCGGATCGAGCGGATCGGGCGGATCGGGCGCTGGATTCTCTTCTCGACGCCAACCTCATCGAAGAGATCGAGGGGGCCCGCTATCGGTTCCACGACCTCGTCCGGCTGCACGCGGTTCGTTGCGGGCGGCAACGGGAGTCCGCGAGGGAACGGGAGGCGGCGCTGCGGCGGGTGACGGAATGGTACCTGGGACAGGTGGTCGCCGCCGACGCCGCGATGGGGCCTCGCCTGCGCCTAGCCGACCAGCAGGGGCGGCTGTCGGCCGTGGGGCGGCCGTTCCGGGCACGCGGCGAGGCCCTCGACTGGCTCGACGCGGAACGCATGAACGTGCTCGCCATCGTACGAGCGGCGGCAGCCCGCGAATGGGACGATGTCGTCTGGCAGGTTGCCGAGGCGTTGTGGCCGTTCCATCATGACCGCGGCTACTACGCGGACTGGCTGGAGATCAACCGGCTGGGTGTGGAGGCGGCGCTGCGTATCGGGGAGTTGGCCGTGGAGGCCAGGATGCGCAACCAGTTGGCCCGTGCTCACGTGGAGCTCGGGGCCTACGATCAGGCGCGCGAGGAGCTCCGCCACGCGCGTCAGGCGGCTCTGGCGGCGGGCGACCGGAGAATGGAGGCGGTGGTCCTGGAGTCACTGGGCCGCGCGGCCCTGGCCCAGAGCGAGCCGGACGAGGCCGTTGAGCATTTCGCCGCAGCGCTGGCCATTCACGAGGAGGCAGGCAACGCCCGAGGGGTCGGCCTGCAGAGCTACCATCTTGGCCTGGCCCACAACCGAGCGGGCCGGCACAGCGAGGCGATCGCGGCCCTCGAACGCGCGCTGCCCGGCATGCCAGCTGGTGACAGGGCCGGCCAGGGCCGGATCCACCTAGGGTTGGGCGAGGCCCATCGCGGGCTCGGCCACCATGAGCGGGCTGTGCGATCGGCGGAGACGGCTGCGGCCCTCCTGAGCGAGAGCGGTGTGCCGGTGCGCGAGATGGAGGCATGGGAGTTGCTGGCCGAGCTGGCCGGCGATGTCGGCGACCGGGAGAGCGCCAGGGCACACCTGGGGCGAGCCCTTGCGGTCTGCCTGGCCTCGGGCAACGTGCCCAAGGCCGACGTGCTGCGAGCCAGGCTGGCCGCCACGAGCTGATCCTGCCTGGAGGCTACGAGCTGAATCGAGCTTCAAAAGGGCCGGGGGGGGGTGACGTTGGTGCGGATTACCTGCCCACCCACCTGGATGGCGATGTCCTCCGGCTCACGGCCGTCCGTCAACCAGCCGTACACAGCGGACGGCAGGCACCAAGGATCGGGTGGACGGCCCGATACGGAGACGTGCAGCCGGCGCCCGTCCCGCAGCGTCAGGTGAACCAACCTCGCATGGATGATCTCTGCGGCGAGATGACAACCCGGGTAGCGACGCAATGTCTCCTCCGCCCAGCCCGGCGCTGTAGCATCGCGGATGATGATCGCGGCACTCTCCAGAAGCCGCCGATCCAGTGTGCGGGCATCCACGATGAGATGTATCTCCCGAATCTGGTCGTCCGGCTCGTGCCCGGGGACGATGGGAAAGCGACGCAGAGCTACCGACGTGTCCCGGGCATCGGTCTCCACCAGGAAAGCCAGCACCTCATCCCGTTCCGCCAACGGCTCAGCCGGTGGTGTGGAGACGGGGACGGGGCCGCACTCCGGAAGGTCCATCAACCGGTAGGCCAGGCCTCGCAGCAGGCTCTCCGCCTGGCCCGGCATGCCCAGGCTCCGTCTTGTCACCTCGTCGTAGGTCCGATGGCCGGCCATGATGATCTCGAGCTGCCGCTGAAGGCCACGCCGCGGATCGAGCCGGGGCAACGCCCGGCACAAGGCGGCCGTGGGGGAGTCGGGGTCCAACTCCTCGCTCTCACGTCCGGAGGACGCGAGGAGGACGGGACGGCCCAGAGCCGTACCGTAGAACGTGACCGATCCGTGGTCGCCCACGATGACGTCCGCGGCGAGGAGAGCCGCCTGCCACCCCCGCTGAGGAGGCAGCAGCATCAGTCCCGCCTCGCGAGCGTCGGCAAACCACAGCCGTACCTGCAGACCGCCATGGCCGTACCAGATGTTGGGATGCGCGGCCAGGAGCACTTGGTATTCGTCGAAGGGGAGCTCGGCGACGAGGCGAGCCACCAGATCGCCGTTCGCGCCGAGCAGCGAGTGCTCGCCCCATGTCGAGGTCAGCAGCACCAGCTTGCGATCGTCACCGACGCCGAGTGCCTGCCGGTACCGGTCGCGCTGCTCCGCGCTCGCCACGATCCGGTCGAAGACCGGATCACCGGTCACCACGGCGCGGGGGATCGCCTCGGGGCAGTCGCGCGCCAGCCGGG
The DNA here is from genome assembly GCF_005889735.1 of Nonomuraea turkmeniaca. GTDB lineage: Bacteria > Actinomycetota > Actinomycetes > Streptosporangiales > Streptosporangiaceae > Nonomuraea > Nonomuraea turkmeniaca. The sequence goes on from NZ_VCKY01000032.1 coordinate 5,142, forward strand.
CCACCTGCTCGTGGTGCGACAGCGCGATGGCCGCCGGAACCACCCGCCCTTCCCGCACCAGTTGCTGCCGGGCAAGGCCTGAGACCCCGGACCTCTTGCCGTCGGCCGACCTGATGAGCCGGTTGTGCCCGGCGCCGTGCGGCACGAGCAGCAGCGGCGCCTTCAGCCGGTGCAGGTCGCCGTTGGCGCTGGCGGAGATGGCCAGGTCGAACGGCGTGTCGACGGCCTGTGCCCACGAGACGGTACGGGCCTGGACCTCGCGCAGGTAATCGGTAACCCCGTCGTCGAACGCCGACCCGCCGCCGACGGTGAACAGCACCTGAACGCGGCGATCCGCTCGAAACAGCGGCGGCAGCATCTCCAGCAACCGGCCGGCGGTGGTCACCGTACGCGCCACAGCGAGAACGTTGCGCGCAGGTGAGATCGTGTGCCAACGGCGAGCCTCCGGCCCTATCGGAACCTGAAGCCAACCTTCGCCGCTCACCGCCACTCCGACCGGGACACCTTGGGAACCGCACGGCGCAATTCCACTGAGGACCTCACCTTATCGCCAGGCAAATCCTCCCATCCGATTGATGCCGGCTGCCGACGGCTCCCATGCCGAGTAGCGACGGTTCCGTCGATCATGTGCCTGAGCCCGACAGGGAGCGTGAGGTGCGTGATTCCGAGGACGTCGAGCAAGTCGGCAAGGCAACGAGTACGGCGGCCACGCCCATACGGTGATCCAGGTGGCCGGCGACTTGCACGGCGGTGTGCGCGGGGCTGCTGAATCGCCGCTGCCGGTCCCACGGCAGATCCCTGCTCCTGTCGCCGTACGCCAGTTCGCCTACCTTTCCGCCGTCCGCTTCCCTGCTGGAGATCTTCACGTGGTCTGCGCCGACTTCGGTGCCGGTCAGGGTCCCGCCGACGTTGGTGTCATGGTGGGCTCCTGCCTCAGTGGCCTGAGCATCAAGAACGAGCACATGCCCCGCACCTGGCAGAGCGCTCCAACAGCTTCCGCAGCCGTGCGGGACTCCGGCCGATCCTCGTGGTCATCGAGAACGCCACGGAACCGACGCAGGTCAGGCCTCTCGTCCCGAAGGCTCCTGGCAGCCTGATCCTGGTCACCACGAGTAATGACCTCACCGAACTGCGCCTGGACGGAGCCGTTTCCTGGATCTGGAGCAGTTCGACGAGGTGACTACCTGGAGCCGTCCTCCCAGGCCGCCGGCGTCTGTCCCGCGGTGGCCGAGCTCCAGACCACTATCGATCTGGTACGGCTCTGCGCGGGCCTGCCACTGGCCATTCTGACGCTCGCGGCGCGCGTGGCCGGGTTGCATGGGATGAGGCCTGCGTGAGCTGGAGGCGGGCTGAACGACCGGCTGCTCGCAGAGGTGACCGAGACGATGGCTCCGGTGCCAAGCCCCGGAAAGGCATGGCCGGTCACGCGAATGTTGTTTCGCTATTTACGGCGGCAGTGGAATGCAGGTCGCCTGCCGTACATAATCCCTGGAGGATTGCAGTGCACATGGAGGATCCGTCATTGTTGCTCATGTGTCTCTATCCCAAGCCGCATGAGCGTGTGCGGAGGGGTGACGACATCCAGCCAGGGATTGGTGTCGAAACGATGTGATGGTGAAGCGAAAGCCGCCCGATGCCGTCCATAATGATGTGACAGGGGTGATTCACGGTCCATTAGTCCAGGCGCGTGACGTATTTGGCGGCGTCCATTTCCATGAGACGGTGTCACTGCCCGTGCCGAGTCAGCTTCCGCCACGGCCGCGCCTGGTCGATCGCGAAGCCGCCATCGCCCAGCTGGACGCGCTGCGGGAGGAGGCGACGGATGTCCCGCTAACCGTGTTGATCACGGGCCCCGCGGGCGTGGGAAAGTCCGCGCTGTCCGTGGCCTGGGCGCACCAGATTCGCCCGCACTTCCCGGACGGGCAGTTATACGCCGATCTGCGCGGGCATTCCGGCGTCGGACTGGCGGCCCCTCACGAGGTGCTGGGCGACTTTCTCCACTCCCTCGGCGTCCCGACGGATCTCATACCCGGAGAGCTGCCGCAGCGGGTGGCGCTGTATCGCACGGTGACTCAGGACCAGAGGGTTCTCGTACTCCTCGAGGATGCGATGACCGCCGCTCAAGTGAGGCCACTGCTTCCGGCTTCGTCGGCGAGCGTCACCGTGGTGACCAGTAGATACCGGCTGGCGGGCCTGCTGATGCAGGGAGTGCGCGGCGTGTACGTCGATCGGTTCGACGCCGAGGCGAGTCTTGCCCTTCTTCGCGACGCCTTGGGGAGCGACCGGCTGGAACAGCAGTACGAGGCGGCCTCCGAACTGATCGAGCTGTGCATGCGCCTGCCGCTGGCCTTGAGCGTTGCGGCGGCCCGATTGGCCGCGCGTCCGAACTGGCCGCTCCGCGAGATGGTCACCGCGCTGGCCGAGGAGCAGAGGACCCTGGCCGCATTGACGATCGGAGACGATGTGGCATTGAGATCTGCGCTGGACCTCTCCTACCGCGCGCTCCGCCCTGATACCGCCCGGCTGTACCGGCTGCTGAGTCTCATCCCCGGAGACAGGTTCGGAGGTGATGCGGCAGCCGCGCTGGCCGGCATCTCGAGGATGGAGTCAAGGCGGCTGCTGGGGGAGCTGACTGACGCCAACCTGTTGACGGACATAGCCGACGGGCGCTACCGCTTTCATCACGCGCTGGTCCGGTCGCACGCTTCTCTGCTGGTCGAGGCCGAGGAGCAGCGTGAAACCCGGGATCGCGCCGTTGGGTGCTTGCTCGGCTGGTATCTCGCCACTGCCGCGTGCGCGGAACGCAGGCTGCGGCCGTACCGCACCGGGCTGCCGCGAGATGCCGAACCGCCTCCCGCCGAGGTGACGGACTTCGGCGGTCCGGAGGACGCGCTTGAATGGCTGGAGTCAGAACGTGCGAACTTGAGCGCCGCCGTCACCCTGGCGTACGAGTGCGGACGGGAGGTGACCGCGTGGCAACTCGCCGACTCCATGTGGGCACTCTTCCTCTTCATGGGCCATCACGTGGAGCGTGTCGAAGTGGAGGAGACAGGACTGGCCGCCGCCCGCTCCTGCGGAGACCAGTACGCCGAGGGGAAGATGCTGAACCGCCTGGGACTCAGCCTCAATGCCCTCGGACGCCGCGATGAGGCCGTCGCGCGATTCGAGGAGGCGCTTGAGATCTGGCGACGGCTCGGTGAACGGGAGAGGGAGGTCGGTTCGCTGCACAGGCTCGGGCTGGTCGCCGCTGGGCGCGGTGACCGCGATGCGGCTATCGCCCGGCTCACGGATGTGATCGCCGCATATCAGGTGTTGGGTGCCGGCCGGAAGGCCGCGTTAGCACGGATGGATCTGGCGGGCGTGCTCCTGGCACAGGACCGCGGTCTGGATGCGGTGGTCCACCTGGAGCGGGCGCGGCACCTGCTACGAGGCGTGGACGACTCCTACAACCGGACTCGTGTGGGGATCTTTCTCGGCTATGCCCATACCGCTGCGGGAGATCACGACCGAGCGGATCGGGAGCTGCGCGCCGCGCTCGAGACGATGTCCGAGCTGGGGTCTTCAGCCGGCATGGCAGCAGCCCTGGAGGGGCTGGGAAATCTGGCTGAGCGCACCGGGCGGAGAGACGAGGCGAGACGGATGTACGAGGCGGCACTGGAATCGATAGACCAGGACGGATCTATCGGATATGTCAGGATCAAAGCACGCCTTGATACGTTTGACCGTTATGTTTAAGTTTGTTGGGGGACATAGATAAAGGCCATCGTTGGTAGACGATGGCCTTTATGTGATAGATGGGATGACTGCCTGGTTATCCCATCATAATGAACCACATGAAAAGGGGCATTTCTCCCTCTTTGGGTTGTCGTGGACACAAAATACTGCCCCCGAAGGAAGTGTCCCACTCGTTTGGTAAGCGGGCCTTCCGCAGATCTTGGGCAATTATGCACCGGCCGTCCTCGGGATGTCGAGGCGCTCTCGTACGGATTCTGCTTCCGGAGCGCCGAGGCGCTCGAAGATCGTGAGGGCCTGGCGCCACGATCGCTCCGCGATCTTCCTTCCGTGCATGCACAGGAGTGCTTCACCCAGCCCCAGAAGTGAGCTGGCCTCAAGAAACGGGTCGCCGAGTTCACGAGCGAGGGTCAGTGCCTGCTCGTAGGTTTCCCGTGCGAGGGTGAACTGGCCGCTGTGCCGCTGACTGTCACCGATCCTCTGGAGTGCGCGCGACGATTCGTACGGGTCGCCTATGTCCCGCGCAATGGAAAGGGCCTTCTGGAAATGGATCAGCGCCTCGGCGTTGAGATCCATGCCCAGATAAGTCGATCCGATATTGCTGAGTGTGTCGGCTTCGTGCCGCCGGTCACCGGTCTCCCGATATATTGTCAACGCCTCACGGTAGAAAACCAGCGCCTCGGCGCGGCGTCCCTCGCGCTCAAGGCAATTGGCAATATTATTGAGTGCAACGGCCTCGTTCTGACGCCAGCCCGCTTCGCGCAGAATGACGAGTGCCTCCCTGAAGAGCGCCAGCGCGTTCCGATAGTCGCCGTGGTTGAAATGCAGCTCGCCCAGGTTGTTCAAAACCATTGCCTTCGTGGCGATATCGCCCGTCTCGTTCGAGATCTCGAGTGAGGTCTCGAAGACCCCCATGGCCTCCTCTGCGCGTCCCAGGTACGACAGCGCAATGCCCGAATGCAGCAACGCATTGCCTTCGCCGTGCCGGTCGGCGATCGCACAGAACAACGCGAGCGCCTTCTCCGCGTATCCCAGCGCTTCCCGGTTGTGCCCGGAGAGCCACGACAAGCGGGCGAGATGATCGAGCGTATCCGCCTCGCCGCGCCGGTCGCCCAGCATGCGGAAGATGCTGAGGCCTTTGCCGGCGCGTTCGAAAGCCTCGGCGTAGTGGCCCGTGCGGCTTCGCACGAGGCTGAGCTCGAGTTCCACGCGTGCTTCTCCCCCGCGGTCACCGATTTCCTGGCAGGCCCGGCGGGCCAGTTCGTGAACGCGGGCGGCGTCCTCCCAGTGCGCTGAGCGTTCCAGGTACGTCGCGATCGCCTGCGAAAGCTGGATCGCATGCACGGGATATGCGTGCTCGGCGGAGTAATGCACACACATCAGCACGTTGACCCGCTCGGCACGCAGCCACTCGGCGGCGGAACGCGGACTGTCAACGGACGGCGAATCGGGCGGGTGCGAGACACTCACGTTGTCGCGGCGCCTGTGCGGATAGAGAACGCGGTCGGCTCGGTCGGCGGCGTACAGGTAGAAATCGAGGAGCCGGCGGACAGCTCTCTGTGGCTCCTCTGCGGGCTCCTCCTCGGTGGCACGTTCCCGGGCGTACGCTCGCAGAAGATCGTGGAAGCAGACCCGTCCGGAGTTCGGTTCTTCCACAAGATGACGGTCGATCAACTCCTCCAGGGCGTGTTCCGCCTGCGTAGGATCGCATCCGATCAGCGCGGCGGCCGCACCGATGGTGAGGTCGGCACCGACATGCAGTCCAAGGCGGCGGAACGCCTTCCGCCGCTCCGATGACAATTCCTGGTATGACAGATCGAATGCGGTAAGAAGGTCGCTGTCTCCCGCGTACATCTCAACCAACTGGCCCTTGGGGCGTGACAGCTTCACCACCAGGTCTCCGACACCTCGCGCCGGCCGGTGGCGAAGCTTATTCGCCATGATCGTGACCGCGAGCGGGAGGTGGCCGCAAAGGTGGACGAGCTGTTTGACGTCACCGGCGTCGAGCCGTCGCTCCTGACCGACGATCCGGCGGAAGAGCAGTGCCGCCTCAGGCGGCATGAGCGCGTCCAGCGAGAGCGGGCGTACCCCCTCCAATCCGGCGAGCCGCCGCCGACTGGTGATCAGCACGAGGCTACCGGGCCTCCCCGGAAGGAAGGGTCTCACCTGGTCGGCGCTGGCCGCGTCGTCGAGCACGATCAACATTTGACGGTTGGCGAGCCGCGCGCGCCACAGTGCGGCACGCTGCTCCAGCGCCTCTGGGATCCGCTGAGGATCCTCCCCCAAGAGCCGCAACAGGACTTCGAGACCTTGGGCGGGTTCGATCGGCGGCTGGTGGGGATCGTGGGCGCGAAGATGCAAGTACCACCGCCCATCCGGATAGCGGTCTGCCAGCTCATGAGCCATGTGGACAGCGAGGGCTGTCTTACCGACGCCGGCCATTCCGTCTATGGCTTTGATCATCGCCGTTGAAGGGGAACGCTCCAGCTCGTCGTACAGGTGGCTCATCTCCGCCTCTCGCCCGGTGAAGTCCGGGATGTCACGAGGCAGATTGTCAGTGAGTGGCTCTGCGGCAACGTGGTGGTGTGCGGGCGGTGTGGCCAGATCGGAATCGCCACGCAGTATCCGCTCGTACGTTCCGCGCAGAACGGGTCCTGGCTCGGCTCCGAGGTCTTTGACCAGGCGGTGACTTGCCTGATGGTAGGCCTCCAGCGCCTCGCCCTGACGTCCGCACCGATAGAGGACGATCATCAAATGCTCGACGAACGACTCGTCATAGGGATATTGGTGGACGAGGCCGTACAGCTCTCCGACCAGTTCGGCGTGACGGCCCATGTCAAGTTCCATCGCCAGCCGCATGCCGATTGCGGCGCGATGCTCGCTCTCCAGGCTTGTCCGCAGCTTCGTCACCCATTCCCCGGACAAGCCGGAAAGTGGATCGCCTCGCCACAGGCTCTCCGCTTCCCGGAGTAATCGCAGCGCGTCTTCCGGATCCCCGCTGTCCGAGATTGCCCGTGCCTGTGCGTTCAACCGACGAAAGCGATGCAGGTCGATCGTTTGGGGGTCGGTTTCCAGCACGTAAGCGCCGGAACGAGAGCTCAGCCGTGCCCCGGTGCTGTCGAGCCGCCGGTTCAAACGGCTGCGCAGGCGTGCGATATAGCTGTGGACGCTCTCGCGTGCCTTGGACGGGGGTGCGTCGTCCCAAACCCGGTTGATCATGGTTTCGATGGACACGGGTTGTCCAGGAGTCAGAAGCAGGACGGCCAGCACGTGCCGTTCCTTGGCCGAGCCGAGCTCGCATGCTTCTCCGTCGGCCCATAACTCCACGGAGCCGAGTATTCGGAACTCCATGAATGTCCTTCCAGTGATCAAAGGGCCCCTCGCCGACAGTTTCCCGCAGACATGGTTATCGGTCCATATGGCATCCGTTGCCTGACTTTTGCATGTCACGGTTGTTGCAAGGATTTGTCCAGGAATCTGAGGGATTCTCGGATAGAGCCGTTGAACGGGGATTACGGCCAGGCGAATAGGGCGATGCGAAACCGCGCCGTCGGTGACAGGGGGTCGAAAGTCCGATGCCGTGTTCAGAGGGGTACCGCGTGCCGGTTGGGCCGGATGCGGCGCGCTGGGTGACGCGCCGTAGTCGGCGGACGGTGCTGGTGATCGTCCATACGGTCACGTCAGGCCAGCGTTTGCTGGACGTTGTGGGCCTTCTCGCCGCCGATCTCCGGGTCCAGGTGGTCTTCACGATAGGGCCCGATGTTTTCAGCAACGGGGTGGCCGAGTTGCTCAGGCGTATCGGGGGAGTGACGCTCCCGTGGCACCTGGCCGTCCGCGAGCAGTTCGACCTCGCGATCTGTGCCGCATATGGGGGGATCGAGAACATCCACGCACCTCTCGTGGTCATTCCGCATGGGGCCGGTTACAACAAACTGGTCAGCCGCCGGCTGGACGGCGGAGCCGTCGCGGCTCGCGGCGTGTACGGACTCAGTGCTCAGGAACTGGTCCGCGACGGCACAGTGGTTCCGTCAGCCATCGTGCTCGCTCACGACGCGGAACGTGGGCGGTTGGCGCGGAGTTGCCCAGAAGCTGTGGCGGTCGCCGAAGTCGTCGGCGACGCTTCCCATGATCGTTTGGTCGCCAGTTCATGTGAGCGTCGCGCCTATCGACGGGCTCTGCGGGTGCGGGACGAGCATGAGCTCGTGGCGGTGACCTCCACCTGGGGGCCGGGTTCTCTCTTCGGCCGACACCCAGGGTTGCTTCGTCGGATGCTGACTGAGCTTCCCCGCGACCGTTACCGCATCGCCGCCCTTCTTCATCCGAACATCTGGTTTGGTCACGGCATCTGGCAGATCCGTACCTGGCTGGCCGACTGCCTCAGGTACGAACTCGCGTTGGTACCGCCCGAAGCGGATTGGCGCGGTGTCCTCGTTGCCGCCGACCACGTGGTGGGCGACCACGGTTCGGCAGCGGTGTACGGCACGGTCTGCGGTGCCTCCGTCTTACTGGTGGGCGATGCGGGAGACGACGTGGATCCGGAGTCGGCCGGGGGACTTCTTGCCTCGACAGCACCCCGGCTCCGGCTGGATCAGCCCTTGCCGGCCCAACTGCGTTGGGCCGCCGCTCACCATCATCCGGGACGGCACGCTCGGGTAGTGGCACGGCTCACCTCGGCACCAGGCCGCTTCGATCGGAACATGCGGCGTCTGATGTACCGGCTGATGCGGCTGCCGCAGCCCCTCACAGTTCCGAGGGCAGATCCGGTGCCCGCGCCTTATCTGATCGGTGTTTCCGGCCATGTGGCCTTCAAGGGGAGAAGATGAGCAGCACAATAGTTGTAGCCGGCGTCACCAGCCTGTACATGGCCATGCCGGTGCCGGATTTCCCGTTGCCGTACGCGTCGCAGAGGTTCCCCGAATGGATGAGAGTCGAGGTGTCTGGGGCCGCTTGCCACATCGCCAGCACTGTCCACACCCTTGGCGACGAAGCGCGTCTCTGTACCCTCGTGGGGGAGGACCTCGCAGGAGAGGCGATCAACACGTCGCTGCGTGCCCGAGGGCTGTGGGGGCCAGGAGTGGTGACGGCACCACGATCCTCCCTCGGTGTTGTACTGGTGGCCTCGAATGGACGACGCTCAGGTCATCCGTATGTCGCCGCCGTCAACACCGTCGAATACCCCGTCGAGGTGTTCCGTTGCCTACTGCATGGCGCTGACCTCGCCGTCCTCACCAACACCGCGTTCGTCCGGCCCCTTCTGGAACACGCACGTGAACGGCATGTGCCGATCGCGGTCGACGTCCATCTGATCACGGATGTGGACGACGCGTACAACCGGCCTTGGCTGGAGGTCGCTGACATCATCTTCTGCAGCCACGAACGGCTGCCCTGCCCCCCGAGACAGTGGGTGGCGAAGATCTTCCAGCGCTATCCCGGGTGTGCGGTTGCCGCCGTCGGTCTTGGTGGGCGAGGATGCGTCATGGGGCTGACCGACGGTTCCCTGGTCGAGGCCGTGGCCATCGCACCACGCGGAGTTGTGAGCACGGCGGGGGCCGGGGACGCACTCTTCGCGTCGTTCGTCCACAGCTGGCTCGCCACTGGGAACCCCATGGCGGCACTTGAGGACGCGGTGCTTCACGCCGGCTGGAAAGTAGGTGACACTTTCCCTGGTGCGACCTCGCTGACGGCCGTGGAGTTGGCTCAGCTTCGGGAAAGCCACCCTGTCGCCATGTTCCTCGGGCGCTGGGACAGCCAGCGTATGACCGCGCGTCGGGGCTCGGCCTCGCATGACTCAAACCAGACGCGGCCTTGAAGCGCCTCAGCGTGGCTGTGGCCCCATCAGGCCAGGAGCGGCCGGGCAGCAGGTCGGGGTTGCCTGGCGGTAGCGCGAACGCGTGGAAGCGGGGGACGCCCGACGGAGTGGCGCCTGACCTCCCGCCTGAATGCCGCCATGGGACTTCACAGGCCCGTTTGAGAGAGGGATTTGCCAGCGCACCAAAGTGCCGCCGCCGGGCGGGATCTCAAGCTCGGCGGTGCCGCCCAGCCGGGCGGCGCGCTCGTCAATGTTGTGCAGACCGCTGCGCCTTCCCTGCTCGCCCGCGGCCACGCCGACGCCGTTGTCGGCCACCGTCAGCGCCAGATCGGAGGCCGTGACGTCAACGGTGACGTTGGCGCGGCTGGCGTGGCCGATGATCACTGGTTTTGCCCATCCTGGGAAGGCCGGGGCAAGGTCAGGGAAGTGCTGAAAGTCACGATTCGGGAGCGATTCGGTACAGCCATAAGTCCCGGAGCCGTAGTCCTTCGACCTCGTGATCAGGGTCGGAACGCTCCGGCATGGCGACCGGTGGGTCGGGATGCTGGAGAGTGACCACACGACGAGTCCCCGAGGTGACCCAGATGACCAGGTCGGAGAGCAGCACCAGCCAACCGAACACCCTGACCGCGAGTAGATACAGAAGTTGAAACAGCACGGGAACCAAGCCTAGAAGACCAGGTCAGACGCCCTGCGTCAGTTCTGGCACCGGACAGGGGCCAAACCTGCTGCGATGCCTCGCACGTCCCGCAGACGACGACGGGCTGCACGCTGTTCCTCTTCTTCACGGAAGGCTGGATCATCGCCGGGGCGCGAGGGGGTAGCGGATATACCACCATAAAGCGGGGCTGGTTGACGGCGGTGCCACTCACGAAAGTGGAGTCCTGGGCTTGAAACGCGAGCCGGAATGGAGACGACGATGACCACCCCGAATGGACCGGGCCCTTCCAGAGAAGAGCAGGTAAGGCGGCAGGTCCTCGCATGGCAGCGAAGCTTCGTAGCGAAGGACGTCGACGCGATGATGTCCTTCTACGCGCCGACCGGTTTCACCGCGTTCGACCTCATGCCGCCGCTGGAGTTCCATGGCGGTGAGATGTGGCGAGAGAACTGGGTGCGGTTCTTCGCCTCCTTCGAGGGCGGGATCGAACTAGAGTTCGCCGACCTCGAGATCCAGGCCGGCGGCGACCTCGCCTTCATGCGGGCGATGGTGCACCTTGCCGGCGTCATGAACGGGACCGCGATCGACACCTGGGTTCGCCAGACCAACTGCTTCCGCCTCATCGATGACGAGTGGTTGATGATCCATGATCACGTGTCCTGGCCCACCGACTTCGCCACCGGGCAGTCTCTGATGGGCCTCGTCCCGAGCATGGCACAACGATAGGACGCGACCGCACCCAGCTCGATGTGGGAGGATCAAGAGCGCTATGCGCGGTCTGACCGACAACGAGCTGGGCAGGTTCCTCCGTTCGCGGCGGGAACAACTCGACCCGTCCAGATACCTCGACCCATCCGGATATGTCGACAGGCCCGCGAACCGGCGCCGCACACCCGGTCTGCGCCGCTCGGAGATCGCCGCGCGAGCCAACATCAGCGTCGAGTGGTACACGCGTCTGGAACAGGGCCGGGGCGGCGTGCCGTCGGCGAAGGTCCTCGACGCCGTCTGCGACGCGCTGGAGCTCCGTCCCGACGAACGAGAACACGTCCACCTCCTCGCCTTCGGCCGCGCCGGACCCGCGGTCGAGCAGCTGGGGGAGGAGGATCTCGCGCGGCTCCAGCGGTTGGTAGACGCCATTACGTGCCCTGCGTACATCAAGTCCGCGGCCTGGGATGTCGTGGTGTGGAACGCCGCCGCGGCCTCGCTGCTCACCGATTACGACCAGATCCCGATCGGCCGGCGCAACGTACTGCGGATCTTGTTCTCCGATCCGGCCGCCCGTGCCCGGGTCGACGGCTGGTGGCACGAGGCGAAGCTCGCCGTCGCCACCTTCCGCCTCGAACTCGGCCGGTGGGCTTTCACCTCCCCGGAAGCCGACCGCCTGATCGGCGACCTGTACTCATCGAGCCCGGACTTCGCCGCGATCTGGGACCTCAACGAGGTCGGTCACCTCGGGCAAGGAGTCAAGGACCTCGCGGTGCCGGGGTCGGGGCGCGTCCGCATGCAGTACGAAGCGCTCAGCCTCGATGCCTATGCCGGTTTCGGACTGGTGATCTACAACTTCCTCCCCGCGGACCAGCCCACTGTCCCGGGGTCACCGCGAAGTCCTCGGTGAACAGCGCCTGGCAGCCGACCTCGATCCGGCTCCTCGCCGTGGTGCCGGATGACGATGCGGACGTCGAGCATGGTGATCCAGGGCGATCGGATGGGGAGGGCCGTCGCCGGGCCGCCAGAGCTGGTTGTCCCAGCCCCGCGCGCCGATCCGCAACGGCCCCCCGGACATGGGAGCATGCGTTCAAGCTGATGATGCGGGTCGCGTTAGCGACAGTCGCCTCTTTAGCCGTCACCGTGGTCGGCGCCCCCGGCGAGCGCTGGCGAGAACACATGGATCAGGAACGTGGGCCGCAAAGATCGAGTGTGTATCACCGCCACCGCTGCGTCTCGACCCGCGCTCTGGACAGGCCCAGCACTCGGGCGATCGCGGCCTTGAGGTTGTCGTGGCGCACTTTGCCGCGGTGCGCGCCTCCCAGCACGCTGAAGGCGTGCACGTGCCCTCCATAAACGCCTCTTGGCCGCTTGAGATGGTCGGTGCACCGCCTTGCCGGAGTACGACAGCCGGAAGGAGAACAGGTAGCAGGTCACGTGCCGTCCGCCCAGGCGCACTGCCACGTCGCCGAAGTCGACGTCGGCTTCTGCCCCAGGCAAGTGCGATTGCGGCACGAACGTCTGCTCCGGCGGCCCGCGCCCTCTTCCAGGCGTATCTCCCGCCGCCGCGTGGCGACATAGGCCCGCACCATCCCATAGGAGATGCCCGCCGCAGCGTGCTCATCGAGCCGATCGAAGATCCGCTTGGCAGTGTGGCGTTGACTCGGGAGCGGCCGGAATACCCCAGAAGGGGACTGCGGACTGCCGTAGTCGCAGCTCAGCGGGTTCGACTGGTTCCACCGCGCTGCGCGGAACCGGTTCAGCTTGGACGACTGCTCTTCGCCGTCTCCACCGGAGTCGCCCGGCCAGCCCGAATCACGCTCGGCGCCGTCGCTGTCCGGCCAGCCGTCCGGCCCCCTCGTCCGGCCCGCCTTGCTCGCTAACGCCACTTGAGCCTTTCCAACCTGGTCTTGCAGGTCAGCCCGGGTAGGGGGAGCCGCATATCGATGGGGGCGAGGCTCCGGGTAAGACAACAAATCGAGCAAAACCCGATGCCCCGACCGGGAGCGTCGTCTGTACTGTTTTACCCGTCAACGATCTCGTGGTCCAGCCGGACCCTGAACCACCTGGCCGATCGCATCCACAACCGCCGCAACCAGCGTCGGTCTCGGTGGCGGCGCCTTGATGTGGGACGGCAGGCCCTGCTCGCCCTGGCTCACCTGCGCAACGGCGGCGCCTACACCCGGCCGCCGGCTGAGTCCGTGCTCGCCGGCGCCGGAAGCCTCGCCCTCGGCGTCGCCGTCCACGCCGTACGCCGGCCACGCGCCTGAGGGGCGACCTACCGGCGCCGCCGCGGTTCAGGGCCAGGAAGGTGCGCAGACTGCGCGGGGTGGCTACTCGGAACGCCGCGGGGACAGGCCGTCCAGCACTATGTCGACCGCTCTGTCCACGACGGTCCGGTCGCCCCGGGCGTTGGCCAGCGCTCTGATCAGCATGTAGACCTCATCTACCGTTGCGTCCGCGCGCACTTCACCGGCTTGCTGGCCGCGGGAGAGCAACTCCTCGACGGCTTCGCGCACCATAGTGGCCGCGGCCTCCACCTCGTCAGCGGAGCCTGTCGAGTCGGCGGGCTCCTCCAGCAACGCGACGAGCGTGAGCTTCGCCGGAGCGCCCGAGACCATCTCCCGGAACGTCTCCCGGAACGCCGCCCCGGCCTCGCCGCCCTCGCCCCGCGCCCGCGCTGTTTCGGCGAGCAGGGTGAGGTGCCGAACGATCGTGGCCTTGACCAGCGCCCGCTTGGTCGGGAAGTGTCGGAAGACGGTGCCGATTCCGACACCGGCCCGGCGCGCGACCTCCTCGGTCGAGCCGGCGTTGCCGGACTCGCCAAAGACCTCTTCGGCCGCGGCCAGCACCCGGTCCCGATTTGCCCGCGCGTCGCTCCGCATCCCACCATCTTCCCTCCCCGGGAGTCCTGCTCCCGTAGGGCCCCGGTACCAACGCTTGCTATCCGGAGTTTTGACTCCGTATTATTCGGAGTGAAGACTCCGGATAGAAGGGTAACCACGATGCGAACCCCCGAAGACATATTCCGGGCCATGCTCGACGGCGCCTGCCGGCTGCAGAACGGTGATCGCGACCAGGTCGACAAGCTGGCCGAGTTCTACGCCGAAGAGACTGACGTGCGGCACCCGATGGCCCCACTCGGCGACACCCCGATGCTCAGCCGCGAAGCACTCCGACAGCACTTCGCCGCGGCGGCGTCGGCTGGCCTGGCAGGCTTTCGCGTTGAGGATGTACGAGTCCATCACACTGCCGACCCCGAGGTGGTCATCGGCGAGTTCACTTACCGCGGCGACGCGGGCTGGGCCACGCCAGGCATCATCGTCCTCCGGATCCGCGAAGGGCTGATCGTCGAGTCGCGGGACTACATCGACCATCTCGGGCTCGCTCGTGCCACAAACACACTCGACGCCCTCTGCGCACAGCTGACAAGGCCCTAAGACGGTGACTCAATTGGTGAGTCACCGTCTAACCTGCATAAAAGAACCGCGCCGCTGGGCGGTTCGGCCTCGAACCTCGCCGACGGCGTCCACCACCCCGCTCGCGCCGGCGGTCCACACCGGCCACCTGAGCTGCTACGACGTGAGGTCAAACCGCCGGGTCCGACAACCTGCACGATCGTGGTCGTCCGGCGTGGGCTGCAGCGCAGCTTGACCAACACCTTCCAGGTCTTGAGGGTGGCGATCGCGCGCTCGCCGCGGGCGCGGATCTTCGCGTGGGCGCGGTTCACGGTCTTCTGCCGGCGTGACAGCTTCGGCCTCAAGCGGCGCCGCTTGAACGGAGTGCGCACGCTGCCGCGGACACCTTGATAGCCCTTGTCGGCGAAGGTCATCACGTCTGCGCTGGTCAGTGCCTCGATGATGTCGTGCGTTGGGGCTGCGGTCAGGTCGTGGACCGAGCCGGGCAGGGTTAGGTGCGCCGCGCATACCCGCACGGCGCGCCAACCGGAACGCCCTGCTGTGGTCCCGCACTTGGTGAACCGGTTCGTCAGCCATTCCGAGCCACCCAATGGGATGCCGCTGGCAAGCGGCGCGTGCAGATGGGGAAGTGCTGTCCTACGCGCCGGCGATGAGGATGATCTTGCTCATCGAGACACTATTCCTCGGGGGCTGCACCGGAAGGGTGCGGACGGCTGACGGATCACGGTGCCCGCACCGGCTCGCCGCCGTGGAAACCCGAGGCGGGAGACGTGGCGGGGACCTGTCTCGGTTGGATTCAGCCGACCGGTGTCGTCGCGTCCGTTCCCCAGCTGGCGAGCAGCCGTAGGGCCGTGGCGGACTCGGAGCCTGGTTCCGCGTGGTACGCGACCAGCACCTGGTCAGGGTTGTCGGGTAGGGGAAACATCTCGTACGAAAGGGTGAGTTCACCCACCAGCGGATGGTTCATCCGCAGCACACCATGGCTCTTGCGACGCACCTCGTGCGCGGCCCACAAGCGGCGGAACTCCTCGCTGCGCACCGACAGTTCGCCCACCAGCGAGGCGAGTTGCGGATCTTCGGGATGGCTGCCGGCGTGCATGCGCAGCATTCCGGCGATACCGCTCGCCTTGGGCTCCCAGTCGATGAACACCTCACGCATGCCGGGCGAGAGGAAGATCAGCCGGCCCCAGTTGCGTTCCTCGGGCGGTAGCTCGGCCCAGTTGCCGAACAGCGCGGCGGCCGGCCGGTTCCAGCCGAGGATGTCCATGCGGAATCCGTACACGTACGCGGGTACGTCCGTCATCGTGTCGAGAAGCTGCTGGATGGCGGGGCGCAACCGTTGGGTCCGCGGTGACGGTTTGTTCGCCCGCTGCCGGGTGGGCTTGGCCAGGTGTGTCAGGTAGGCATGCTCGGTTTCGGTCAGCCGCAGGGCGCGGGCGATGGAGTCCAGGACCTCCACCGACACGTTGGCGCTGTTGCCCTGTTCGAGCTGGGTGTAGTACGAGGCCGACACGCCCGCCACCTGTGCCAGCTCCTCCCGGCGTAGCCCGGGCACCCGCCGTCGCCGTCCGTAGTCGGGCAGGCCGACGTCGGCGGGCTTGAGCCGGGCTCGGCGGCTGCGCAGGAATTCGCTGAGCTCGGCACGCCGATCGAGGCCGGCAGCCGACCCATCTCCGGAGGGAGTGAGGCTTGGCATGCTGTCCAGTTTGCCCCATCCGCAACCGTCGTGCCTGCCACTGCCAGCAGTAGGAAGACGGAAGGTAGCCAAAGCAGCGGATGGCTGTTCCCGGGCACGAACGGCAGGCTTGGCGATGTCCGGCCGGAACGGGAACCAGCGCCGATCAGCACGGTGCCTGAGTGATCTCACGTGGGGACCGCATCACGCGGCCGTCCGGCTTCTTCCCCATCAGCACCTCGGGCAGACGCGCTGTCGCGGCCTGCCCCGCCAGTTTCTTCTAGGAGCTCTTGATGTCTCATACCTGGTTCATCACCGGAACCTCGCGAGGATTCGGCCGCGTCTGGGCCGAGGCCGCGCTCGGCCGGGGTGACAAGGTGGCCGCCACCGCCCGCAACGTCGCCACCCTCACCGACCTCGTCGACCGTTACGGCGGCAACGTCCTGCCGATCGCGCTCGACGTCACCGACAAGTCCGCCGTGGACCTGGCCGTGAAGACGGCCCACGACCACTTCGGGCGGCTGGACGTCGTCATCAACAACGCGGGATACGGCCTGTTCACCATGGCCGAGGAGGTCACCGAGCAGCAGGCGCGCGACCAGTTCGAGACCAACGTCTTCGGCGCTCTGTGGGTGACCCAGGCCGTCCTGCCGTATCTGCGCGAGCAGGGCTCGGGCCACATCATCCAGGTCTCCTCCATCGGCGGGCTGCGCGCGTTCCCCGGTGTCGGTATCTACAACGCGTCCAAGTGGGCGCTGGAAGGGATGAGCCAGGCTCTCGCCGGCGAGGTCCGCGGTTTCGGCATCAAGGTCACGATTGTCGAGCCGACCGGCTACGCCACGGACTGGGGCGGAAGTTCGGCCGTGCGCGCCGAACAGCTGCCCGTCTACGACGGTGTGCGCGAGGCCGTGGACACGTTCTGGAGCGGGGTGACCCCTGGCGACCCGCAGGGGACCGCCCCAGCCATCCTCCAGGTCGTCGATGCCGAGGAACCGCCGCTGCGGATCTTCCTCGGCGCAGGCCTGCTCGACTGGATGCGTGAGGAGTACGCGCAGCGCATCGCGAGCTGGGAGGAGTGGAATCACGTCTCGGAAGCGGCCATGGGCAGCCGCCCCGCTGCTTGACCCGGGTCTCGTTCGACCACAGAAAGCGCGGCCGGTGGACCGGCCGCGTTCCACCGGCCGGAGGCTCACCGGCCTCCCCGCGGCGTACGGCTGTCCCCGGACGGGAGCGAGAGCACGGACCTCGCCGAGCCGGCCCAGCGGGGCTCCATAGAACGGAACAGGTCCTGACACCTGCCCGTGACCTACACCTCTCGGAGAGGGCCTTTCATGGAAGAACGTATACTGGCCGAACCTTCGGATGCGGCGGCCGTATCCACCGAATTCGAGCCGACCCGGCGCACGGTCATCGCCGCCATGACCGCCGGTGTCGGCGGCGCCGTGGTGGTGGGCGGGTCCACCGTCGCGGCGCCCGTGCTGGCGGCCGAGGAAGCCGTCGCCGCTGGGACGCCGCCGAGCGGCCGCCTTTCGCTGGCCGTCAACGGCGAGCGGCACACCGTCACTGTCGACAACCGCGCCTCGTTACTGGATCTGCTGCGCGAACAACTGGGCCTGACCGGCTCGAAGAAGGGCTGCAACGCCGGCGCCTGCGGGGCCTGCACGGTCCTGGTCGACGGGCGGCGGGTCAACTCGTGCTTGACGCTGGCGGTGCGGCTGGAGGGTGCCGAGGTCACCACGATCGAGGGCCTCGCCCCAGGCGACGGTGACCTGCATCCGCTGCAACAGGCCTTCATCGACCAGGACGCCTTCCAGTGCGGCTTCTGCACTCCCGGGCAGATCATGTCCGGCGTCGGCTGCATCCAGGAGGGCCGCACCGGCTCCGCGGCGGAGGTCCGGGAGTGGATGAGCGGCAACCTCTGCCGCTGCGGATGCTACGTGAAGATCGTGCGTGCCGTCGGCCAGGCCGCACACGGGAAGTGACGGAGCCCATGTACCCCTTCTCCTACACCAAGGTCTCCGACACTCGCGCCGCCCTCGCGGCGGGCCGGAGCGGCGGCCGGTACATCGCGGGCGGTACCACGCTGGTCGACCTGATGCGTGAGACTGTCGAGCGCCCCGGCACGCTGGTCGACATCAGTGCTCTGCCGTTGCGGGAGATCATGGTCACCGCGCGCGGGGGGCTGCGGATCGGCGCTCTGGTACGGATGGCCGAGGCCGCCGCGGATCCAAAGGTACGCGGTACCTTCCCGGTGATCTCGCAGGCACTGGAGCTGAGCGCGTCGGCCCAGCTGCGCAACATGGCCACCATCGGCGGCAACATCATGCAACGCACGCGGTGCGCGTACTTCCGTGACGTGACGGCCGTCTGCAACAAGCGCGAACCCGGCTCGGGCTGCGCGGCGCGGGACGGCTTCCACCGTACACACGCGATCCTGGGCACTTCGGACCAGTGCGCGGCCACGCATCCCTCCGATGTCGCCGTGGCGTTCGCGGCGTTGGAGGCGACCGTGCATCTGCTGGGCCCGGACGGGCAGCGCAGCGTCGCCTTCTCCGACTTCCTGCTCCAGCCGGGCCGCACCCCGAACCGTGAACAGGCCCTCCGGGCAGGGGAGCTGATCACAGCCGTGGAGATCCCGGCCCATCCCCGCCCGCTCCAGTCGGGCTACCTCAAGGTACGCGACCGGCAGTCCTACGAGTTCGCGCTCACCTCCGCCGCCGTCGCCCTGTACGTACGAGACGGAGTGATCCGGGAGGCGAAGGTCGCCGCCGGAGGCGTGGGCACCGTGCCGTGGAAGCTGCCCGCCGTCGAGCGCCGGCTCATCGGCGAACGGCCGTCCGCGGCCCTGTGGGCGCGCGCCGCCGAGCGGGCGGCAGACGGAGCGCGCCCCCTGGAACACAACCGCTTCAAGGTCGACCTGCTCAAACGCACGGTCGAACGCCAGCTGCGCATCGTAGGAGGTACCGAGTGAGCCCTCAGCCGCAGGCGGCCGTCGGAGCGCCGCTGTCGAGGGTGGACGGACGGCTGAAGGTGACCGGCCAGGCCGCGTACGCCGCCGACCACGACGTCGAAGGCATGGTCCATGCCGTGGTCGTCGACAGCGGCATCGCGCTCGGGCGCATCACCGGCATCGATGTCCGCGCCGCCCTCGCCCAGCCCGGCGTGCTGAAGGTGATCAGCCATCTCAACGCGCCCAAGCTGGCCTACCGCGACAATCCGGGGGCCTTCCTGGACCCGGAGGTGGGCGAACGGCTGCACGTCTTCCAGGACGATCGGGTCCGCTTCTTCGGGCAGCCGGTCGCCGTGGTCGTGGCCAGGACACTGGAGGCCGCGCAGCACGCCGCTGACCTGGTGAAAGTCTCGTACCGGGCCGGGAAGTCCTCGACCGACCTGGCTACGACCACACGACCGGTCAACGACCCCATGCCTGCCCAGGACTACGAGCGCGGCGCCCCGGAGCAGGCGCTGGCCTCCGCGGAGGTACGGCTGGAGCAGACCTACCGGGCCACTCGCAACCACCACAACGCGATGGAGCCGCACGCGACCATCGCCCGATGGGACGGCTTGAGTCTCACTGTCTGGGACAAGACCCAGTGGGTGCTGGGCACGCGGGCGGAACTGGCCGCCGTGTTCGGCCTCCCGCAGGAGTCGGTGCACGTCATCTCGCCGTTCGTCGGCGGCGCGTTCGGCAACGCGTTGCGGACCTGGCCGCACGTCACCATCGCGGCCCTGGCCGCCCGTGAGGTCCGGCGCCCGGTGAAGCTCGTCCTGACCCGCCGGCAGCTGTACTACGGGGTGGGGTACCGGCCCGCGTGCGAGTACACGGTCCGCGTGGGCAGCGACCGGAGCGGACGACTGACCGCGATGCTCCACAACCTCCGGGCCGAGACGTCCACGTACGAGCACTTCGCCGAGAACACAGTAGTCCTGGGGCAGATGCTCTACGCCACGCCCCACGTCCGCCAGACGTTCCGGACCCTGCCGTTGGATGTGAACACGCCGACGTTCATGCGGGGCCCCGGCTTCTCCACCGCTGCCTTCGCCATCGAATCGGCCATGGACGAGCTCGCCCACGAACTGGGCATCGACCCGATCGAACTGCGGCAGCGCAACGAACCGGAAACCGACCAGTCGAACGGGCGACCGTTCTCCACCCGGCGGCTACGCGAGTGCTTCAGCGTCGGCGCCCGCGAGTTCGGCTGGGATCGGCGCGACCCCAGGCCGCGCTCCACGCAGGACGGCGACTGGCTCGTCGGCACCGGCGTGGCCAGCGGCTGCTACGACACCCTGCGCAGTGCGGCCGAGGCCCACGTCAGGCTGGACGCCGACGGCACTGCCCTGATCCAGGCCGCGGCCAGCGACATGGGCCCGGGCACCTACACGTCCATGTCTCAACTCGCCGCCGACGCTCTCGGCCTCACCATGCGCACCGTCCGCTTCGAGCTCGGCGACTCCGACCTGCCGCCGGCCCCGCCGCACGGCGGTTCGCTGACCATGGCCAGCGTCGGATCGGCCGTCCAGGACGGCTGCGACAAACTACGGCAGAGCGCTATCAAGCTGGCCGTCGAGGACGAGCGGTCCCCGCTGCACGGCGTCGACGCCGGCGACGTCATCGTCCGCGACGGCCGGCTTCACCTGGGCAGCGACCCCGCGCGCGGCGAAACTTACCAGCAACTCCTGGCCCGGAACGGCCGTACGCACCTGGAAGCACGCGGAGCCTTCTCCCCGGCGGCGGAGCAGCAGTTCTCCACCTCCGCCTACAGCGCCGTGTTCGCCGAGGTGGCCGTCGACCGGCGGCTGGGCCTGGTGCGGGTGCGGCGAATGCTCGGCGTCTACGACGTGGGACGGATCATCAGCCCCAAGCTCGCCGACAGCCAGGCGCTCGGGGCCATGGTGGGCGGCATCGGCATGGCGCTGCTGGAGCACACCGTCACGGACCACCGCGACGGCCGCATCGTCAACGCCAACCTCGCCGACTACCTGGTGCCCGTCAACGCCGACGTACCCGACCTGCGGGCGATCTATCTGGAAGGGGAGGACCCCCACGCCGACCCCATCGGCGTCAAGGGCCTCGGCGAGATCGTGAAGGTCGGGGTCGCGCCCGCCATCGCCAACGCGGTCTTCCACGCCACCGGCCGCCGCGTCCGCGACCTGCCCATCACCGCCGAGGCGCTGCTCTAAGCCGCCCGGGCGAAGGCCCCGGCTGAGCTTGCCGGCAATGGGTTCGCGGACCACCGATCGCCGGGGCGCTCCGACCGTCCGGCGACTGCTCGCGCCCAGCCCTGGACGCTCCCTTCGCGCCGCCCGCGACCTTGACCCGGTCAGCCGCCGACAGTGAGGACGGCGCTACCGAGGCCGACCTGATGAACCTGTCCGGTCACGAAGACCGCCGCACCCTCCAGCGGTATTTGAAACCAGCAAGGACGGCCTAGCGTTGTGACCAGGCAGGAGGGTGGGCTGGACGTTGTTCATGTGAGTCCAGACGGTGTCCGGCTTGCGCGCGGCGGTGCGGGGGCTGCCCGGTACAGGGTTCGCAAACGCTGGATCACCCGCTGGAAAGCCGCCCTGAACGCCTTCGCCATCACCTTCGAAGGCCGCCTGACCCCGACTACCCGCTAATCAGGCAAGATCGAGATACACCACTGAAGTGGCTCTGGCCCGTAATCGGTGGTGGCGTTGAGTGATCTTCACTGCAGCAGGATTCGGTGGTCTTCCGGGGCATATCTCACCCTGATGTCAGAGCCGAGCCGGCGTTCGAGGACGGTGATCTGGTGGCGCAGGGTGAGGGCACGACCGAACCACCTACAACGACACGTTCGCGCCTTCCAGCACGCGCATGAAGGCACGCGACCATTCAGGCAGGTCTGGCCAGCCACGACAGCGACCATCGCGCCGTCCACCACGTCGGGGGCGTCCACGAAGGTCGCACCCGCCATCTCCATGTCGGTCCTCAATGGCGGGAAGGCCGCCGTGGTACGGCCGCGCAGCACGCCAAGCGCGGCCGGCACCTGCGGGCCGTGGCAAATCGTGCCCACCGGCAGGCCGCGCTCGAAGAAGTAATGAACGATACGGGAGACGTCGGGATCGGCGCGGATGTACTCCGGCGCGCGGCCGTCCCGGATCACCAGCGCCTGGTAGTCCTCAGGGCGCACGTCGGCGAATGCGAGATCCACCGGCAGTTGACGGCCGGGCCTCTCGGTGTAGGCGTCCCAGCCGGGCTCGAAGTCGTGGACCAGCAGCTTTACCGCGCGCGTGGTAGGGGCGGCCACGATCGCCTCATGACCCCCTTCCGGAGCCGCAAGACGGGGTACATGGAGTCCAGTTCTTCCGTCGGAAGCGCGGAACCAGCAAACTGACCATCTTCCTGGTCACGCTGGGGGCCGACATCGTCGCGGTCGAGCCAACCCGGCGATGCCGGCGATCTGCGCCGCGCGCTGCGGGCCATCCGTTCCCTTCCGGATAGCGCCGAGGCGATCCCTGCCGGACGCGTCCGTCGATGCGGTGCACGCCGACCTGCCAGGTACATCACCTCCTCGAAGAGGCGCGGGTTGTGGCGTTCGAGCTGATCGAGTCGGCCCCGGCCCGCCGGCGTGCGGTCACTGCCCCTCACCTCGTCGCGCTGGTCCGCGCCGGGGTGAAGGTTGCTCAGCCCACCCCCCAGCCCCGGCGAGGTGCTGGTCGGTTGCGCCTTCTGTTGTATCGCCAATCCCCGGCCGGCCGAATTCAGCGCCGGACGCCCATGCGGTGCCGCCAGGCGAGGGCGATCCAGGCCGCGAGGGCGACGAGCGCCACGAGGACGATGATGCCGATCTTGAGGGGAGTCCCCATCGCACCTTGGTCGTCCATCACGGTCGCCGGCGCGGCGGCCTTGTTCCGCGCGGGCGCCGTCGCCTGGCCCGATGCGGGGGCAGTCGCCGCCACGGGTGAGGCGGCGATAACGCCCGCCTTCACCTTCACCGTCGCTTTCGCCTTGGAGGGCTCGGTCGCGGTCACGGTGACCCGCCATTCGCCGCTCGGCAGCGGCTCCGCGGAGTGGTAGAGGTTCTGGCCCTCGGGCGCCGACCTGAGCGGCACCGGCCCGAAGGAACGGCCGTCTGCCGAGGTCGCCTTCAGCGTGGCCTCGACGATCTCCGTTACGGGATGGCCGTCCTTCTTGTACGTGACCAGCACGTTGACGTTGTCGGCGCCGTCTCCCGTCACCTCCAGCTTGATCGGCCCGCCGTGGGCGGAGGCCGCCGGTGCGCCGAGCACCAGCATGAGCCCGGTCAGCAGGACGGTGAGAACGTATGCCGGTGCCTTGTTCACGAGTCGTGACTCCCCTCGGGTTCGGTGTCGGGGGTGAGTGCCCCTTCGCCGGGTGATGTCGGTAGGAACACGTGCTGGTGGCCGTAGCCCGCGTCGATGTTCAGGGCGTCGAGAGCGGTGGCTCCGATCGACCAGGTGAAGAGCGCGTCGGCGCGTTGCCGTACGGCCAGGTCCATGGCGGCGGCGCGGGCCGGTCCCGTCAGACCCCGCGCGGCGGCGTAGGTGTCGACGGTCGTGGCGAGCTGCCGTACGGCGGAGGCGAGACTCGACCGCGCCACGTTGGTGGCGGTCTCGCCGGACGGCGGGTCGGCGAAGCCTTGGACGGCCGCGGCGGCCGCCTGCTCCCAGGTCTCGACGTCGGCGGCGGTCACCGCGACGGGCCCCGCGGTGCCGTCGGTCGGCATGGCCCGGCTCAGCCCGTCGAGCACGGGGAGGAGCCGACCCCGCGTGCTGCGGGCCAGCTCCGTCAGGGTCTTGATCTGCGTTCTGTCGCGGAGGGCGGACTCGGCACGGAGCCGGTCGGCCGTCTGCTTGATCGAGTCCGGCCGGGTCAGCGCGAACACCACACCGCCGGCGACGATCGCGCCGAGCGCGAACGCGACCGCGAGGGCGAGCACGCGGGCCCACGTCGCACCCTGTGCGGGGGCCGGTTGCCTGGGTCGGTTGATGGTCGCCACCTCCTGAGGGCGGATGTCGATGTCGCTCACGCCTCCTGAGGCGTGCCTTTGCTGTGGAGCATGATCAGCTTCTCGATGCGCTTGCGGCGCCAGGCGGCGACCAGCCGGATGGCGAAGGGGGCGAGGATGAGGAGGACGAGGAGGGCGAGCTGCGGCCACGGCAGGGCCCAGACCGTGGTGTCGATCGCCATCCGCTGGGCGGTGACGCCCGGGATCGGCTTGCCCGCGGGCGAGGGGATCGCCGTGACCGTCGTGCCGATGGGACCCAGCGGCCAGGCGCCGGGCACCCGTGCGACGAACGTGCGGCTGCCGCCCGGCATGAGCTCCCTGGCATTGGCCGCGGACGGGTCACTCCAGGTGTTCTCGCCCACGAACGTGGACGTCAGGACCCGGTTGTCCGTGACCAGCCGGACGTTGCCGACGTTGGCCACGGTATAGGTCACCTCGACGGATCCGGCGGCGAACGGATTCCACGATCCCGTGTACTGGGCTTGCACGTCGGTTACTGCCACCTTGGCCACGTAGTCGCCGGTGACGCGGATGTTCAGGCGGACGCCCACCCGGTTCTGGACCCGTACCTGACCGGAGATGGTCTCCAGGGACGCCGTCACACCTGCGGGATGATCGCCAGGCGTCGCGTTCTGGGGGATCGACACCGTCACCGGCACGACGGAGGTGGCCCCGGCGGCGATGGTCACCTTCTCGGGAACCGCTACCCAGGAGCCGCCGTCGGTCGGTTTCGCGTCCGAGGGCCGCATGTCGAAGTAGCCCTTGGAGGTCAGGTAGCCGTCGTTGGCGTCGATCGCGAAGTCGACCGGCTGAGTGGAGCGGTTGATGACCGCCACATGCTCGACCACCTGCTGTCCGCCGGCGAGTTCGAGGTCGATGACGCTGCGGCCGTCAGGACCCTCGGCGTTGGCCGGAACGACTGACCAGGTGGTGTCGGCGTCGGACGGGGTCGCGAACGCGACCGAGGTGACCAGGACGGCGACCAGCAGGGCAACACCGACAGCGGGTAAGACGGCGAGGTGGGCGAGGGCGCCTCGCGAACGGCTTGTGGTCAACAGAGGTGTCTCCAGTCTCATCGTGGTCGTCCCGGACCCGCGCCAGGCCGGCGCAGGTCCCGGACGACCACAGCGGGCGATGGCGTCCTGCCTCGGGTTCAGGACTGGTTGAAGAGGGAAAGCGTCAGAGTCGAGTGGTACTCGCCGGCGGCGACGTCGGCGGGAGTGCGCAGCGCGAGGTCGGCGTTGACCTGCCAGGTGCCGATCTCGTCGGCGGAGTTCGCCGTCGACACCAGCAGCTCCTGCCCCTGCAGACCGACGGTGGGCGCCCCCGAGCCGTCTGAGATGACGCTGGAGACGGGCTCACCGGCCTCCACCGCCCCGGAGGAGGAGTCGCTCAGCAGGCGCGGCCGCCAGCCCAGGTACTGCGGGCCGATGGCGGGCGCCGAACCGCTCGTCGCGGTGAACTCGCTGGCCTGGCCGACGACCGCCCAGAAGTCACCGGCGGGGATCTCCTCGGGACGGCGGGTGTCGGTCACCGTGACCGTCGGCAGGGTGCCGACGAACTGGCGGGCGGCGGCGTTGGAGCCGTCCTCCTGCAGCGCCACTCCGCCGTTGTCGGCGACGGTCATAGACACCTGACCGGGCGTGGTGTTGGGTTCGATCGTCACCGATACGTCGATGCCGTTGTCGGGGTCGTCGTCCGCCACCGCGGGACCGGCCACGCCGACGCCGGCGGCGAGCGCGACACCGAGCATCGCCGCGGCGATCATGTGCGTAGTCCTGTTCATTTTCATGTGTTCGCTCCATCGAGGGGGGTGGGGCCGGTCGGCTGCTCGGCCGGCCGGCCCCGGTTCTGCTGTCGGCGGTCAGCGGCAGCTGAGCGCCGGGTAGGTGGCGTCGTACGACGAGGTGACCTGCTCGCCGCCGATCGTCGCGGTCCCCTTCACGGCCACCGTGCCCGCGTCGATCTGCCCGGCCCGGCTGTTGAAGGACTGGTACGCCTGCTTGCCCGGGGCCACGTCGGCCACGGTCTTCGAACCGAACGGGGTGGTCAGCGTCACCGTCGAAGGCACGTCCGAGCCGTTGACGGCCGTGACCGCCACGTACGCCGAGGTGCCGATGCAGCGGGACGAGGCGGAGACCGTCAGCTTGACCTGCGGCGCGGGCGCCGAGATCGTCAGCGTCAGCGTCTTGGCCTCTTCGACGTTGCCCGCCTTGTCGGCCGAGCGGTAGTTCAGCTCGTGCTGCCCGTCGCCGGTCACGGTGACCGGTGCGGTGTAGGCGGTCCAGCCGCCGCCGTCGAGCTGGTACTCGGTCTTGTCGACCCCGCTGCCGCCGGCCTCGTCGGTGGCCTTCAGCGTGACCGACACCGGACCGGTGAACGTGCCGCCCGCCGGCTGCTCCGGATCGGTCGTCGCCGTCGTCACCGGCGGGGTCTCGTCCTCGTCCGACCCTCCGTTGGTCAGGTGGAAGTAGTCGAACGTGACCGTCTTCGACGCCGACTGGGTGGTGCCGATGGTGTACACGCCGACCTTCGCGCCGGTGGCCACCGCGGTGTTCGCCACCGTCGCGGAGAGATCCGTCCAGGTCTGGCCGTCGGAGGAGTAGGAGCCGGTGAAGGTGGTGCCCGCCTTCTTCAGCCGCAGCCACCACACGCCGCTGGTGAGGTTGTTCACTTGCGGCTGCGGGCTCTGCACGGTTCCGCCGACCTCGCTGCGCAGCTCGATGCTCCGCGCCGCCGCCGACCCCGCGGCGTTGGTGGTGAGGAAGTCGAGCTTCACGTAGTCGTCGTCACCGGCGTACACCATCAGGCCGCCCTGCTGGTACCGCTCGTTGAGCGCCGAGGCGTCCAGCTTGGTCTCCAGCGTCCAGTCGCCGCTCGGCGCCGTCTGCAGGATGAAGTTCTTCGGGCCGCTGTTGGTGGTCCCGTAGATGTCACCGGCCGTGGTGTCGAGCTCCAGCTTGCCGTTGCCGACGCGCGCCGCGGTGGCGTCGGGGCGCACGACCGCGTTCCAGCGGCAGGCGTCGAGCGCGGTGCCGGCGAACTCGTCGTCGGGGTCCGGCGCCGTCGCCTTGTCGTCCGGCGTGATGTGGAACCAGTCGAAGGACGCGTCCACCACCGGGTGGTTGGCCCCGGCCAGCGAGAGAAGGCCGATCTTCGGGTTGGCGATCCCGGCGAGCGGCTTGGTCTGCGGCATCGCGGTGAACGTGGTGCCGTCCGAGGAGTAGTGGGCGGTGATGTTGGTGCCGTCGCTGATGAACCGCACGTACACCGTGTCGGGGTAGGAGTCCCCGAGGTCGGCCGTGTTGCTCTGCGACACCTCGTTCGGGCTGCCGTTCTCCTCCCTGATGAACTGGAAGATGCGGCTGGCGTGGTTGGGACCCGAGGTCGACCGCGCCTGGAGCACCATCTTGGCGTAGTTGTCGTCGTCGCCGTAAATGACCAGGCCCGCCTGCTGGTACGCGTCACGCGCGTCCAGCGTGAGCTTTGCGGTGGCGGTCCAGGCACCCGACGGCGCCGGCTGTAGGACGATGTTCGGCGTGTTGCCGCCCGTGCTGTAGATGTCGGTGGTCGAGGTCGGGATCAAGAGCTTGCCGTCCGCGACCTTGAGGTCCTGGTTCTCCCGGATGACCGACCAGCGGTCACGGTTGAGCTGGCTGCCAAGGAAGTCGTCGGAACGGCCGGTGAAGCACACCGTGGCCGGCGCGTCCACCTTGACCGGGACCTGGGCGGTGGCCGACGCGCCCTTGTCGTCGGTCACGGTCACCACGGCCGTGTAGTTGCCCGGCGCGGTGTAGGTGTAGCTCGCCTCGGCTGTGGTGGGCTCCGGCGCGCCGGTCACCCCGATGTTCCACTTGTAGGTGATCGGGTCCCCTTCGGGGTCGGTGGCCGTCGCCTTGAAGTCGACCTTCAGCGGAGCGACGCCCGTCGCCGGGGTCGCCGTCGCGGTCACGGCCGGACGCTCGTTGTCCGTGGCGCCCTTGCCGACGAAGTAGACCCAGTTGAAGTTGACCAGGTAGGCGTTGTCGGCCGCGCTCGCCGGCTTGCGCACGACGAAGTAAAGCGGTCCGCTCTCGGTCGGCGGGCTGGTCAGGTCGAGGGTGACGTCGGTGAACGTCTGCCAGCCGCCGGTGGGCGTCACGTCGACCGAGCCGACCAGCGTGCCGGTCTCGGGGTTGCCCGCCCGGACCTGCACGGTCCCGCCGGCGCCGCCCGAGGAGGCCCGGAGCCGGATCGCGGTGATGTTCGACAGGTTCACCGGGTCGAACGACCACCAGTCGCCGTCCTGGACGAACGCGATGTGCTGGTTGCCGCCCTGGGTGTCGGTCGTGGTCTCCGCCTGGACACCTGCGGCGTCGGTGCCCTTGCCGTCGGGCACCCGGCCGGTCTGCGAGAAGTGCTCGGCCTGCTTGCGCTTGGGCTGCAGGAGGACCTGGCCCCGCCCGGTCAGCGGCTTGGCGCCGCCGGCGCCGCCGTCGGTGTAGCTGGCCTCGATGGCGTAGAAGAGGTTGTCGTACTCGCCGTGGCCCACCTGCTGGGTCTGCAGGGTGCCCTCACAGCCCTTGAGCTGGTCGAGCGGGTGGGGGTGGCTGTCGTGACCGAGGATCGCCTGGATCTGGACCTTGTCGCAGTCGATCGTGCCGTCCTCGGGGTCGGAAACGGTGACCTTGAACTTCACCTGGTCGCCGAACTCGAAGAAGGCGCCGTTCGGCGGGACGTTCACCGAGACGGTGGGCCGGGTGTTGCCCGCGCTGATCGCCACGCTGGCGTTGGCGGTCTTGCCGTCGGGGGTCTTGACGGTCAGGACCACGCTGTAATCGCCCCCCTCCTCGTAGGTGAAGGTGGGGTTGGGGTCGGTGGAGTCGGTGTCACCGTCTCCGTCGAGGTCCCAGGCGTAGGTGAGCGTCTTGCCGTCCGGGTCCCGGCTGCCCTCACTGGAGAACGTGACGGCCAGCGGCAGGGGCCCGTCGGTCTTGTCCGCCGTGGCACGGGCGATCGGCGGGCGGGTGCCCTTGGTGTACTCGATGCGGTAGATGCCGGAGTCGGCGTTGTCGCCGCCGAAGCCGGAGCCCCACTCGATCATGTACAGGGCGCCGTCGGGGCCGAACTTCATGTCCATCGGCTTCTTGAAGGACAGGGAGCCGAGGATCGGGTTCATCTCGACGAGTTTGCTGCCGTTCTCGTCGAGCTGGAACGACCACACCTTGTCGTTGTTCCACTCTCCGAAGACGGCCTTGCCGTCCCAGTACGCCGGCCACTTCACGTCCGACTGCAGGTTCGGGTCGGAGCGGTAGACCGGGCCGCCCATCGGCGCGCCACCGTTCAGCTCCGGGAAGTTCTGCGGGTCGGCCGCGTAGTGGTACCAGATCGTCGCCGGAACCGCCGGCGGCAGGCTGGAGAGGCCGTCGTTGTTCGGCGAGTCGTTGGCCGGCGCGGCACAGTTGAACGGCGACCCCGACTGCTTGGTGGCGAAGTTGTAGTCGACGTACGGGGTGTTGTTGCCGACGCAGTACGGCCAGCCGTAGTTGCCCGGCTTCGAGACGAGGTTCCACTCGACCGTGTTCTGCGGACCACGGGTGGCGCTCGCCGAGTTGGCGTCGGGGCCGTACTCACCGAGCATGATGTGGCCCGTCTTGGGGTCGAGACCTATGCGGAACGGGTTGCGGAAGCCCATGCCGTAGATCTCCGGCTTGGTCTTCGCCGTGCCCGGCGCGAACAGGTTGCCGGCCGGGATGGTGTAGGTGCCATCGGCCTCAGGGTGGATCCGCAGCAGCTTGCCGCTCAGGCTGTTGGTGTTGCCCGAGGTGCGCTGGGCGTCCCAGCTGGAGCGGCCGGACTGCTCGTCGATCGGCGTGTAGCCGTCGGAGGCGAACGGGTTGGTGTTGTCGCCCGTGCCCAGCCACAGATTGCCGGTCTTGGGGTCCATCACCATGCCGCCGCCGTGGTGGCAGCACTCGGCCCGCTGCACCGGGACGTCGAGAATCTTCTTCTCGCTCGTCATGTCCAGGGTGTCACCGGTGACGGTGAACCTGCTCAGCCGGTCGACGTTCGTGCCGGTGGGGGAGTAGTAGAGATACACCCAGTGGTTGGAGTCGAAGCCGGGGTCGAGCGCCAGCCCGAGCAGGCCGCTCTCGTTGGCGGTGAAGACGTTCAGCTTCGCCGCCGTCACCGTCCCGCCCGCAGGCTTGATGATCTTGACCTCGCCGAGCCGGTCGATGTAGAAGACCCGGCCGTCCTTGGCGACGTCCACCATCATCGGGTTCGACGTGTTGTCGTCGAGCGTGACCTTCTCGAAGCTGCTGCTCTGCGAGGCCGAGCAGTCAGCCTTGACCGCGCCGGAGGCGGTCTGGATGCCGCCGAGAAGCAGCTTCAGGAAGTTGGGCTCGCTGTAGTTCTCCTTGAGGTGGCCGAGCCCGGTGTACCACGAACGGCCGCCGTCGTAGTCCTGGCACCACGTGTTCGGGTGGTCGGCGCCCATCGTGGCGCCGGTGTAGGACTTCTCGTCCATCGACGTCAGGACGTGAACCGCGCTGCGCGGGTTGGCCTGGTAGTCGTACCACTCGTCGGTACGGGACCAGGTCGTCGGGAGATCCTTGGTCGACGGGTGCGCCGGGTCCTCGACCTTGACCGTGGCCTGCTGGATCGCCGGGTGCTGCTTGAAGTACGCCCCGACCAGCTTGCCGTACCAGGCCCAGTTGTACCCGCTGTCGGCGGCGGCGTGGACGCCCACGAACCCGCCGCCGTTCTGTATGTACCGCTGGAAGGCGTCCTTCTGGGCCTGCGTGCCCAGCGGGTCACCGGTCGTGGACATGAAGACCACGGCCTGGTACTGCGCCAGGTTCTGGTCCGTGAACAGGGCGCTGTCCTCGGTGGTGTCGACCGCGAAGTTGTTCTCTTGGCCGAGTTTCTGCACGGCTGCGATTCCCTCGGGGATCGAGTCGTGCCGGAAGCCGGTCGTCTTCGAGAAGACGAGCACCTTGAAGGCGGGCTCCGCCGCCGTAGCAGCGGCCTCCGCGCTCACGGGAGCCGCGAGGAGCGTGATGAGGGGGGCGACGAGGGCCATGGCCATCGTGGTCGCGGTTCGGCGTCTCGGGCGTCGTCCGCTTTCTGGCAGGGCCGCGTTGAGCAGCCTGGCCCACGTTCGATGACGTGGTGACATGAAAACCCTTCCTGACCGGGGGGACGTCAGGCGCGCGCCGCCGCGCTTGTTGCCACTTTGGTGGTAGCGGATGTTGCGGGTTGCTGGAGGGTGCCGTCTCCAGGTCTGTGGGGCCGTCAGTGAGGTGCCGGCCTGGGGAGCGAGTCCGTGATCGTCGTCGGGTCGTCGATGAGGTGGTTCACCACCATGCTCGCGGCGCCGCGGGAGGCGGCGCCGAAGCCGAGCGTGGAGGCGACGAATCGGCACGGGGCGGCGGGAGCGGCCACCACGAGCCGTTGCAGCTGATCTTGCGCGTGCGGTAGCAGCCACTGGGCCAGTGAGGCGAAGTAGCCGCCGATGACGATCACTCGCGGGTTGAACAGGTTGGCCAGGATCGAGCCGCCGAGCCCGAGCCACTCGCCGACCTGTGCCACCGCCATCATCATCCGCCGGTCTCCCGAGGCCAGGCCCCTGGCGATGTCGGCCACCCGTTCGCCGGGATCGGGACCCGGCATGCCGGGCAACCCGTACGCCTGCTCGGGCATGGCCGCGCGGACGAGTGCGGCCAGGCCGACCTTGGTCTCCCAGCAGCCGATGCGGCCACAGCCGCACTGGTCGCCGTTCGGGTCGACCCGCAGATGTCCGACCTCGCCGGAGAATCCGTCCGCTCCGCGCAGCAGTTCGCCGCCGGAGATGATGCCGCCGCCGACGCCCACCTCTCCGGTGAGATAGACCAGGTGGGGCGTGCCGGCGGCGACGCCGGAGGTGTATTCGGCCAGGGCGGCGAGGTTCGCATCGTTGTCCACCCATACCGGCACGCGCGCCCGGCCGAGTACGGCGCCCAGCCGCTCGGCCAAGGGCAGGTCGCGCCAGTGGAGGTTCGGTGCGAGTGTCACGACGCCGCGTGTCACGTCCACGAGTCCGGGGACGGCCACCGCGATGCCGGTCGGCACCGCTCCGGCCCGCCGCATCGCCTCCACGGCCTCCTTGGCCACGAGCCCGAGCCGGCGCACGGCGCTGTCCGGGCCGCTGCCCATCGCGTCGTGGACCACCCGGCGCTCGACCAGGCTCCGGCCGCTCAGGTCGGTGCCGTGGACCGCGATGTAGTCGACGTTGATCTCCATGCCCAGGGCGCCGACGTGCGCGCCGTGCAGCGCCACCGCCCGTCTGGGACGCCCGATCGCGCCCACGTGCTCGACACCGACCTCCCGCACCAGCCGCCGTTCCAGGAGCTCTGCCATGAGGTTGGAGACGGTGGCCCGGTGCAGCCCGGTCGCCTGCGCGATCTCGGCACGGGACAGGGATCTGTGGTCGCGCAGCTCGCGCAGCACCACCGAGAGGTTCGCCCGGCGCAGCGTGGCGGAACCCGTCGGCGCGGTGCCGCCCGGGGCGCGGGAGCGGGACGCCCTGTACGTCACCAGCACCACCTGCCCCTTTGTTTGTCTCTGAGATCAATTAATCAGGGTTGTAACACGGCGATGTCAGACCACGCACCCCTCAAATCCGTAACGAGTTGGCATCGCTCACTTCCGTGCACTTCAGCCACTTTTCTCGCTCGGTTATCGGAACGTTATGCAAGTTACGAACGATTTAATACTTGTGCTCGCAGGAACTCGTGCTTTTAATTCGGCTAGCCATCCGAACTAATCGAGGAGGAGCGTGGACCACAGCCGGCCCGACGGCCACACGACCGACTCGATGGGTCGCGGCGGATCCGCGGGAGTTCCCGCGGATCAGGCCACCGTGCGCCGTTCCAACCTCGCCCTCGTGCTCCGTCACGTCAGCGCGCGCGGCCCGTGCACGCGGTCGGCCGTCGCCGCCGCGACCGGGTTGAACAAGGCCACCGTCACGAGTTTGGTGAGCGAGTTACAGGCGCGCGGACTGGTCAAGGAGATGGGGCCGCAGCACGCGGGCTCCGTCGGCCGCCCGGGTGTCGCACTCGGCCTGGACGGCTCCCAGGTCGGCGCCCTCGGCATGGAAGTCAACGTCGACTACATCGCCGCGATCGCCACCGACCTGGCCGGCAGAGTGATCATCGACAGGCGCATCGGTTTCGACGCCATGGGCTCCGGCCCGGAACGCTCACTGAGCGAGCTGGCCCGCATGGCCGAGAGGATCGTCGCCGACCTGGACCGGCTCGGGGTCACGCCGGCCGGGATCATCGTGGCCGTCCCCGGCCTGATCGACACCACCACCGGCATCGTCGTCGTCGCCCCGAACCTCGGCTGGCGCGGGGTGGCGGTGGCGGAGTGGCTGTCCCAGGCGAATATCGCCGGAGACATCCCCGTCACGGTGGACAACGACGCCAACCTCGCCGCCCTGGCCGAGTACACCTCGGGCGTCGCGGCCGGCACCTCCGACCTGGTCTACCTCACAGGCGAGGTCGGCGTCGGCGGCGGCGTCATCTCCGGCGGCCGCCTGCTGAGCGGAGCGGACGGATTCGCGGGGGAGGTCGGCCACGTCATGATCGATCCCTCCGGCGAGCCGTGCCGCTGCGGCCGGGTCGGCTGCTGGGAGACCAAGGTCGGGCTGGCCGCGCTGGTCCGCATGGCCACACCTGACCGCGCGTACGGTGCCGGCCCGCAACTCGTCCGCGACCCGGAGGAGCGGCTGGCCGAGATCGAGCAGCGACGAGCCCAAGGAGACCCTCGCGTCGACGCCGCCGTCGCGGAGGTGGGCCGGTGGCTCGGCATCGGGGCGGCCATGCTGGTCAACCTCTTCAACCCACGGGTGATCGTGCTGGGCGGGTACTTCGCGCGGCTCGCCGACCTGCTCATCCCCGCGGCCCACCAGGCGTTGGCACGCCTGGGCATGAGCAACGCCGTCGAACGCTGCCGGTTCGTCGCCTCCGACCTCGGTTTCGGCGCCGCCTCACGCGGAGCGGCCGGAGTCGTCGTCGAACGAGCGCTGTCCGACCCCACAAGCATCTCGATCCGAATGCCTCCCACCATCGGGGTTATCGAGGGAACCCCCATGGCCTGATCGCCACACCCACCCTGACCGGCGTGTCCGCCACGCGGTCCGATCTACCCGCCTGCTCCCTGAACCTCCCGTCCGCCTGACCGTCCTGCTCCGCGCCGCCTCGGCACCTCCCGCCCATCCCGCGTGCCGCGGTCATGGGGCACGCGGTCAGGCGGACGGGAAGTCCCCGTGCCCCTTTTCCCGTGCCCTTTTCCCACCCAGAACGTCCCGCCCGCCTGATCGGTCATCCGGAGCCGCACCGGCACCGTTCACGCCGACCTCGGTGCCGTCGCGGCGGTGCCAACCGGCGCCGTCAGGCGGGCGGGGCCATCAGGCGGGCACGGCCACACCGAACCGAGGGAGGCCCCCTGTGTCGCGGTCACCGTCCGACGCGTCATCTCTGCTGGTGATGCGAGGAATCGTCGAACAGTTCCCCGGCGTGCGCGCTCTGGACGGTGTGGACCTCGAGGTCAGGGCCGGAGAGGTGCACTGCCTGCTCGGCCAGAACGGCGCCGGGAAGTCCACGCTCATCAAGATCCTTTCCGGTGCCCACGAGCCCGACGAGGGCGAGGTCCTGCTGGACGGCTCAGCGACCACCCCATCGACGAGCGCCACAAGGGCATCCTGCCCGCCCGCATCTGGGGCGACGGCGAGCCCGAAGGCGTACGGCGGCGCGCAGCCGAAGAGATCAAGAACACCGCCCGCGCGGCGGCCGCGCTCGGCGTCACGACCGTCGTCGGCTTCACCGGCTCGTCGATCTGGCACACGCTGGCGATGTTCCCGCCGGTGCCCCCGTCGATGATCGAGGCGGGGTACGCCGACTTCGCCGACCGGTGGAATCCGATCCTCGACGTCTTCGACGAGGTCGGGGTGCGCTTCGCCCACGAGGTGCACCCCAGCGAGATCGCCTACGACTACCACACCACCGTGCGGACGCTGGAGGCCATCGGGCACCGGCCGGCATTCGGCCTGAACTGGGATCCCTCGCACATGGTGTGGCAGGACCTGGACCCGGCGAACTTCATCCTCGACTTCGCCGACCGGATCTACCACGTGGACTGCAAGGACGCGCGCGTGGCCACCCGCGACGGACGGCGCGGCCGCCTGTCCTCCCACCTGGCCTGGGCCGACCCCCGGCGCGGCTGGGACTTCGTGTCCACCGGCCGGGGCGACGTGCCGTGGGAGGCGTGCTTCCGTGCGCTCAACCACATCGGCTACGACGGCCCGATCTCCATCGAGTGGGAGGACGCGGGCATGGACCGGCTGCACGGCGCGCCGGAATCCCTTGCCTACATCCGTTCCCTCAACGCCATCACCCCACCGGCCGCGGCCTTCGACGCCGCTTTCTCCTCTGAGTAACAGCTCATGCCGGGGGCATCCCATCGTCCCGGCGAACGATAGCGAGAGGAGACAGATGACAACCGGAGTATGGCTGATCGGAGCACGAGGATCGGTCGCCGTCACCAGCGTGCTCGGGGCGCTGGCGGTGCGGGCGGGCCTGGCCGATTCGACCGGATGCGTCCTGGAGACGCCCGGACTGCACAGCGACGCCCTCCCCGGCATAGGGGAGCTGGTCTTCGGCGGCCACGACATCTCCTCGATCCCCCTGGACAAGAAGGCCGCCGCGCTGGCCGAGGCGGGAATCGTTCCTGCCCGGCTGGCCGGGGCCGTGCGGGACGCGCTGTCCGGGGTCGAGCAGGACGTACGGCCCCTGCCGGTCCGCGACACCCAGGCCGAGGTCGCGGACGCCATCGGCGCCGACCTGGACCGCTTCCGCCGGCGGCACCAGCTGGACCGCGTCGTCGTGATCAACGTGTCGAGCACCGAACCCGCGCCGCGACCGCATCCCGCCCACACCGATCTCGACGCGCTGCGGGCCGCGCTGCACGGCCCGGAGCCCGTCCTGCCGCCCAGCGCCCTGGCCGCCTACGCCGCCCTGCGAGCCGGCTGCCCGTACGTCGACTTCACGCCCTCCACCGGCGCCCGCCTGCCCGCCCTCGACACCCTGGCCAGAAAGGAGCGGCTCCCGTACGCGGGCCACGACGGCAAGACCGGTGAGACGCTGGTCAAGTCGGTGCTCGCTCCGATGTTCGCCCTGCGCAACCTGAAGGTGCGCACCTGGTCCGGGATCAACCTGCTGGGCGGCGGCGACGGCGCGAACCTGGCCGAGCCGGCGGCCAACGCGGCCAAGTCCGCCAGCAAACAGCGTGTGCTCGCCGAGACGCTCGGCTACGTCCCGCAGGGCGACACCCGGATCGATTTCGTCGAGGACCTCGACGACTTCAAGACCGCCTGGGACCTGATCTCCTTCGAAGGCTTCCTCGGAATCCGCATGCGCATGGAGTTCACCTGGCACGGCTGCGACTCGGCGCTGGCCGCGCCGCTGGTCCTGGATCTGGCGCGGCTGACCGCGGCCGCTCACCGAGCCGGGCGCACGGGCCCGCTCACCGAACTGGCCTTCTTCTTCAAGGACCCCCTCGGAGAAGTGCCGCACGGGCTGGCGGAGCAGTGGCAGGCGTTGCGGGCCGCGGTCGACGCGCTCGGCTCGTCGGGGGAGGGGCGGTGACGACACGGTGACGGCGCTCCGCGATCTGATCGAGCTGGTCCGGGCACCGGCCGCGCTGTCGGTACCCGGCGACGTGATCGCCGGGGCGGCCATCGGCGGGGCGCCGTTCTCAAGGCTTGATCGCGAGACCGCCGTAGGCCCAGGCGTGGCCGCCGGGAATCTGTTCCTGGTATTCGCGGCCTGCCGCGTCGCCGACCAACTCGCCGAGGCCACCAGCGAGGCCTTCACCCAGCATCCGGACGCGGCCATCATCACCAGCTTCCCAGGGCTGGCCGACCTCACCGGGGGCGTTGCCTGAGTCGGGCTGCCGGACGTTGTGAGCAGGAGCGCCGTTGGTCGCTCAGCGGGAGTGCCCGCCCGTGCCGCGGTGGCCGAGTTCGGTGAGGGCGCGGTCGAGGATGTCGGCGAAGAAGTCGGCGCCGGCGGGGTCGATGCGGGCTTGGCCGGTTGCGTACATTTCCGCGGAACCTCATCAGGGGTTGTGCAGGCGGGTGATCACATGCCGGGTGGTTGGGAGACTCTCGGGCTGGCGGGCGATCCTGCTCCGGGGGATCCGGTCCAGGTGCGGGCGCTGGCGACGCGTCTGTTGGAGCAGGCGAAGCCGGCCGAGGACAACACGGCCCGGCTGAACGGGGTGTCGGGCAACAGTTCGGCGTTGAACATGCGCGGCGATTACGCGGTCAAGTACGCCGAGGCGCTGCAGACGCTGCCAGGTGAGCGGGCCAAGCTGGGTAAGGCCTATCGCGGCGCGGGTACCGCGTTGAGCACCTACGCGGGCAGTAGTGCGCCCAGGGCTCGAACCTGAAACCTACGGATGGGAAGTCCGTGGTTTGAGCACGGGCTGCGGACCTGTCGCAGCAATTAGGGACCTCGTTCCCGGCCGAGGAAGCACGACAGGAGTCGCCTGAAGTCGTGCGGGTGTTCGAGCGCCGGCACGTGCCCGCATCGGCCGAGCACGTACAGACGGACATCGGCCAGGTGTTCGAGCAGGGGCAGGGCTGCCGTCCCGAGCGGGGTGACTCGGTCCTCGGCGCCGTGGACGAGCAGCACGGGTGCGCGGACCCCTGCCAGCGTTTGCGCCGAGAGGGTGAGGTCGTCGGCCCAACGTGCCCTGGGTGGAGGGAACAACGACGCGAATGCGGCCGCCCCCGCTCGCATCGCGGCTGCACGGGCAGCGACGGCCGACTCGGTCACGAGCGCTTGGTCGAGGACGAGGCGACTCAACATGTCTCGTGCCCCGAGCGGGTCGGCGGGGGCGGCCCAGACCGCGTCGAGCTCGGCGGACAGCGGCGCCCCAGGGGCGCCCATCGTCGAGACCGCCACGACACGGGTGACCTGCTGGGGACGCGCGGCCGCCAACGCCAGCGCCACGGCACCGCCCATGGAGTGGCCCACCACGGCGTAGTGCTCGACACCGAGAGCATCCATCAGGCCCGCGGCCTGCTCCGTCCACAGCCGGAGCCCACCCCTGGAGCCGGCTGGGATCGGTGTACGGCCGAACCCCGCCTGGTCAGGAGCCACCAGGTGCCAGGACGTGCCCAGCGCCTGTGCCGTCGTTGCCCAGGCTCCGGATCCGGTCGTACCGGGTCCGGAGCCGTGCAGCATCAGGACCGCGGGCCCGGTGCCGCTCTCCAGGACGTGGACGGGGGAGCCGTCGACTGTGACGGTCCGAAGTGCCGTCACCGGGACAGGCCAGGTGTGCTCATGCCGATGCGGAGTTGATGGACTTCGAGAAGACCTCCATCATCGCCCTGCCGAATTGCGGCATGTCGGGCCACCCCCGGCAGGAGACGAGGTTGCCGTCCACGACGTCGGGAGCGTCGATGACCGTCGCGCCCGCGTTCTCCATGTCACCGGTGATGGGGGGGAAGCACGCCGTCTTTCGACCCTTCAGCAGCCCGTACACAGCTGGCACCTGCGCGCCGTGGCACACCAGCGCGATCGGGAGGTTGCGCGCGAAGAAGTGCTCGGTGATGCGCCTGACGTCGGCGTCGACCCGGATCCACTCGGGGGCACGTCCCCCAGGGATGATGAGGGCGTCATAGCGCTCGACGTCGACCTCGGCCCAGGGCACGTCGACCGGCAACTTTCGGCCGTTCTTCTCCACATAGGCGTCGGAGTTGGGGTCGAACTCGTGGATGACCAGCTGAACGTCACGCATTGTCCGTGACGAGACGTCAACGTCCCAGCCGCCCTCCTGCACGCGATAGTAGGGATACATGGTGTCGAGCTCTTCGGCGGCGTCGCCGGTCAGGAGCAGCGCTCTGGGCACCTGCTTCTCCTCGCATCTGGGGCGGGTGAGGTGGATCCAATCCGATCCGATCGGATTGAGTTAGCATTCCTCGGCCCAGCCCGCCCGTCAAGCCTCTACCGCCATTGCGTCCGCGTCCTTGGCCTCGTCGAACAATCGTCGGAACCGCTCGCCGGACAGCAGGATGTGCCGACGCATGGCGTAGGCGGCGGCGTCGGGGTCGCGCGCGGCGATCGCGGCCAGCACTTCTTCGTGCTCGGCCATGGCCAAGTGGGTGACCTGGGTGTCGTGGGCGAGCCGGAACAGGTGCACGTGGGTGTGCAGGCGAGCGAGCGCTTCGCGGATGACCTGGTTCTCCGCGCTCAGGGCGACGAGATCGTGAAAAGCGGCGTCGCGCAGCCCGAAGGCGCCATAGGCCATGAGCCCGTCGCCCCCCTCCAGCTCCGCCATCTCCCCCAGCATTCGTCGCAGACCGGCCACCTGCTTCAACGATGCGCGTTCTGCGGATCTGCGCGCCGCTGCCGGCTCGAGGAGCAGGCGGAGCTCGAGCATGTCCTCGAATCGGTGACGGGTGATCTGAGGGGGAATGCGATAGCCGGCATGGGGCACCCGCACGACCAGGCCCTCGGCCTCCATGCGGTTCAGAGCGTCTCGGATCGGCGTCTGCGAGACCCCCAGCTCTCGCGCCAGGACGTCGATCGTGACGCGGGAGCCAGGCTCGATCCGTAGCGACATGAGCTGTCCGAGCAGCGTGTCGTACACCTCGTCGGCAAGCCGGCCGCGAGATCTTCCCGGCGGCGTTCCGCCCGTCATGGCCCCACGGCGCCGCGCGATCATCGCTTCGTCGTCCATCGTGACGTGAGGTCCTTTCTTACGTTTTCAGGAACCTGTTGACATCGGTCGCAACACTGCGGGATGTTGACGCTCCCACTCGGATCGTATAGGAAAGGTGACGGATGCCGGCCATCCTTCACCCATCGGGGAACCGCCCGCCATCGCTCCGCTTCGATCAGTTGGAGCTCCCATGAGCATGCTCGACGTCCTACTCGATTCGCCACCGGGCCGCGCAAGGACCTAAGGACCTCTCGACTGCTCGAAGTCCCATCACGTCGCGGGGTACCCGTGACGCCGGTCTGCGGGTCAGCCCCTGCGACAGCCGGCAACACGCCTGAACAACCCAGCAACTGCTCGGCGAAGCACGCAGCAAGGCTCCAGAGGTCCCCACCAGAAAGCAGGCAAGAAGATGCGGTATCCACAGCGAAGAGGACGACTGTCCGTTCCCGGTCGAAAGGTGCGGCTGGCGACGGCGGCCATGTTAGTGGCCACGGCCGTGGCGGCTTGCGGCGGCGGCCAGGACGGCAGCGCCCCCAAGGCGCCGGCGACCATCCCGGAGCTCACCAAGGACCCGCTGACCCTCAGCTTCATCTGGTTCGACTGGCCCCCCGCCCACGCCCTGGAAGCCTTCGCGAACGCGGAGTACACCAAGCAGCGGCCGAACGTGACCATCAAGGTCAACACCGTGCCGAACGCGAACTGGCACGACGCGATGTTCACCCAGTTCGCCGCGCACAAGACCGACTTCGACATCCCGATCCTGGACTCGCAGCACATCGGCGAGGCCGTGACGAACGGCAACATCCTCGACATCACCGACTTCGTCAAGAAGAACATCGACGTCAAGGCCTACAACCCGTACCTCCTGGCGGCCTACGGCCAGTTCCCCCAGGCGGAGACCGGGAAGCGCGACGAGAACGCCAGCCTGTACGGACTGCCGCTGCTCGGCGACACCTGGACGATGATCTACCGCAAGGACCTGATCGGCGACAAACCACCGCAGACCTGGGACGAGATGATCTCAGTCGCCGAGAAGTGCCAGGCGGACAACCCTGGCGTCAGCGGGCTGGCTTTCCACCAGGCCAACGGCTCCGACGCCGCGGCCGTCACCTACAACACGGTGAACGGCGTCTACGGCGGCAACCTCTGGGACTCCAAGAAGCGCAAGATCGAGGGCGTACTCAACGACGCTGCCGGCCAGCAGGCGATGGACGTCCTGGTCAACAAGATGAAGCCGCTGACCGCCAAGGGCTCCGGCAACTGGTTCATCGACGAGGTGAACGCGGCGGTCGCCCAGGGCAAGGCCTGCATCGCGTTCAACTGGATCGCCGCGAGCGGCGGCCTGCTCGACCCGAAGCAGTCGACGCTCGGCGCCACGCGGGAGCAGATTCTCGAGAAGCTGGGTTTCGCCACCCTGCCGAGCCAGAAGACGAACCTGGTGCCTCTCGGCGGCATGGGGATGCACGTGTCGGCCTACTCGCCCGAGGCGAAGCAGGCGGAGGCCCTGAACTTCATGAAGTGGTTCGAGCAGGCTGACATCCAGAAGAAGTGGGCCGCGGCCGGTGGCGTGCCCTCGCGTACGGACGCCCTGGAGTCGCCCGAGTTCCTCAATGCCCAGCCGTTCAACCAGGTGTACACCGACTCGGTTCCGCGGATGCGGGACATGTGGAATGTGCCCGAGTACGCGCGCCTCGTCGACATTGAGAACACCAACGTGAACGCGGCTCTCAACGGCGCGAAGACGCCGAAGGACGCGCTCGACGACATCGCCAAGGAGCAGCAGGCCGTGCTCAACGCCAGCAACCGCAAGGGCGGCGGCGGACTGTGAGTGACCTCGTCCCTCTGACGACCGACCACCCCGGGCAGGTGGCGTCCGCGACGCCGCCTGCACCGGGTCGGTCCCGCCGCCTGAGCGACCGCTGGCTCGCCGTGGGCTTCATCTCCCCCGCGTTGCTGCTGTTGCTCGCAATGTCGGTGTTTCCGTTGCTGTGGGCGTTGTACCTGTCTTTCACCGACTACTCGGCCACTCGCGGGGGGCCCGCCCAGTTCGTCTGGTTCGAGAACTACACCGCCATCCTGACCTCGGCGCAGGTCCACCTGAGGGCCTTGACGACGTTGATCTACGTGGTCGGCGCGGTCACCCTGCAGACCGTGCTCGGTTTCGCCATCGCCTACCTGATCTCACGGCGCACGCACGGGCGAGGACTGCTGACCACTCTGTTCCTGGTTCCGATGATGCTGTCGCCGGTCGTGGTCGGGCTGTTCTGGCGATTCATGCTCGATGCGCAATTCGGCGTGATCAACAGCATGCTCGGCTCGCTCGGCCTGGGCCAGGTGGAGTGGCTCACCCGGCAGCAGACGGCATTGATTTCCCTGATCGTGGTCGACACCTGGCAATGGACGCCGTTCATCAT
Source organism: Nonomuraea turkmeniaca (assembly GCF_005889735.1). Classification (GTDB taxonomy): domain Bacteria; phylum Actinomycetota; class Actinomycetes; order Streptosporangiales; family Streptosporangiaceae; genus Nonomuraea; species Nonomuraea turkmeniaca. The sequence continues at coordinate 47,295 of NZ_VCKY01000032.1, forward strand.
GCTCATCGCACTTGCCGGCCTTACCGCGGTCCCCAAGTACTTGTACGAGGCCGCCTCGATCGACCGGGCGTCCGAGTGGTTCCGGTTCCGCACCATCACTCTTCCGCTGGTGTGGCCGCTGCTCCTCATCGCCGTGTTGTTCAGGGCCATCGAGGCCTTCCGGCTGTTCGACCTCGTCTACATCCTCACCAGCGGAGGTCCGGGGGTCTCCACCGAGACGTTGTCGTTCCACGTCTACAAGGTCGCGTTCCTGGGCTTCAACACCGGAACCGCCTCGGCGTACGGGATCCTCATGGTCCTCGTCGTCATCGTCCTCACGCAGCTCTACCTGCGCTACCTCAACAAGCTCAAGGAGGACTGATGGCCGTCTCCGTCGACGAGGTCGTGCCGACAGGTCCTGTCCGGGATCACACGCGACCCGCGCGCCGCCTTGGCGGCCGGGGCCGCTCCGTGCTGGAGGTCGCGCTGCTGACGGTGCTGGCCGTCGTGATGCTCTTTCCGGCGCTGTGGATGATCGAGACGTCCATCAAGGAGAACCGGGACGTCTACGCCATCCCGGCCAAGTTCTTCGACTTCAAGGTCACTATGGACCACTTCAAGGACGTGTTCGTCGCCTCCGGCGGCGGTCGCTCGGCCTTGTCCGTCTCGTTCCTCAACTCCGTCGTGGTCGCCGGGGTCTCCACGGTGCTGGCCACCGTGCTGGGGGTCCCGGCGGCCTGGGCCTACTCACGCTTCGGCGTGAAGGCCAAGAAGGACCAGTTGTTCTTCATCCTGTCCACCCGCTTCATGCCGCCTGTGGTGGTCGTGATCCCGATCTTCCTCATGTACCGCCAAGTCGGACTCATCGACAGCAAGCTCGGCCTGATCCTCATCTACGCCGCGTTCAACGTCCCGTTCACGATCTGGATGATGAAGGGGTTCGTCGACGAGGTGCCCGCAGAGTACGAGGATGCCGCCATGCTCGACGGCTACACCCGCTTGCAGGCGTTCTGGCGATTCACCCTTCCCCTGCTCCTGCCCGGCATCGCCGCGACGGCGGTCTTCGCACTCATCTTCTCGTGGAACGAGTTCGTGTTCGCCATTTTCCTCACCTCCAGCGACGACGTGCGGACGGCCCCACCCGCCATCGCTGGCCTCATCGGTGGAACCACTGTGGACTGGGGTCTCGTGGCCGCCGCCTCCGTGGTGTTCGCCCTACCGGTGCTCGTCTTCGCCTACCTGGTGCGCAAGCACCTCATCGCCGGTGTGACGCTCGGGGCGGTGCGACGCTGATGGCGGGCATCGAGGTCACCGCCCTGCACAAGCGCTACCCGGACGGGACGGTCGCAGTTGATCACGTGGACCTGTCCATCGGCGACGGCGAGCTGTTCGTGATGCTCGGCCCTTCGGGTTGCGGCAAGACGACCACGCTGCGGGCCATAGCCGGCCTGGAGAGGCAGACGACGGGCGACATCCGCATCGGCAACACGCTGGTCAACGACCTGCCGCCGGCCGAGCGCGACATCGCCATGGTGTTCCAGTTCTACGCTCTCTACCCGCATCTGAGAACCCGCGACAACCTGGCGTTTCCACTGCGGGCCGAGGGACTGCCCAAGGCGGAGGTGCGCGAGCGGGTCGACGAGGCCGCCCGGCTGATGCGGCTCGGTCCGCTCCTGGACCGGCGGCCGCACCGGCTGTCCGGCGGGGAGCAGCAGCGCGTCGCGCTCGCTCGCGCCCTGGTGCGACGACCGCGCGCATTCCTCATGGACGAACCTCTCACCAATCTGGACGCGGAGCTGAGGGCGGACATGCGCACGGAGATCAAGCACCTGCAGGGGGAACTGGGGACGACGATGGTCTACGTCACCCACGACCAAGTCGAGGCGATGTCGCTCGGTCACAGAATCGCCATCCTCAACAAGGGCCGCGTCGAGCAGATCGGCACGCCGCTGGAAGTCTACGAACGTCCGGCGAGTCTTTTCTGCGCCGCGTTCATCGGCTCCCCGCCGATGAACCTGATTGAGGTGGAGGTGGCCGATGGGAAGCTGCGCAGTAAGAGCGGACTGGTCCTCACGCCACCGCCAAGCCTGCCGCGCGACCGTTGCCTGGTCGCAGGCGTCCGGCCGGAGGCGCTGGAAGTCACAGAACCAGGGGCGGAACGTTCGGTCCCGGCCCGCGTGGTCTCGGCGGAGTGGCTGGGCGACGAAATCATCTACGTGGTCGACCACGGCGGCCAGCGCGACGTACGGGTTCGGATGCCACCGACTGTCCGTTTCGCTGCTGACGCACCGGTCGGGCTGCGGCACACCGGCGGGCCCCCGCCGGTCTACGACGCGAGCACGGAAGAGCTGGTGGCCTGATGGGAACCGTGGCGGTGCACGGGCTGCGCAAGTCCTTCGGCAAAGTCCAGGCCCTGGACGGGGTGACGCTGGACGTGCCGGACGGCTCGTTCTTCGTCGTGCTCGGGCCCTCCGGGGCAGGCAAGACGACGACCCTGCGAGCGATCGCCGGCCTTGAGAAGCTTGACGCCGGGTCGGTGCATCTGGACGGGAGGGACGCGACCGGTGACACTCCGGCCGCACGCGACCTGGCCATGGTTTTCCAGAGCTACGCCCTCTACCCGCGACACACGGCGTACGAGAACATCGCTTCGCCGCTGCGGGCACGCCGCTGTTCTCCGAGCGAGATCGCCGCTGCCGTCGAGCAGATGTCGAGCCTGCTGCACATCGAACGTCTGCTGCAGCGTCGTCCGGCGCAGTTGTCGGGCGGTGAGATGCAGCGTGTCGCCCTGGCCCGGGCACTGGTCCGTCGCCCACGCGCGTTTCTCATGGACGAGCCGCTGACGAACCTCGACCTCAAGCTCCGCGTCGAGATGCGCACCGAGCTCACCCGCATCCACCGGAGCCTCGGAGCAACCTTCGTCTACGTGACCAATGACCAGGTCGAGGCCCTGTCCATGGCCGACCAGGTCGCGGTACTCAAGGAGGGGAAGGTGCAACAGGTCGGAACGCCGACCGAGGTGTACGAGCGTCCAGCCAACCAGTGGGTCGCGGGATTCGTCGGGAGCCCGCCGATCAGCCTGCTCGCCTGCCACGCCGAGGGAGACCGTCTGGTCGGGGCGGAAGGCTGGACGCTGCCGCGGCCCCACTGGACCACGGCTGAGGACGGTCGTCCGCTGCTGCTGGGCCTGCGCGCGGAGGACCTGTCCGTCGAGCAGCGTGGGGACGCGTCGTTGTCGGGTGAGCTCTACGGCCTTGAGCCGCTCGGTGACCGAACGGTGGTCGACGTCCGAGTGGGGACAGAGATCCTCAAGGTCAAGGCACGAACCACCGTTAGCGGTACGCCGGGCGAGCGGCTGCTTGTCACGGTCGACCTGGACCGTGCGCACGTGTTCGATGCGCGCACCGGGCTGGCGCTGTCCGAGGCCGGGAGGTAATCGCGCGGGGCGGCGACGTCAATATGCGCCGGCACGTGGCAATCGAGCCTCGGCGGACCGTCACCGGTGAGCACGGCCTGACGACGCTGAAGCAGCCCTGGCCCGAGAAGGCGATCGGTGGCGCGGGGCGTCGCCCTGCAGCCAGGGCCAAGGCCACATTGACCCGCTCGGCAACCTCGGCCCCGACGAGGTCGTGTGACCCGTTCGTCAACGCGCGTGGCGCGATCGCTGAGGTCACGCTGGACATCACCAAGAACATCACAGGAGGCGACGCCATGAGTGACCCGATGAACGTCCTGGTCCCCGAGCACCGGCGGCTCCGGATTGGCGACGCCTGGCGCGACGCCGCCAGCGGAGCCACCTTTGTCGTCGAGGACCCGGCCACCGGCAAGACCATCGCCGAGGTGGCGGACGCCGACGTCGTTGACGGGCTCGCCGCTCTGGACGTGGCGAGCAAGGCAATGGCGGAGTGGGCGGCGACCCCGCCGCGAAAACGGTCAGAGTTGTTGACCGCGACGTACCGGGCACTGACCGAGCGGTCCGAGGAGGTCGCCCGGCTGATAACGCTCGAAATGGGCAAGCCGCTCGCGGAGGCTCGGGGAGAGGTGGCCTACGGCGCCGAGTTCTTCCGTTGGTTCGCCGAGGAGGCGGTTCGCGTCGAGGGGCGCTACAACACCGCTCCCGCTGGTGGATATCGCATCCTCACCGTGCCGAGGCCGGTCGGACCGTGCGTCTTCGTGACGCCCTGGAACTTTCCGTTGGCCATGGGTGCCCGCAAGATCGCTCCTGCGCTGGCGGCGGGCTGCACGACGATCACCAAGCCAGCAGCCCAGACGCCACTCACCATGCTGTTCCTGGCCCGCATCATGGAGGAGGTCGGCGTTCCCCCGGGCGTCGTCAACGTCGTGACAACCAAGCGTGCCGGCGAGGTGGTCTCAGCACTGCTGGCCGACCGTCGGACCCGCAAGCTTTCGTTCACCGGGTCGACCGAGGTCGGGCGCGTGCTGCTACGACAGGCGGCGGACAACGTGCTGCGCACCTCCATGGAACTGGGCGGCAACGCGGCCTTGATCGTGTGTGCCGACGCGGACCTGGACGTCGCGCTCGACGGTGCCATGGTGGCCAAGATGCGCAACATCGGGGAGTCCTGCATCGCGGCCAACCGAATCTACGTCGAGGAGCCGGTGCGCGAAGAGTTCACGGCGCGCTTCGCCAAGCGAATGGGCGCGCTCTCGGTGGGCCATGGTCTCGACGACGGCGTGGACGTCGGGGCGTTGATCGACGAGGCCTCGGTCACCAAGATCGACGAGCTCGTCGCCGACGCGGTCAATCGCGGAGCCCGTGTCTTGGTGGGCGGCGAGCGTCCGGATGGGCCGGGCCACTTCTACCCGCCTACGGTCCTCGTCGACGTGCCCGAAGACGCGCGGATGCTGGAGGCGGAAATCTTCGGCCCGGTGGCCCCGATCATCTCGTTCACGTCCGACGACGAGGTGATGGCGAAGGCCAACGACACCGAGCACGGCCTGGCCGGATACGTCTTCACCCGTGACCTCCAGCGGGCGCTCCGGTTCGCCGAGGGGCTAGAGACGGGGATGCTCGGCATCAACCGTGGTCTGATCTCGGACCCGTCAGCTCCGTTCGGAGGCGTGAAGCAGTCCGGGATCGGCAAGGAGGGGTCGCACGAGGGCATCCTTGAGTACCTCGACGTCACCTACGCGGCGATCGACCTACCGTGACCGGCCTGCTGCTCCGGGTGCCCGCCGAGGATCACCGCGCCCTGTGCGCACATGACCTGACCGGCCTCCACCCGTGGGGCGGGACCCGGGCCACGGTCGGCCCGGATCCGCTGGCACCAGGGGACGCCGTCGACTCCGCCGGTGTGCGCGCCACAGACGCGGCCGCGGCGGTGGATGGGGCGATCAGCCCTTTCGGCGGTCCCAAAGGCTACGCCCTCGGGCTCATGATCGAGGTGCTGGTCGCGACCTTGACTCGTACCGCCCTTGGCGACGATGTCCGCGGGACCCTCGACCCGACTGACCAGCCCACCAAGGGCGACGTCTTCATCGCGATGGACCCGAGGGCGCCCGGGCACGACCGAGTCTGGGAGCCCGGCGCGCGCGCCTGCGCCACCCGGCAGCCAACCTTGCCGACGCCGTCCCGGTCTCGCAGGTGACCTGGACGCCCGCCCAGCAATCACCGCCGACGTTCCAGAGAGGCACTGACATGCTTGAGACCGTCCGCGGACCACGCCAGCTGATAGTGGGCGAAGGGGTCGCGCAGAACATCCCACGAGTGGTGGCCGAGTGTGGCTCGCGAGTCCTCGTCGTGACCGACCGGGTTCTTCTGGGGCAGCCGGGCGTGGCCGAGATCGTGGCCGCCGTGCGGGAGAGGGTCGAAGTCGTCGGGGTGTTCGCCGACGCGACTCCGGACGTGCCACTCACCGATGTCGCCCTGGCCGTCTCGGTCGCCGCGGAGGTGGACGCCGACGCAATCCTCGCCATCGGGGGTGGCACGGTGATCGACCTCGCCAAAATCGTCGGCGTCATCCGGTGCCACGGTGGGACGCCGCGCGACTTCTACGGGGAGTCGAAGGTGCCGGGGCCGACGATGCCTCTCGTCGCGGTCCCGACGACGTCAGGCACCGGCTCCGAGCTCACGCCCGTCTCGGTGTTGACCGACCCGGACCGCGAGCTGAAGGTGGGGGTCTCCAGCGTCCACATCGTGCCCGACTTCGCCATCGTCGACCCCGAGCTCACCTACACCTGCCCTGCGACCGTCACTGCCCACTCCGGCATCGACGCGTTTTGTCACGCGGTGGAGAGCTACACCGCGCGACCCCGGGCCCACGGACCGCGCGACCCGGTGGAGCAGGTCTTCCTCGGCCGCAACCCGATCACCGATCACTACGCGCTCCTGGCCGCGGAGCGGATCGCCCGCAGCTTGCCCCATGTCGTCAGGGACGGAGGCGACAAGGACGCGCGCGCGGACATGTCCTATGGGTCCATGCTAGCCGGGCTCGCATTTTCCCACGCAGGCAACGCGGCTCCGCACGCTCTCCAGTACCCCATCGGCGCAGCCACCCACACACCGCACGGCCTGGGCGTCGGGCTGCTGCTGCCCTACGCGCTGGACGCGGCCAGGGATGCCATCGGCGACCGGTTGGCCATCCTCGCCGGGGTGTGCGGGCTCGACGTGACCGACGCCTCGGATGCCGAGGCCGCAGATACGTTCCTCACCTGGCTCGATGGGCTCCTTGCCGACATCGGCATCCCTACCACCTTGGCGGACATCGGCGTGGCACGCGCCGACCTCCCGCGCTTCGCGGAGATGGCCGGTGGCGTCACCCGCTTGATCCAGAACCATCCAGGCCCGACCGACACCGCCAGCCTGACCGCGATCCTCGAAGCGGCCTGGCTCGGGGACCGGACCCGACACGTCCTGACGCCGGAGCAGAGACAGTGACGGGCCTTTCAGATGACGACGAGTTCGCTGCCCCCTGGGTATCGCAATTGTCGGCTACGCCTTAGGGCGTGTCCTGTGGATCATTTGACGGGGTCTCGGAGCCAGATCCTGATCGAGGCGACATCGGGGTGCCTTCGTAGATGACATGGCGTTTGTCGGTTCGTGAGGCCACCGCCCGGTAACCCTGAGCTTGTTCACGCACCGTTCGGCGGTGTTCCTGTCGCGGTAGCGCTCGGCGTCGAAGGCGGGCGGCCGTCCACCCTTGCGGCCCCGCTTGCGGCGGTTGGCCTCCTGATCCTTCTTGACCGGGATGACCGTCTTGATGCCGCGCCGCCGCAGGTAGGCGCGGTTGCCGCGGGAGGAGTAGGCCTTGTCGGCCAGCACGTGTGAGGGGCGTGTGCGCGGACGGCCCAGGCCACGCCGGATGATCCGGACCCGCTCCAACACCACACCGGAGACCCCGCCCCCTGAACCACCGAACCCAGCAGGCCCGCCGATCCTTCGGCGGGCCTGCGTCTTTGTTCTCAGCGCTGTCATGCAGGTGATGCAGTCGATCAATCCTCAGCCCGTGCTGCAATTAAGGGGCCGAGAGGATCGCTGCGAGAAGCAGCGGATCTTTTATCTGCTGGTCAGAAACGCCTGGTGAGCACAACGAGGCGGCTTGAACAAGGCTTGACCGCTCATCAGCCCATCTCTGACCGGGGACACTGCGCACACCTTCTGGCTTGATCTTCTGATGGTCGTCACCGGGGTCTGAACTGACAATGGCGGCCTAAATGATCTACCACCGTACACAGTCCGTACACAAGAGCAACCACCGAGTAATCAAACGTGATCAACAGCGAGCCAAGAGGCTGACGAGAACCGAGAAACCCCAGGTCGAACGCGGTGTTGGTGAGTTGGTGAGTAGGGCGGGTGGGACTTGAACCCACGACCCACGGATTATGAGTCCGATGCTCTGACCGGCTGAGCTACCGCCCCTGGATTCAATTGTGTGACGTGCCGCGCAGGCCGAGCGGATCATGCTGAGCCCCGCGCATGGCTAAGGCTAGAGCATCGGATCCGGTTGTGGTGCCCGGCCGGACGGGAGACAAGGCTCCGCGGACATCATTCCATGCGCGGCGACGTTGGTGGACCCCTGAGTCGATCGTATCCAGGCTGTGGCGAGACCGGGACGTGGTCAGCGTCCCGGCCTCGGTTGACGGGCTAGTCAGTGGCCGTCATGGGCGGTTCAGGCCCAGCGTGTATGCGCCCGACCCGCTGTAGGCGTGCACGCGATACCGGTAGTAACCGGCGGTGCCGTTGTAGCTGATCGTCTCGTCGGGGTTCGGGCTGTCGCCCTGGGCCACCACGGACCAGGATGAGCCATTCCACTTCTGGAGGTACACGTCGAAGTCCGCACCGTTCGGGCCGTCGAGGCAGGCGGCGTGGTTGCCGGACACCGTTGCCTGGTAGTAGGAGCCGTTCGGCTGGTACGCGCTCGCGTTCGAGGTCAGCGACCCGTTGTACGTCTCCTCGTAGCTCTGGCAGCCGGTCGGCGGTGGGTCGGTGCCGCCGGCGGTGACCAGGGTCAGGCCGCCCGCGGAGAGGATCTCGCCCACGGGCTGGAAGTACGTGGTCCCGCCCACGGTGCAGTTGCCGGAGCCGCCCGAGGTCATGCCCTGGGCCTGGTCGCCCGAGATGAACGAGCCGCCCGAGTCGCCGCCCTCGGCGCACACCGTGGTTCGCGTCAGGCCGGTCACGGTGCCCTCCGGGTAGTTGACGGTGGCGTTGAGGGCGGTGACCGTGCCGCAGCGCCACTGCGTGGTCGAGCCGGAGCGGCAGACCGAGCCCTGCGGCTGGGTGACGGTGGCGCCGCGTACCGGGAGGATTCCGGCGCTGTAGCCGTTCACGACGCCAGGGGCGGTCCACTGGGAGTTGGTGGCGACCCACGCGTAGTCGTTGCCGGGGAAGGAGGAGATCTGGAACGTGCCCTGCGCCACCCGGTTGTAACCGGTCGTGGTCACGCCCGTGGCGCCGCAGTGGCCGGCGGTGGTGAAGCCGAGCTGGGTGCCGCGCCTGGCGGCGAAGCCGACCGAGCAGCGGTAGCCCTCCGAGGTGTAGTACGCGTCCCCGCCCCGGATGTCGTAGAACAGGCGCGGGCGCTCGGCCGACTGCTCGACCTTGACGGCCGCGGCGTCCACGCCGCTGGCGGTGATCCAGGATTGTGCCGCCGCGGCGTCGCTCGCGGCCACGATGACCGAGTTGTCCTGGGGGGAGATGGCCCAGCTGTGTACGGCGGCGGGCGGTGCGGTCCGGTCCAGGCCGGTCTTCACGGTGGTCAGCTGCGCCAAGGTCCGGGGCACGATGCGGGCCACGGCGCCCGCCCGGGTGATCTCGCCGGCGTCGGCCGGGTCGACGGTGGCCACGACGAAGGTGCTCTCTGCGCCCTCGTACCAGGTGCCGGCGTAACGGTCGCCGAGCTTCTTGCGCAGGCCGGGTGCGACGGAGTTGCCGCGGGCCTCGTTCGCCAGGCGGTTGACGGCCTGGTCCTCGGTGATACCGAGGTCGCGTTGCAGGGCGTCCACGACGCCGGAGGGTGGTTTTCCGGCGGTGGAAACGGGGGCGGAGACGGCGGGGGTGGCCGTCACGACTAACGCGCCGATCGCGATCGCGATCAGCGCTGGAGTTCGGAGCATGGTGGTCTCCTCTGCTGGGGGGTGCCGTCACGGTAACGGCGGACCCTGGAGTGGAGGAGTACTACTTTGCTCCTATCGCCGTGTTATGGCGCGGTGCCGTACCCCGGATTTCGTACCAGCCAATCCTGGTAGACCGGGCTCCGGCGGACGACGTCCTTGTGGGCCTCCTTGGCCTGTGCCACCACCCAGGTGGCGTCGGGTGTGGTGGGGTGGCGGCCGAGGAGTTGCCGCCAGCGCAGCGGCGCGCCCGCGAGCGGGACCATGACGAGCCCCTGGGCGGCCTGGTGGGTGGCCTGGCAGAGCACCACGGCGCGGCCGACCTGCGCGAGGTGCGTGCACGTCGAAACGTCCGTCTCGTAGATCGTGCCGGGCGTGAACCCGGCCCGGGCGCACGCCATCGCGAAGCAGTCCGCGAAGCAGCCGTCGCCGGGTGTCACCGCCCACTGTTCGCGGGCGAGGCCGGCCAGCTCCACCTCTTTCTCCCTGGCGACGGGATGAGCCTCGGCGACCAGGCAGAACACGGGGTCGAGGCTGATGGTCTCCCACACGAGCGTGCCGGTGGGGGTGCCGGAGTCGCCGCAGGCGCCCGTCAGCACGTAATCGAGGCGGCCGAGCTCGACCATGCCGGTCAGCTCGTGGGCCGACCAGGACGTGTACGTGCTGACCTGGCGCTCCGCGGCGAGCCGGTCGACCAGGCCGCCGAGTATCGGCCCGTTCGTGGCGCCGATGCGGAAGCTGGGAGAGGCGTGGGCGAATCGTACGGCTTCCTCCTGCAGTTCTTTGGCAGCGGGGAGGAGTACCCGTGCCCTGGCGAGCACGAGTTCGCCGAGGCGGGTGGGCCTGGCGCCGTGGCGGTCGCGTTCGAAGAGGGTGCCGCCGAGCACTCTCTCGATGCGTTTGAGCTGGGCGGTCAGGGCCGGTTGTGCCAGCCCGAGTAGGGACGCGGCCTTGCTCACACTTCCCGCGTCCGCGACCGCGCGGACGATTCTGAGGTGCCTGAGCTCGAGGTCCATAACGGGAAGGTAAAGCCGGGACATCTTATAGGCAATCCCTATATGTCAGGAAATGTGACAGATATTGTCGGGGGACTCTGGGGTAGAGGGGAAACCATGACGACGATGGGAATAGACCCCGCCCAGCTCAGCGACGAGGACCTGGTCCGCGAGTTGCGCCAGCTGCACGCCACCAGGAGCGACACCTTCTTCCACGGCTCCGACGACGCCCTGGCCATGCACACGTCACGGACGAATGAGCTCGAGTCCGAATACCTCCGTCGCGTCCCGGATCGTGAGGTCGACCCCTTGAGGCTGAGGGAGGGGGCGAGGCAACGCTGATGTCCGAAGGTCACGATGTGCAGGCGTTGTCGGACGTCGACATCCACGTGTACGAGGCCGTCGCGTCGCAGGCGGTCGAGAAGGGCCGCGCGGACCTGGACGGGCTGGTCCGGGCGTCCGGGCTGCCCGAGGAGGAGGTGCGCGCGTGCCTGGCGCGGCTGGTCGAGCACGGGTACGTGGTGCCCAAGGGCGAGGGCTACGGGCTGGGGCCGCATACGTTCGAGGTCGAGTACTGACCCCTAACGGGGCCGCATACGTTCGAGGTCGAGTACTGACCCCTAACGGGACAGCGCGCGGATCACGCTCGCCTGCGCCGCCGTGACGCCCGCCGCCCGTTGCGCGGCCGCCTCCCCGGGCGCGAACCCCGCCGCGCACCAGGTCGCCACCTCCTCCACCGGCACGGCTCCCCACCAGGCGGCCATGACCTGGACGGCGCTCAGGCCGGTCCGCGCCGCCTCGGCCGCCGTGAACCCCAACGCCCGGAACACCCGCGCGTCCCCCTGGTCCACCCGCCGCCGCGCCCAGTCCTCGGCTTCGCCGCCGTCCCAGCCGGCGTCGGCGTAGGCGCGCGCCACGTCGGCCGGTACGCCTGCCCGCAACAACCGCCGCAACACCGCCGCGCAGGCGGGGGACTCGGCGGGCCGGGGCACGACGAGCCGGGCCAGCCATGGGACGCGGCGCGGCCGCTCGCCGGCCAGGTGCCTGCGGGCCGCGTCGTGCGGGGCGACGCCCAGCTCGTGCCAGCGCACCGCCTCGGCGGGCGTCATGCCGGCCCGCTGCCAGGCGATGACCGTCCCGGGAGTGGCGGCGGCGGTCTGCCAGAGTCGCGCGTCGGCGGGCGACGTCACACCGGCCTCGCGCCAGGCGCCCGCCTCGCCGGGATCGAACCCGGCCGCCCGCCACCGCCGCATCTCACCCTGCGTGAAACCCTCCCACTCCACCCCATCTCACCTCTCATCAGTCGGTACGCGGACCGTGCTCGCCCACGGCGGTGCCGATCCGCGGTCGCCGAACAGGCAGACCACCACGGCATGCGGCCGGGGACTGCGCTCCGGCCATGGCGTGTCCCCGTCGGTGAACACGATCACCAGGTCGGCGCCGGCCGCGGCCGCCAAGCCCGGACGCAGGTCCGTGCCGCCGCCTCCGACCAGGTCGACCTGGGCCGCGCGGCGGACCCGCTGGACCGGGTACGCCCGCGCGTCGCAGCAGATCGCCTCGATCCGGCGGTGCCCGGCCGCCCGCAGCACGCCGTCCAGTTCGGCCAGGGCCCGATCGAGGGCGGTGCGGGCGATGCTCCCGGAGGTGTCGATCACGACGGCCACGCGCGGCACCGGGCGTACCAGAGCGGGCAGGACGATCGACGGCACGGCGGCCGCTCGTCTGGACGGGCGCAGGTAGCTGTAGTCCACCCGGCCCGCCGCCTGCGCCAGGCCCCTCCTGATCAGCACCGCCAGCCGGGTACGCCAGTCCACCTCCGGTCGCAGCGTCGCCTCGGCCCAGCGGCGCCAGCCCCCCGGGGCGGTTCCCCGCGCCTCGATCTCGGCGGCGACGGCGCGGGTGAGCAGCTCGCGTTCCAGGGCCGTCATCGTGCTCGGGCCGGTGAACGGCGCCCGGCCGCACGCCGCAAGGTGGGGCGGGACGTCGATGAGGTCGAGCAGCTCCGCGTACCGCTCGGCCAGCAGGCCGTCGGGCAGGCCCAGCGTCTCGGGCGAGATCGCCTCGGCGGGGCCGTCGCCGAGGTCGTCGTTGATCTCCGCGTCGGCGGCGCGGTCCCAGCGCAGCCGATGCTCCGGATCCCGGTACGGCTCCGCGCGGGCGTGATGCCCCCTGAGCAGGTGCCCTACTTGGTGGATCAGCCACCAGCCGAGCTCGGGCACGGGGGTGTCGCGTACCATGCCGGGGTTCAGGTGCACGTTCCAGTGCTCGTCGGCCGGCAGGCGGGGTGGGGCGGTGTCGTGGACGAGCGGGGTGAGCGCGAAGAGCGCCGAGGCCAGGTACGGCACCCGCCCCGCCGCCCACAACCGGGCGGCCGCGAACCGCTCCATGGTGGTGTCCTGGCCGGGGCCGGTCATGGCAGGAGGCCGGCGGAGCGGAGGATCGGGGCCAGCTCCAGGATCGTGGCGGGCAGGGTGGCGCCGTTCGGCCGGCGGGTGGCGAGGGAGCGGGCCGCGCCGGCCGCCACGTCGGGGGTCCGGGCGGCCACGCGGGCGATCAGCGTCCATGCGCGTTGCCAGGCGTCCACGCCGCCGTCCGCCGTCACGTGCGCCACCACCGATCCGAGGACGGCATGCAGGCGATCCACCCGGTCCGGCAGGGGTGCGGC
>NZ_VCKY01000330.1 GCF_005889735.1 Nonomuraea turkmeniaca
GTCCCGCTGGGCGGCTCAGTCATCGAACCGCCCGCCGGAAGATCCATCCGAGTCGGCCGCGGCGATCAGCTCCATGATCCGCCGCTCGCCGATCTCCGCGCCGCGCAGGATGCCGGCCGCCGTCCCGTCCCGCAGGACCACGACGGTGTCGGCACCCTCCACGATCTCCTCCAACTCCGCCACCAGTAGCACGCCGAGGCCCTCATGAGCGAGCTCGTCGATGAGCGCCTGAATCTCCGCCTTGGCGCCGATGTCGATGCCCCGCGTCGGCTCGTCGAGGATCAGCACCGCGGGATGGAGACAAAGCATGCGGGCGAGCAGCACCTTCTGCTGATTGCCTCCGGACAGCTCGCCCACCTTCTGGTCGGGCGACGACGCCTTGATCCCGAGGCGGCGGACGAATGCGTCGACGACGCGGTCCCGCGCCCGGCGGGACACCAGCCCGCCCCGGGTGAGGCGGGGCAGTGCCGCGAGCGTGATGTTGTCACGGACCGACAGCCCCGGCACGACTCCCTCGGCCTTGCGGTCCTCCGGCACCATGCAGACACCCGAGCGGATGGCGATGGCGGGGTTCCAGCGTCGGCGGACACGCCCCGCCACCTCCACCGACCCGGCGTCGAGGGGGTCGGCGCCGAACACCGCCCTCACCGTTTCCGACCGGCCGGAGCCGAGCAGGCCCGCGAGTCCTACCACCTCGCCCGGACGTACCTCGACGGAGACGCCGTGCAGAGCGTGCGCGCGCACGAGGGCCTCGGCCCGCAGAACCGGTGCGGCGCGGCCTACCTCGTGGGCCTCGCCGAAGCTCGTCACGCCGTGGCGGCGCACCTCGGCCACCGGCCGGCCGAGCATCGCGGCGACCAGGCCGATGCGGGAGGTCTCCCGGACGCGACCGGTGTGGACCAGCCGGCCGTCACGCAGGACGCTCACCCGCTGGCAGACGCGGAAGACCTCATCCAGCTTGTGAGTGACGTAGAGGATTGCGATGCCCTGCTCGCGCAGCACCTCGATGACATCCGCGAGCCGGTCCACCTCGCGCGGGGCCAGTGAGGAGGTCGGCTCGTCCATGATCACCAATCGGGCGCGGGCACTGACCGCACGGGCGATCGCCACCATCTGCCTGATGCCGAGACCGAGCTCGCCGAGCGGACGGCGGACGTCTACGGCCACGCCGTACCGGGCGAGGACCTCGGTGGCCTCGCGCCGCAGTCGCGACCGGTCGAGCAGCCTCAACCGGGTGATCGGCTCCCTGCCGAGGAAGAGGTTGTCGGCCACGCTCAGCAGCGGGGCGAGCTCGACCTCCTGGTAGATGGTGCTGATCCCGGCCTCCTGGGCGTCGGCGGGCCCGGAGAAGGACACTGGCCGGCCGAGGTGGCGGATCGTGCCGCCGTCCGGTCTGTGCACCCCGGTGAGCACCTTGATCAGCGTGGACTTCCCCGCCCCGTTCTCCCCCACCAGCGCGTGGACCTCGCCGGCGTCGAGCCGCAACGAGACGCGGTCGAGGGCGAGGGTCCCGCTGAACCGCTTGGAGATGGCATGCGCCTCACACACCGGTTCATTCATGTGCCCGCTCCCGGACGTCGTGAGGGCGGCGGCCCGGGCCGCCCCCGGGCTTAGTAGGCGTTCGGCAGCTCGGCCTGGGCGTTCTCAGGGGTGTACTCCTTGTCGGAGATGATCGTCTTCGCCGGTACGCCCTTGCCGGCGTAGAAGTCCTCGAGCGCTTGGAAAGCCAGTGGCCCGAATCGTGGGTTCGACTCGATGACTGCGGCGATCCAGCCGTCGACGATGCCCTGGACCGCGCCACGAGTGCCGTCGATCGTGACGATCTTCACGTCGCCCGGCTTCTTGCCCGCCGCCTTGAGCGCGGCGACGGCGCCGAGGGCCATCTCGTCGTTCTCCGCGTAGATGGCGCTGATGCCGGGGTTGGCGGAGATGAGCTGCTCGGTGACCGCGCGGCCCTTCTCCCGGGTGAAGTCGCCGGTCTGCTCGGCCACGACCTTCAGCGACGAGCCCTTCGCGGCGAGCTGATCCTTGAAACCCTTGGTCCGGTCGACGGTGACGTTCACCCCCGAGGCTCCGAGCAGGATCGCGACCTCTCCCTTGTCTCCCGTCGCGGTGATCATCGCATCGGCGGCTCGGGCACCCTGCTTGACGAAGTCGGAGCCGATCCAGCCGACGTAGTCGACGCAGGCCTTTTTGGTGGTGAGCAGCCGGTCGATCGTCATGATCGGGACTTTCGCATCCTGGGCCGCCTTGAGCGCGGGGTCGAGCCCTTCCGAGTTGAGCGGGGAGATGATCAGGACCTTGGCGCCTTGGGCGATCATGCCCTGGATGTCGGCGATCTCCTTGTTGAG
This sequence comes from Nonomuraea turkmeniaca, assembly GCF_005889735.1. Taxonomy (GTDB): domain Bacteria; phylum Actinomycetota; class Actinomycetes; order Streptosporangiales; family Streptosporangiaceae; genus Nonomuraea; species Nonomuraea turkmeniaca. The sequence continues at coordinate 2,352 of NZ_VCKY01000330.1, forward strand.
GTCCGACTGCGCGTTCGTCGTGATCAGCTTGATGCCTCGCCGCGTGGCCTCATCCTTGATCGACTGCGTCTCGGTGATCCGGAACGGGTTCGCCTCCTTCTCTGACTGCGCGAACCCCACGGTGACGTTCTTCAGATCGAGCTGGGGCACACCGCCGTTGTATCGCTCCGGAGTGCACAGCGACGCGTCTCCAGTGGTCGCCTCCACCTGCTGCTGGGCGGACGCGCCGGCGTCCCCGGGGCCGTCGCCGACGGACTTGGCGCACGCGCTCAGCGTGAGCGCCAGCAGGCCGGCAGCGGCCGCAGCCGTTGTTCTGCGGGGCATCAAGTGACCCCTCCTTCCGAGGGAACGGGCACCACCTGCCACGATTTGCATTGTTTTGACAGGAAGCTGAGGGGATGATAGCCACGGCGGTCATCGATGTGTCAATATGCGTCGCCGGGACAACCCCGGGTGGCAGACCGCCCCGGATGCGTACTAGCTGGTCATACGCGACAACAGCGGAGGAGGGGTGTTGCCGACTCGTTATACGCCCGAGGAAGATGTCAATTCGTGCCAGAACTCATCGGTTCATGTCAGCCAAGTGGACGTCGACCTGCGCGCCGACAAGCCGGTCCACCATGACGGAATCCGCCTTCGGGTCTGTGACCAGGACGCTCATGCGCTCGGTGGCCACGGTCTGGCACATCGTGTCATGACCGATCTTCGAGTGGTCGGCCAGGACGACGACGTCGCGGCCGGCCGCGGCGAGGGCCTGGTCGGTGGCGGCGGCGAAGACGTTGGGCGTGGTCAGTCCCCTCTCGGGGGTGACGCCGTCGCCCGACAGGAAGGTCTGCGCGCCACGCAGACCCGCCAGGTGCTGCTCGGTGATCGGCCCCACGAAGGCGTGGATGGACCGCCGCAACGTGCCGCCCACCGCGACGACTTCGACGTGGGGCGCGTCCATGAGCGCCTCGACCACCATGGTGGAGTTGGTGACGACGGTGAGGGCCGGCAGCTCGGCGAGCCGACGGGCCAGCGCCGCGGTGGTGCGCCCGGGACCGAGCAGGACGGCGGTGCCGGGCTCCACGAGCGTCGCGGCGTGGGCGGCGATGGCCTCGCGCTCGGCCGCCACCGCGTCCGCGGAGACCGGACGCGGTGACATGGGGAGGACGGGCCGAGTCACGCCACCCCGAGTGGCGTCCAGCAGGCCCTCGCCGACCAGTGACCGCAGGTCCCGCCGGACAGTGGATTCCGAGGTGCCGAGCGCGCCGGCCAGCTCCCGGAACGAGGCATACCCGTGCTCGTGCACGTGCTCCAGGATGCGGCGTCGCCGCTCTGCGATCAGCATGGGACCGGGCTCACTCATCTATGGTCGGGCACCTCTGCGAGGCTACTTTACTCCAGAAGTTGTCAATAGCGGTCAGCTGGCGGAACCGGACATACGTCGCATCGTACGGCTCGCGCTCAGTGTCCGGCAGGTATGTCCGGGGCGGGTACGACCGGCGGACCACCTCCCGCAGCTCTCCAAGGGAACCGATGCCCCCGTGGGCCATGACCTGGACGAGGAGGTTGCCGATACCGGTCGCCTCGACCGGCCCCGCGAGCACGGGGCGCCCGCCGATGTCCGCGGTGAGCCGGCAGAGCGTGTCGCTGGCGGCGCCGCCGCCGACGAGGTGCACGGCCTCCACCGGGCGGCCGGTCAGCTCCTCGGCCTGCTCCAGGACCATGCGGTAGGAGCACGCCAGGCTCTCCAGGATGCAACGCACCATCGCGGCCCGGCCCTCGGGCACCGGCTGGCCTGTCGCGCGGCAGAACGCCGCGACTCGGGCCGGCATGTCCTCCGGCTTCAGGAAGCCCAGGTGGGTGGGATCGATCAGCGGGCCGAAAGCGGGTGCGGCCTCGGCCTCGGCGACCAGGTCGGCATACGAAGCGGCGGTCCCCCAAGCCCGGCGGCACTCCTGGAGCAACCAAAGACCGTTGAGATTGCGCAGGAACCGCACGGTGCCGAGCACGCCACCCTCGTTGGTGAACCCGGCGAGCCGGGACTCCGGGGTGGTGATGGGCCCGGCCGTCTCCACACCGACGAGCGACCACGTGCCGCAGGAGACGTACCCGACTGCGCCGGAGGAGCCGCTCAGACCGGGGACGACGGGGAGCGCCGCAACCGCCGACGCGGTGTCATGACCGGCCACGGCGACCACGACGGCCTCGCCTGGCCTGCCGGATTCGTCCCGCAGCGGCCCCGCGACCGTGCCGGGCTCGACGATGTCCGCACCGAACAGACGCGACGGCAGCCCGAGCCGGGCGATGAGGTCGCCGGCCCAGCGGCCGGTCCGGGCGTCCAGGAGCTGGCTGGTGCTCGCGATCGTCCGCTCGGTGAGCGTCTCGCCGCTCAGCCAGAGGGTGAACAGGTCGGGTAACATCACCAGCCGATCAGCGGCGTCCAGCAGCGGCGACCCGGCGTGCGCGAGCAGCTGGCACGAGGTGTTGATGGGCAGCGGCTGCACGCCCGTCACCTCGTAGTGCTCTTGAGAGGAGACCAGGGCGGTCAGGCCGGCGGTGTACGGGTCGCGATGGTGCCGGGGGTTGGCTAGGAGCCGCTGGTCGCGGTCGAGCAGTCCGAAGTCGTTGCCCCATGCGTCCACGCCCACGCTGACGACCCGACGCTCGCCGACGACGCGCCCGATCCCGGCACGCGCCTCCGCCAGCAGGCGCAAGACGTCCCAGTGGAGCCCGCCGAGAATGCGGACCGGCACATTGGGAAAGCGGTGGACCTCGCTCACCACGAGACGCTCGCCGTCGAACTCCCCCGCGAGCACCCGGCCGCTCTCGGCCCCGAGGTCCACGGCGACGTAGGTGGGCACAGGCTGAGCCTATCCCGCTCACGCCGCCCGGAAGGTGCCGCAAGGTCACGGTTCTAAGGCGCGCTGCGACCACGGTTCCCGGCGGCCAACGTGCCCATGCCGACGAGAGGCTGCCGGAGGATCGTGAGCCGAGGCCAGGGTCGACAAGATGGGTCTCGCGAGTGGATCTTAGGCAACGTCGCCTGCGTGAGCGCGGTCGGCTTCGGCGGCCCGCCGTCCGCGCAAGCCACTCACCATCGTTCCTCAGCGAATCAGGGGCGCAGGTCAGGGGTGCAGGGCGCGGGCGCACGCCGAAAGGCTCTCCGCCAGCGTCTTGCGCTCGCTGTCGTCGGCCTCGGCGAACATGAGCGCCTCGATCTCGTCGACGGAACGGTCGCAGCGCCGCAAGGCGGACCGGCCCTCGCGGGTAAGGCGGGCACGCAGCACGCGGCCCCCGCCGGGCTCCGGGTCTCGACGGATCAGACCGCGTCGCTCGAGGTCGCGGATGACGAGGCTCATCGCCTGCGGCGTGACGAAAGCGATGCGTGCCAGATCCGCCGAGGACGGTCCGTCGCGCAGTCGCAGTTCGCTCAGCGCCATGTACTCGGTGGTCGTGACGCCGTGCCGGGCGAGGGCCTCGTCCAGGCGGCCTCGGATATAGCGCTCCAGCCGGAACACCAGATAGCTCACCCGCGGCGTCGGGGAGTCGGGCGGGGCGGCCGGGGAGATCTCGCGGTCGGTCACGGGGAGACGATATCGCTCGCCCGCTGCGATGAATGTTCCCCGCGGCGTGCATCACGCTACTTCACAACAAGTTGCTTGATGGGCGATCGGCTTGCCGGGGCCGTCAACGCGCGTCCTCCTCTGAGGGCTGCCGAACGTCGCGGAAAACGAGCTCGATCCGGGCCGACCCACCCGGCTCTCGTAGGTCTCCGACTACCGGTGCACGACCTCGGGTTGCCTGTTGAGAGGCTCCTGCCAGGACCAGCGCGTACTGAAGATCATCCACTCAGGACATGGCAGCCGGAAACTATCGGGCGCCGGTTGTTCGCATTAACATCTCCTGCAGGAACGCAAAAGGCCTTGCTGCGACTTGTCAACCGTTCACGGAAAGAAACTTAATCAAGATCAGACCAATCCTGGCCTGCTCAGCATGGTTCGGCGTGGCACCCGCCTCGCGCAGGGGCGCGGCTGAGTCCGCAACCTTGGGACCATCGCGGTCGATACTCCTGCCGATTCGGCCAACCGGGTCAAGGGTCGGCGCCCCTTGGGACCCCACCACACCGGCATGACCACGACACAGAGGCAGCAAGTTAACTCCTAACGCGCCTCAAATTACCCTGTTGCATCCTGGTAGCTTCTGTGAAACTTTCACATCCACGGACGATGCGACGGGATCTCCTCCCGGACGAAACTCCAGGCTGGGGAGCGTTCCGACAGCGACGCCTGGGCCGGCAACGGTCGCCCCTCGTTGACGCCAGGCCGGACCGTCGGATGTACTCCGCGACAACGTACACACCGAATTGGCAATGCAGCTGTGCAAGATCGAATGTTAGCGCTAACAACGGCCGGCCGCCATCTTCGATCTAGGCAAGGAGCCCTGGATGTCCCCCCTCGTCCCCGGCAACCGCGCACCACAGACCGCTCGCCCGCTCGCCGGCAAGCCGAGGCGGCAGCGGTTCCATCCCGGTCGGTGGCTCGGTGGACACCGGCCTCCGGGCCGGCCGTCCAAGATCAGGAGCGGTCAGGCGGTCGCCCCTCGGCGTAAGGTCCGCAGGGCCCCGCTGATTCGGCATGCCACCTTCCTGCCGCACCCGCCGGCGGCCGGCCTCTCGCACGAATCCCCAGGCCACGGGGTGTGACCACGTGCGGGAATCAAGCCTGTGCAGAGACTTGTGCGCCGCCGCCATCGCCTCGGTGACCTCGCCCGAGGTGATCCCACCGGCGCATACGGCGGCGGCCGTGAGGAGCGTCAACGGGTTACAGACCGGCCCCGGCGGTCGGGCACTCGGCCTCGGCGGCACGTCCCAGGGCGCGCAGATCGTGCTCACCGACGACAACGGCTCGAACAACAACCTCTGGAGGTTCCTGTGAGGCGCCTGCTCGCGGTTCTCTCGTCACTTCTTCTCGTGGGCGTGTTCCTCACGCCCCAGGTATCGGCCGCGACGGTCGACACCAACGCGTGGTACGTGCTGGTCAACCGCAACAGCGGCAAGGCCCTGGACGTCTACAACCTGTCCACCGCCGACGGCGGCCGCATCACCCAATGGACCCGCAACAACGGCAACCAGCAACAATGGCAGTTCGTCGACTCCGGCGGCGGCTACTACCGCATCAAGTCCCGCCACTCCGGCAAGGTCCTGGACGTCTCCAACTTCTCCACCGCCAACGGCGGCGCGATCGTGCAATGGGCGGACCACAACGGCACCAACCAGCAGTGGCGGCTGGCCGACAGCTCGGACGGCCATGTGAGGTTCATCTCGCGCCACAGCAACAAGGCCCTGGAGGTCCAGGGCGCCTCCACCGCCGACGGCGCCAACATCGTCCAGTACGACGACTGGGGCGGCGCCAACCAGCAATGGCAACTCGTCCCGATCGGCAGCGACCCGAACCCGGGCGGCACCTACACCAACCCGGTCGTCTGGCAGGACTTCGCCGACGGCGACATCATCCGGGTCGGTGACGCCTACTACTACTCGGCCTCGACGATGCACTACTCGCCTGGCGCGCCGATCCTGCGCTCCTACAACCTGGTCGACTGGGAGTATGCCGGCCATTCGGTCCCGAGGCTCGACTTCAACTCGGCCGCCTACGACCTCAACGGCGGCCGGGCATACGTGAAGGGCATCTGGGCCTCGACCCTGAACTACCGGCCCAGCAACAGCACCTACTACTGGATCGGCTGCGTCGAGTTCAACCGGACCTACGTCTACACCGCCTCCGCCGTGGACGGCACCTGGACCAAACGCTCGCAGATCAACAACTGCTACTACGACGCCGGCCTGCTGATCGACACCGACGACACCATGTACGTCGCCTACGGCAACGGCACCATCAGCGTCGCCCAGCTCTCGGCCGACGGGCTCAGCCAGGTACGCGCCCAGCAGGTGTTCCAGACCCCGAGCAGCGTCGGCACCCTGGAGGGCGCCCGCTTCTACAAGCGGAACGGCTACTACTACATCTGGCTGACCCGCCCCGCCAACGGCCAGTACGTGCTGCGCTCCACCTCCCCCTGGGGCCCGTACGAGATGCGCCAGGTCCTGCTCGACATGCCCGGCCCCATCACCGGCGGCGGCGTCCCCCACCAGGGCGGCCTCGTCCAGACCCAGAACGGCGCCTGGTACTACATGTCGTTCGTCGACGCCTACCCCGGCGGCCGCGTCCCCGCACTCGCACCGATCACCTGGACCGGCGACTGGCCGACCGTGCAGACCGTGAACGGCGCCTGGGGCGTCACCTACCCCAAGCCGAACATCCAGACCAGCCGAACCGTGGCATCCATGATCGGCCCCGACACCTTCACCTCGGCCAGCCTCGGCCACCGCTGGGAGTGGAACCACAACCCCGACACCACCCGCTACTCCACCGGCAACGGCCTGCGCCTGCAGACCGCGACCGTCACCGGCGACCTCTACAACGCCCGGAACACGCTGACCCACCGCATCCAGGGCCCCTCCTCGACGGCCACGATCGAACTCGACTACGCGCAGATGGCCAACGGCGACCGCGCCGGGCTGGCCATGCTGCGCGACCAGTCGGCCTGGATCGGCGTCAAACGCGACAACGGCGTCAACCGGGTCGTGATGACCAACGGCCTGACCATGAACAGCTCCTGGCAGACCACTGGCACCGGCACCGAGGCGGCCAGCGCGAACATCTCCGGCGGCCGGATCTGGCTGCGGGTCAACGCCGATATCCGGCCCGGCTCAGGACGCCAGGCCCGCTTCTCCTACAGCACCGACGGCAGCACCTTCACGAGCCTCGGCCCGGCCTTCACCTTGAACAACGCCTGGCAGTTCTTCATGGGCTACCGCTTCGGGATCTTCAACTACGCCACCCAGTCCCTCGGCGGCGCGGTCACCGTACACCGCTTCGATCTCACCACCCCCTGACCCGACACATCGACAGAGGAATCGGAGAACCTCATGAAATCCAGATCCCTGGCCGTCCTCGCGACGGTGGCCACCTTACTGGCGAGCCTGTTCGTCGCCCTTCAGACGCAGACCGCCAACGCGGCCACCGTCGACACCAACGCCTGGTACATCCTCCTCAACCGCAACAGCGGCAAGGCCCTGGACGTCTACAACCTCGCCACCAACGACGGCGCCCGCATCACCCAATGGACCCGCAACAACGGCAACCAGCAACAATGGCAGTTCGTCGACTCCGGCGGCG
>NZ_VCKY01000331.1 GCF_005889735.1 Nonomuraea turkmeniaca
AGCCACAACAGTGCTCAAGGGGTTTTCTATTTATCCGGAATTCACTCCTGGCGCAATGACAATCCCGCGTATTCGACGCGGTCCTCATCCAGCAGCGCAACCTGCTCGACACCAAATTCGAGCAGCTCACGCCAGTTCTCGCCGAGCCAGGACTCCGCGTCCGCCTGGCTCGGAAAAACCTCTCGCGGCAAAGGGCGGTCCGTTACCTCACCACCATTTGCATTTTCATAACGCCACCGCCATGTCATGCCATACGCTCCTTTTCCGCGGGTTCGCCGGCGCACCTTCCGACGGCACTGGAACCCTACTCCCGAGCTTGGAGGTCAATCGATGCTGCGCGCGTACCGTGTTGCGGCAGGAGCCGCCCTCGGGGCGGCCGCCTTCCTCTCCCTCCCCTCCTCCGCCCTCGCCGCACCCTCGGCCTTGTCCGCCCTCGCCGCGCCCTCGATCGATCCTCACGGCCCCCTGCCCGGCGCGGCCGACCCCCATGCCACGCGGTTGTGGAGCGTCTGGCAGAGCGACGGCACGGCCTGGCTGGCGACCGCGGCCGGGGATACGCCGGCGGACGGCTCGGTCATCGGCTGGCGTTTCTCCGCGGCGCCGGACGGAGCGGCGAGCGAGTCTCCCGGCGGGGACCTGCCGGCGTTCGAGACCGTGTGCGGCAAGGATCCGGCGGCGTCCGGGCACAAGCGGGTGGCGGTGGTGGTGGACTTCGGCGACGGCGACACCGACGCCTACCCCGGAGACCAGCCGCCCGCCCAGGGGACGCTCAAGTGCGTGGCCGGGGCCAAGGACGCCACCGCGGCGCAACTCCTTGCCACGGCGGCCAAGGTGCGGGTGAACGGCCAGGGCGACGTCGTGGCCGTCAACGACTATCCGGCCAAGGAGAAGGACGGCACCCAGCTGGCCTCCGCCGCCCCTGCCCCGGACGGCGGGGGCGGGCTCCCGGTCGGGCTGATCGCGGGTGGTGCGGGCGTCCTCGCCCTGATCGCCGGCGGCGCCGTCGTCGCCACCCGCCGCCGTGCCAAGCCCTCCGTCCCGGCGGGCCGGTAGCCGGACGGTCCGGATTCTGGAGCCCTCTGTACGCTCGGCGCGGTGAAGGTCTTTCTCTCCGGTACGGCGGGCGGCTCGGGCCGCCCCGAGCCCGGCTGCCGGTGCGTCTCCTGCGCCGGGCTGCCGCCGGGGCATCGCCGCCCGTTCGAGCTGGTCGTGGACGGCACGGTCCGGTTTCCGTTCGCCGAGGTGCCGCACGGGTACCGGGTCTGCGCCGGCGGCCTCGGACTGGTCGGCCCGGACGGCGCGGCGCTGCTGTGCGTGCCACCGGGCCGGGAGCTGCCGCCAGGCCTGGCCGCGGCCGTGCCCGCGCGGTACGGCGTGGTGCTGATCGACGTGCTGGACCGGCCGGAGCGGCTCGGCGAGCTCAGGCGGGCCGGGCTCGTGGACGAGGCGACGCGGGTGGTGGCGATCGGGCTGGATCATCGGGTCCGGCCGGAGGACCTGGACAGGCGGCTGCGGTTGTGGGGCGCGGTGGCCCTGCCGGATGGAACGACCCTGGAGGTCCCTGACGCAACGCCGCCGAAGGCCCAGGACGGGCCGGTGCGGCGGGCGCTGCTGCTGGGCGGGGCGCGGTCGGGGAAGTCGGCGGAGGCCGAGTCGCGGCTGGCCACGGAGCCCTACGTGACCTACGTGGCGACCGGGCCCAGCGGGGCGGGCGACGGCGAGTGGGCCGCGCGGGTGCGGGCGCACCGGTCACGGCGGCCCGCGCACTGGGACACCGTCGAGACCACCGACCTGGCCACCACGATCGCGAACGCCACCACACCGCTGCTGATCGACGGGCTGGGTACCTGGCTGGCGGCGGTGTTCGACGAACATGGCGCATGGGAGGGCGACCGCGCGCCGGTCGAGGTCCGGTGCGACGAGCTGGTGGCTGCGTGGCGGCAGGCGCCTGAGCCGATCGTGGCGGTCTCCGACGAGGTGGGGCTGGGGGTGGTGCCCGCGACGGCCAGCGGGCGCCTGTTCAGGGACACGCTCGGCCGGCTCAACGAGCGCCTCGCCGCCGAGTCCGAGTACGTGGCGCTGCTGGTCGCGGGACGGCTCCTGGAGCTGTGACCGCCGGGCCGGTCAGAAGCGCCGTTACGGGCGGACGGCGCGGGCGTACCAGCGGCCGTCGAGCCGGTCCACGTTCAGGGGGCGGCCGAAGCAGTCGGAGAGGTTGGCCGGGGTGAGCACGTCCGTGATCGGCCCGGCGGCCAGCACCCGGGCGTCGCGCATGAGCATGGCGTGCGTGGTCGTCGCCGGCACCTCCTCCAGGTGGTGCGTCACCGTCACGGTGGTGAGTACCGGCCTGGTCGCCGCCAGGTCCTCGACCGCGGTGATGAGGTCTTCGCGCGCCGGCAGGTCCAGCCCCGCGAACGGCTCGTCGAGCAGCAGCACCGCCGGGTCCGCCATGAGCGCCCTGGCGACGCGGATCCTGGCCCGCTCGCCCTGCGAGCACACCCGGAACGGCCGGTCCGCCAGGTCCTTGCACCCCAAGTCGGCCAGGAGGCGGTGGGCCCGGTCCCGCTCGCCGTCGCCGTACTTGTCCCACAGCGGAACGCTCGTCCCCGTGTGCCCGGTGAGCACCACGGTGTGCGCGGTCGCGCCTTCCTCTTCCATGAGCTCCTCGTCGATGAGCCGCTGGCTGGAGGCGACCAGGCCGATGTGGCGGCGCAGCTCCCGCACGTCGACCCGCCCGAGCCGGTGACCGAGCACCTTGACCATGCCCTCGCTGGGATGCCGTACGGCCCCCGCCAGCGACAGGAGCGTCGTCTTGCCCGCGCCGTTGGGGCCGAGGATCACCCAGTGATCGCCGTAGTCCACCTGCCAATCGACCGCGTCCAGCAGCGACTTGCCGACAACCCGGACACCTACGCCTTCGAGTTCAACCACGTGCATCCCGCCACACTAGTGGCCCTACGATCGTCGGATATGCGGCTGATGCACGGGTTGCGGTTCGCGGTGGGGACGCTCAGCGTCTTCCCCGTACGGGTCGAACGCGCGGACCGGGAGGTCGCGGGGCGGGCGATGACGCTGGCGCCCCTCGTCGGGCTGACGCTCGGCGCGGTCGCCGGGCTTCCCCTGGGCCTGCCCGCGCCCGCGTTGCTGGGGGCGGCACTGGCGATCGGGCTGCTGGCCGTGCTGACCCGGGGCCTGCACCTCGACGGGCTGGCCGATCTGGCCGACGGGCTGGGCAGCGGCAAGCCCGCCGATCAGGCGCTCGACATCATGAAAAAGTCGGACATCGGGCCGTTCGGTGTGATGGCTCTGGTGTTCACGCTGCTCGTCCAGGTGGCGGCGCTGGCGGAGGCCGGGTTCGCGGCTCTGGTCACGGCCTGCGTGGCCGGGCGGCTGGCCCTGACGTGGGCCTGCCGCGCGAGCGTCCCCGCCGCCCGGACGGACGGCCTTGGGGCGACGGTCGCCGGCACGGTACGCCCTTCCGCGCCCTGGCTCGTCACCCTCGCCGCGCTGCTCGCCTCGGCCGCCTTCGGCCTGTCCGCCGACTGCCGCGTCTGGGACGGCGGACCGGCGGCCCTGGCCCGAGAGGCGGCCGCGTGGTACGCCGGGTCGGACGCTCGGGACCTTCCTCCCGGCCTGAGGTACGGTGACGCCGCCATCTACGTCGAGCCGATCGAGATCGACGAGCCGCCGGCGCTCGGTGGCATGGCGTCCTCGTCCTCGCTGCCGCCGGGCAAGGCCGGGCTGGGACTGCCCGCCTTCCTCGCGCTGCCGCTGGGCCTGCTGACCGGGCTCGCGGCCGCCCTGCTGCTCCTGCGGCGCACCACGAGGCGCCTCGGCGGCATCACCGGCGACGTCCTCGGCGCCCTGGTGGAGACGGCCACGGCCGCCACGCTGGTGGCCTGCGCGCTCCTCGGCTGACAGGCCACGGCCGAACGGGCTCGGTCAGGCGGCGGGCTCGGTCAGGCGGCGGGCTCGGCGACCGGCTGCGGAGGGCGTACAGGGAAAAAGCGGAGCAGGGCCGCACCGACCACTGCGAGCAGGACCCACCCCACCAACCCGGTCACCCCGGTCAGCACCTCGTTCGGCGGGGCGGCGGCGTCGCCGAGCAGGATGGCAGCCGGGGCCACCGCGTTGAGCGAGCCGTGCGCCACGACGGCGGGCCACACGCTCCCTGTCCGCAGCCGCAACCACCCGAGCAGCACCCCCGCCAGCACGCAGAACCCGATGAAGAACAGCGCCGCCCACGACCCGAGCCGCGGATAGTTGTAGCCGAGCAGCGTGAGCGGCGCGTGCCAGAGGCCCCACACGGCGCCGGAGAGCAGCAGCCCGGCGAAGACGCCGTTCTTGGACACGAGCCGGGGCAGCAGCCAGCCGCGCCAGCCCCACTCCTCCCCCAGCGCCGGGATCGCGTTCAGCGCGGGACCGGCGAGCACCGCCAGCACGACCTGGATCGCGGCCACCGAGCCGAGGTCGGCGGGCACCTGCGCGCCGCGCCCCTCCAGCGCCGCCCTGAGCAGGCTGAGCCCGCCGAGGTCCAGCGAGACCAGCCCGACCGCGGCGCTGAGCCCCATCGCGAGGAACACCAGCAGGGGGACGCCGAACCAGGCGGCGAGCACCATCGCACCCGTGCGGCCCTTGCGCTCGCCGAGCGTCAGGCCGGTCTGCCTGGCCCACTCCTTGAACGGCGTGCGCGAGACCGCCCACACCCCGAGCACTCCCACCGTGGGCGTGAACATCATCAGCGTGGCCAGCCCGGCCAGCAGCGGCGACGCGAGCCCGCCGGCGAACCAGATGGGCAGCACCGCCGCCCAGGACAGCCCGAAGGCCAGGACGATGAAGATGAGCAGAGGTCTTTTCATGATTCCACTCGCTCGTTGATGAGGGCGTTGATGAGGGAGGCGCCGCGCGCGGCGTCGTCGATGCTGATCGCCAGCTGCCCGCCGCTACGGTAGCCGAGCACCAGGCATTCGCCGCCGCGCAGCATGATGGTGACACCTCCTGGCAGGCCGCGTATGCCCCATCCGCCGACTCGGCTCGGATGGCGGACCTCCGCCCAGGCCGACTCGATCTTGGAGAGCGGGATCCTGCGCGCCGGCCAGCCCAATGGCCCGAACTGGATGACGACCCGGTCGTCCCCGGCCCGTACGGACACCGACGAGATCAGGACCCCGACTGCCAGCACGAGGACGAGCACGGGCAGGATCAGGGCCGCCGGTTTACCCGGCACGACGCCCGCGAGGGAGAACACCGCCAGCACGGCCAGCCCGGCCGCCATGACGGCGTTGAACAGGGTCAGCCAGGGATTGGCGACGTGACCGACCCAGACGGTCCGCTGCCCCGCCCTGAGCCGCAGCAGCGGCGGCCGCGTGCCGGCGGGCACGGGCTCGTCGGGCGCTCCCCTGCCCAGATAGCCGGCGGCCACGGCGGCGGCCAGCGCGACGCCGATGACCGCGAGGACGGCCCAGCCCGGCAGCCGCGCCGCGCGCCAGTCCGGCGCGCCCAGGTTGGCCAGCACGGTGGTGACGTTCATGCCGAACGCGAACACGCCCGTAGCGAACAACACGCCCCACCAGAACATCCGGCCCTGCCTGTGGGTCAAGGCGCGCGCCCGCGCCACGACCAGGCCGAGCCACGGCACCGCCCAGACCAGCACCACCATCACCACGTACACGGTGAACGGCATCGAGCCGTCGGGCCGGTCACCCGGCCCCCAGTGCGTGGCCAGCGGGTCAGGCAGCCGGTCCCGCACGGACAGGGGCAGCAGGATCTGCCCGGCGAGGACGAGCAGTCCCCACGCGGCGGCGGCTACTCGAGCGGTCATGGCAGCTCCTCCAAGATGGCGATGAGGTCGTCGCGGCCGTAGCCGTGCTTCCTGGCCTCCTCCAACAGCTCGCGCGCCCGCTGCACGAGCAGGGCGCGGCCGCCGGCCAGGCCTGCGACGCTGACGCCGCGTCCGCGCCTGAACTCCAGCAGTCCTTCGTCGCGCAGGTCGCGCAGCGCCCGGAGCACGGTGTTGGGGTTGATGCCGAGCGCCTGGGCCAGGTCGCGGGCGGGCGGCAGGCGGTCTCCCGGCGCGTAGGAGCCGTCCCCGATGGCGCGCCGGATCGCGCCGGCCACCTGCTCGTGCAGGGGCCGCGCGTCGTTGAGATCGAGCGTCAGCAGCATGGTGCTAATGACACTAGCACCATGTCTTGGAAAACGCCACCGAGGATTTGTAGGATGAACCCCTGTTTGTGAGTACGCAGAAACCCTGGATAGCATCGGTTTACGTGACCACTGTGCGGCTGAACTCAGCAGATCCCGTCTCCCTGGACACCGACGCGTTGATCGTCGGCTTCATGTCGAGCGCGGAAGGCCCCAAGCCCGCCACGGGCGCCGCGTCCCTGGACGCGGCCTTCGGCGGCAAGCTGGCCGCCTCGCTCGGCGCTGTCGCCTTCTCCGGGAAGGCCGGGGAGCTGGCCAAGCTGCCCACGTTCGGCGCCATCGCCGCCCCGCTGCTGGTCGCGGTCGGGCTCGGCGACTCCTACGACGCCGAAGGCCTGCGCCGCGCCGCCGGCGCGGCCGTGCGGTCCCTCGCGGGCACCCCGCGCGCCGCGCTCGCCCTGCCCGCGGGCTCCCCCGAGGAGGCCGAGGCGGTCGCGCTCGGCGGCCTGCTCGGCGCCTACTCCTTCTCCCGTTACCGCACGAACGGCGAGCAGAAGGCGCCGGTGGCCGAGCTGACCGTGATCTCCGGGCAGCCCGAGGACGTCGCCAGGCGCGCGGGCGTGCTGGCCGAGTCCGTCGCGCTGGTCCGCGACCTGGTCAACATGCCGCCTTCGGACCTGTGGCCGGCCAAGTTCGCCGAGGTCGCCGAACAGACAGGCGGCAAGGCCGGGCTCAGCGTCGAGGTGCTCGACGACAAGCAGCTCAAGGACGGCGGCTACGGCGGCCTCGTCGGCGTCGGCCAGGGCTCGGCCAACCCGCCGCGCCTGGTCCGCCTCTCCTACGGCCACCCGGAGGCCGGCAAGACGCTCGCCTTCGTGGGCAAGGGCATCACGTTCGACTCGGGTGGCCTGTCGCTCAAGCCGTCCAACGCGATGGACTGGATGAAGTCGGACATGGGCGGCGCGGGCGCGGTGCTCGGCGCCATGATCGGCATCGCCAGGCTCGGCCTGCCGGTCAACGCCGTCGGCTACCTGTGCCTGGCGGAAAACCTGCCGAGCGGCACCGCGCAGCGCCCCTCCGACGTCATCCACAGCTACAGCGGCAAGACGGTCGAGGTGCTCGACACCGACGCCGAGGGCAGGCTGGTGCTCATGGACGGCATCGCCCGGGCCGCCGAGGACAACCCCGACGTGATCGTCGACGTGGCCACGCTGACCGGCGCACAGATCGTCTCGCTCGGCTGGCGCATCTCCGGCGTCATGGCCAACGACGACGCGCTCAGGGAGCTGGTCGTCGAGGCCGCGGGCGCGGCCGGCGAGGGCGCCTGGGGCATGCCGCTGCCGGAGGAGCTGCGCAAGGGTTTGGACTCTCCGATCGCCGACATCGCCAACCTCCATCCCGAGCGGTGGGGCGGCATGCTGGCGGCGGGCATCTTCCTGAAGGAGTTCGTGCCCGATGGGGTGCGCTGGGCTCACATCGACATGGCCGGGCCCGCCTTCAACAAGGGCGAACCGTACGGCTACACGCCGAAGGGCGGGACGGGCGCCATCACCCGCACCCTCATCGGACTCGCCGAGCGGCACGCGAGCATCTGAAACAAATGAAAAGATGGCGGCATCACGAACACCCCGACAAGGAGCCTTCCTGTGGCCTATGACATCGTCGTCCTAGGGGGCGGCAGCGGCGGTTACGCCTGCGCGCTTCGGGCGGCTGAGCTGGGCAAGTCGGTCGCTCTGATCGAAAAGGACAAGATCGGCGGCACCTGCCTCCACAGGGGATGCATCCCCACGAAGGCTCTGCTGCACTCGGCCGAGGTCGCCGACGAGACCCGCGAGAGCGAGGCGTTCGGCGTCAAGGCCCGCTTCGACGGCATCGACGTGCAGGGCGTGCACGCGTTCAAGGACAAGATCGTCACGCGTGCCTGGAAGGGCGTGCAGGGCCTGCTCAAGGGCGCGGGCGTGACGATCGTCGAGGGCGAGGGCCGGCTGGTCGGCGCCAACAGGGTCCAGGTGGGCCAGGACGTCTACGAGGGCCGCAACATCGTGCTGGCCACCGGCTCGGCGCCCAAGTCGCTGCCCGGCCTGGAGATCGACGGCGAGCGCGTCATCACCAGCGAGCACACCTTGAAGATGGACCGCGTCCCCACCTCGGTGATCGTGCTGGGCGGCGGCGTGATCGGTGTCGAGCTGGCCAGCGTCTACCGCTCGTTCGGCGCCGAGGTCACGATCGTCGAGGCGCTGCCGCACCTGCTGCCGACCGAGGAGGAGTCCAGCTCCAAGCTGCTCGAGCGGGCCTTCCGCCGCCGCGGCATCAAATACGAGCTGGGCGTCTTCTTCGACAGCGCCAAGACCACCGAGACGGGCGTCGTCGTCACCCTGGCCAGCGGCAAGACCCTCGACGCCGAGCTGCTGCTGGTGGCGGTCGGCCGGGGCGCGGTCTCCTCGGGCATGGGCTTCGAGGAGCAGGGCATCGCCGTAGAGCGCGGTGCCGTCGTGGTCGACGAGCACTGCCGCACCTCCGTGCCGGGGATCTACGCCATCGGCGACCTGATCCCGACCCTGCAGCTGGCCCACGCCGGGTTCGCTGAGGGGATCCTGGTCGCCGAGCACATCGCCGGGCTCAACCCGCCGGCCATCGACTACGCGGGCGTGCCGCGCATCACCTACTCCGACCCTGAGGTCGCCTCGGTGGGGCTCACCTCGAAGCAGGCGGCCGAGCGCGGCATCGAGATCGTCGAACAGGTCTACGACCTCGCCGGAAACCCCAAGAGCCAGATCCTCGGCACCTCTGGTGCGGTGAAGGTCATCGCCGAGAAGGGCGGCCGCGTCGTCGGTGTCCACATGGTGGGCCGGCGCATCGGCGAGCTCGTCACGGAGGGCCAGCTGATCTACAACTGGGAGGCGCTGCCCACAGAGGTCGCCCAGCTCATCCACGCACACCCGACCCAGTCCGAGGCCATGGGTGAGGCGATGCTGGCCCTGGCCGGCAAGCCGTTGCACGTACACAACTAGTCCAAGCCCTCGAGATCAGAACGCGAGAGAAGAATAACGATGCCGGTCTCCGTACAGATGCCCCAGCTCGGCGAGAGCGTGACCGAGGGCACCGTAACCCGTTGGCTGAAGAAGGAGGGCGAGCGCGTCGAGGCTGACGAGCCGCTCCTCGAAGTGTCGACCGACAAGGTCGACACCGAGATCCCGTCGCCGTCCGCGGGTGTGCTCACCAAGATCGTCGTGGCCGAGGACGAGACGGTCGAGGTCGGGGCCGAGCTCGCCGTCATCGACGAGAACGCCCAGCCCGGCGCGGCCGCGCCGGCTCCGGAGGCGGCGGCCCCCGCTCAGGCGCCTGCTCCGGAGCCCGAGCCCGAGCCGGAGCCCGCCCCCGCGCCGGCC
>NZ_VCKY01000332.1 GCF_005889735.1 Nonomuraea turkmeniaca
CCCGCAGCTCGTCCCCGTCCCCGTCCCCGTCGCCCAGCGTCTCGAGCGTCCGCAGCGGCCCTTCGAGGTACTCCTCCACGACCAGCGCCGCACCCGGCCGCCGCCTCCTGACCGCGGCCACCGCCCCGGCCAGGTCCCGCTCGACGAGTATGACGTCCTCGCTGGCCACACCTTCCCGGGGTTTCAGCACGACCGGATAGGGCAGGTCGCCGGGCACCGGGTCGCCGGGCGCGAGCCGTACCGACCTGACCCGCTCCACACCCGCCTCGAGGAGTTTGCGACGCATCAGGAACTTGTTCTTGGCGGCCACACAGGCCCGCCAGTCCTTGCCGGGCAGCCCGAAGTAGGCCGCGGCCAGCGCGGTCTCCACCTGCAGGTGGTCGGAGTTGGAGAAGATCGCGTCGGGCCTGCCGAGCTGCTCGACCGTGTCGATCAGGGCACGCGGGTCGCGTACGTCGCACGCCACCGCGTCCGGATGTTGCTCCGGCCGATCGGTGAGGATCGTCACCTCGCAGCCCAGTGCGCGGGCCGCGGGCAGGAAGCCGTCCGTGACGGAGTCGGTCGGCTTGAGCGCGGTCAGGTAGAGCCGCAACGCGAAGGCACCCCCGGTGAATCAGGTAAGGCTAACCTAACTGGATGATCCTAGCCGTACCGAGATCGCTCCGGGCCCTGATTCCCTCATCAGGGGCTAATCGCGAGGTCATAGGATGACATGGTATTTGGGAGGGGGCGGCCAGTGGAGACGACCGCGGAAGAGCAACTCATCGGACCCCTGCTTCTGGCGCGGGGCACCATAGACAGATCCGCGGCGCTGCGTGCCGACGGGCGGTGGCTGGAGCAGGCGTGGTCCGACCCTACGACCAGGGTGCTGGTGATCGACGACGGTCACACGCTAGTGCGGCGGATCGGTGACGAGGTGAGCGCGGTGCTGTTCGGCCCCGCGGACGCGCCGCAGGGACAGCGTTACCTGCTGGGGGTGGAGGACGGAGTCAGCTATTTCGCGGTGGCCGCGCCGCTGCCCGGCATGCCCAGGGGTGAGCTCAACGGGCGCGTGATGATCCCGATGAAGCTGCACGAGGCCCCCGAGGGCCAGCCGGTGGCGGCCGGGTTGCGCCAGGTCGGAGGCCTGCTCGGCGACCGTGACGCGGGGTTGCTGGTCTACGCCGTGGCGCTGGAGGCCTGGCACACGACGCACGAATACTGCCCGCGCTGCGGCGCCCGCACCGCCATCCAGGCCGGCGGCCACATCCGGGTCTGTCCGGAGGACGGCAGCCAGCACTTCCCGCGCGTCGACCCCGCCGTGATCATGCTGATCCGCGACGCGACCGACCGCTGCCTGCTCGCCCGCGGCCCGCAGTGGCCGAAGGGCCGGTTGTCGATCCTGGCGGGGTTCGTCGAGCCGGGGGAGTCGCTGGAACACGCCGTCGTACGCGAGGTCGCGGAGGAGGTCGGCGTCACCGTCGTCAACCCCCGCTACCTCGGCAGCCAGCCCTGGCCGTTCCCGCGCAGCCTCATGCTCGGCTTCTTCGCCGAGGCGACATCGACGACGCTCACGCCGGACGCGGAGGAGATCGCCGAGGCACGCTGGTACTCGCGTGCGGAGCTGGTGGCGGCGCTGGAGTCAGGCGAGCTGCGCCTGCCACCGCCCGTGTCGATCGCCCGCCGCCTCATCGAGACCTGGTACGGCGGCGAGCTGGCCTACGACTAGACCTGGTACGCCGCCGAGCCCGCCGCCGTACCAGGCTGGAACGGCGGCGATCGGGCCGCTTCGAGCGGACCTGATGTCGGCGGCGATCAGGCCGCTTCGAGGAGGGCCTTGACCTCGAGGGCGGAGGGGTTCGTCCGTACGACGCGCCCGTTCGAGGTTTCGATCACCACGGTGGGCACGACCTGGTTGCCGTTGTTGACGCTCATCACGAACTCGGCCGCCGACGGGTCACGCTCGATGTCGACCTCGCGGAAGCTGATGCCCTCACGGGTCAGCTGGGCCTTGAGCCGCTTGCATGGGCCGCACCAGGTGGTGCTGTAGACGGTGAGCGCCATGTTGGGACATCCCTCCAAGGTCAGGAAACAGACGCTCCGTGCAACAACGCGAAGTGCCCGGTTAATCCTCGGGCTCCTTGGGGGCTCAGCCGATGCGTTCGGTGATCCACGCCTGTACACGCTCGGCCACGCCGGGCTCGCGGTAGAGGGGCGCGCTGTGGTTGACCCCCGGCTGGGTGATCACCGTCACCGGCACGCCCACCTGGCCGAGCATCTGCTTGAGCAACATGCTCTGCACCGGCGGCACGAATTCGTCCTGCGAGTGGATGGACAACATCGGCGCGTCGCGCCGGCTGGCGTGCCAGGCCACCTCCATGCTGGCCCAGACGCGCGAGCACTTGCCCTTGGGCGCGCAGCCGCCGGCCAGGCGGATCGCGGACTCGCGGAGCTTGCGCTTGCTGGGGTCGGTGGTGTTCTCGCCGTCGGAGTAGGCCCGCAGCGGCGAGATGATCGGCGACAGGCCGACCACGCCCTTGAGCCCGCCGATGCCGTCGCCGTACGTGCCGACGGCCGCGGCGATGTGGCCGCCCGCGGAGAAGCCGACGAGCACATAGTTGTTCGGGTCGAACGCCCACCGGTCGGCGTGCTTGCGCGCCGCGGCGATCGCCGCCAGCGCGTCGGTGCGCTGCGCGGGCCAGGCGGCGTCGCCGGACAGGCGGTAGTTGAGGTTGAAGACCGTGTAGCCGAGCTCGGCGTAGCTGCGGGTGATCTCCTTCATGTACTTCTTGTCGCCGCTCGACCACCAACCGCCGTGGATGAGGAAGACGCCGGGCCGCTCCATGCCGTCCGGGGTCCACCAGACGTCCATCTGCTGGTGCCGGTGGCTGCCGTACGCGACCGTCTCCGTGCTGAGGCCGCCGATGCCGTCGGAGTTAACCGGGTTGCTCACCGTAGGGGAGGGTGTGGGCTCCTTTGTCGTCGCGGTCGCGGCGACGGGTGTGAGCGCAACGGCAGCGAGCGCGAGCGCGCCCACGTAAACCGCAGTTCGCACGGCCTTCCTTTCCCCCATGCAGATGGTCGGCCCCATTGTGGGGGAAGAGACCAGTTCTTTGCATCTCGTTGACGAAGAACATAACCCGGCCCGCATGTTGCCAGAATAAGGTCCTAGGTCGCCAGTACTGGGAAGATGAACGGGTGACGAATGTGGACGACGTCCTGACGGGCCTGGATCCGGAGCAGCGCGCGGTCGCTGAGGCCGTGCGTGGGCCCGTGTGCGTGCTCGCGGGCGCGGGCACGGGCAAGACCAGGGCGATCACCCACCGGATCGCGCACGCGGTACGCAGCGGGGTCGTCGACGCACAGAGTGTGTTGGCTGTGACGTTCACCACTCGGGCTGCTGGGGAGCTGCGCCAGCGGCTGCGCGCGCTGGGGGCGCCCGGTGTGCAGGCCCGCACGTTCCATGCCGCCGCGCTGCGCCAGCTCACCTATTTCTGGCCGCGAGTGATCGGCGGCGAGGCGCCCTCGATCATCGAGTCGAAGTTGCCGGTGCTGGTGGAGGCCTGCCGCCAGATCAGGAAAAATCCGGATCGGTCCGAGTTGCGGGACATCGCCTCCGAGATCGAGTGGGCCAAGGTCACCCAGATAGGCCCGGAGGACTACATCGCCGCCGCGGCCAAATATCACCGCACGCCGCCCGCGCCGGCCGAGGAGATCGCCCGGCTCTACGAGGCGTACGAGCGTCTCCGGCGCGAGCGTCACCTGGTGGACTTCGAGACCATCCTGGAGCTGACCGCGGCCGTGATGACCGAGCACCAGGAGGTGGCGGCGCAGATCCGCCAGCAATACCGCTATTTCGTGGTCGACGAATACCAGGACGTCAACCCGTTGCAGAAGCTGCTGCTCGACACCTGGCTCGGCGGGCGCGACGACATCTGCGTGGTCGGCGACCCCAACCAGACGATCTACTCCTTCACCGGCGCCAGCCCGCGTTATCTGACCGGGTTCGCGGTGGAGCATCCGCAGGCCGCCGTCATCAAGCTGGTCCGCGACTACCGCTCCACCCCGCAGGTGGTCGACCTCGCCAACCTGGTCATCGCCAAGAGCAAGTCGCCGCACCGCCTGGAGCTGCTCGCCCAGCGTCCGGACGGCCCGAAGCCGGCGTTCACGGAGCACGACGACGAGCCCGCCGAGGCCGCCGGGGCCGCCCGGGCCATCAGGAAGCTGCTCGACAAGGGGGTGCCGGCGCGGGAGATCGCCGTGCTGTTCCGGGTCAACTCCCAGTCGGAGGCGTACGAGGAGGCCCTGGCCAAGGCCGAGATCCCGTACATGCTGCGCGGCGCCGAGCGCTTCTTCGAACGCCCCGAGGTCCGCCAGGCGGTCGTCCTGCTCCGCGGCGCCGCCCGCTCGGCCATGGGCGAGCCGCTGGCCTCGGAGGTGCACCACATCCTCGCCGGCGTCGGCCTGACCCCGACACCGCCCGGCGGTGGCAAGGCCAGGGAGAAGTGGGAGTCGCTGAAGGCCCTGGCCGACCTGGCCGAGGACCTGGCCGCCGAGGGCGCCGACCTGCCCGCGTTCGTCGCCGAGCTGGAACGCCGGGCCTCCGAACAGCACGCCCCTCCCGTCGAAGGCGTCACCCTGGCCTCTCTGCACGCCGCCAAAGGCCTCGAATGGGACGCCGTGTTCCTCGTCGGTCTCACCGACGGCATGCTCCCGATCATTTACGCCGAGACCCCGGAGCAGATCGAGGAGGAGCGCCGGCTCCTCTACGTCGGCATCACCCGGGCCCGCGAGCACCTGTCGCTCTCCTGGGCGCTCGCCCGCGCCCCCGGCGGGCGCAAGGGCCGCCGCCCGTCCCGTTTTCTCGACGGCCTCACCGGCCGCGCCTCCAGCCCGCCCCGCCTGGCGCCGGCCGGCCGCGAGCGCCGTACGGTGGCCGCGCCCGTCAGCTGCCGGGTCTGCGCCAAGACACTGGTGGCGGCGGCCGAACAGAAGCTGGGCCGGTGCGCGACCTGCCCGGCGGACTACGACGAGGCGCTGCTGGAGCGGCTGAAGGCGTGGCGCACGGCCACGGCCAAGGAGTCCAAGGTCCCGCCGTACGTCATCTTCACGGACGTGACGCTGCAGGCCATCGCGGAGCGGGCGCCGACGACGGAGCAGGAGCTGCTGTCGATCGCGGGCATCGGCCGCGTCAAGATCGAGCGGTACGGCGCGGCGGTCCTGACCCTCTGCCGCTCGTAACCAGCCCGAAATCCCGGCAGGGGATCATCAGACCTGCCAGGCCGCGTTTGGGAGGAAATGGGGCGGCACGTCAGACTTGTCCGAGGATCGGAACGTAGGAGGGGGACAGAGACGTGAACGAGGCGCTCAAGGAGCTGCTCGACCTGCTCGACCTGGAGCAGATCGAGCTGGACATCTTCCGGGGAAGGAGCCCCGAGGAGCGCATCCAACGCGTCTTCGGCGGGCAGGTGGCGGCGCAGGCCCTGGTCGCGGCCGGGCGTACGGTCACCGGCGACCGCAACGTGCACTCGCTCCACGCGTACTTCATCCGCCCCGGCGACCCGTCGATCCCGATCGTCTACAACGTGGAGCGGGTGCGTGACGGGCGTTCGTTCAGCACCCGCAGGGTCGTCGCGGTCCAGCACGGCAAAGCGATCTTCACGATGTCGGCGTCGTTCCACGTCCTCGAGGAGGGCGCCGAACACCAGGCGTCCGTGATGCCCGCGGTGCCGGATCCCGAGACGTTGCCCACGTTCCAGGAGCGCATGTTCGAGCTGGTCGGCGATCATCCGGAGTTCCGCGACTGGTTGTCGCGGCCCCGGCCCGTGGACTCCAGGCATGCCTCGCCGCTGACCTGGGAGGCGTACGACAAGCCCGAGTTGCGCAGCGCCAAGACCAACGTGTGGTTCCGCTACGACGCCGAGCTGCCCGACGATCCGCTCCTGCACGTGGTGCTGGCCGCGTACGCCTCCGACTTCACGCTGGTCGACACGATCCTGCTGGCGCACGGCATGGCCTGGGGCGTCTCGAACATCATGGGCGCCTCACTGGATCACGCCATGTGGTTCCACCGCCCCTTCAAGGCCGACGACTGGCTGCTCTACGCTCAGGAGTCGCCGTGGTCGGCTGGCGCGAGGGGGCTGGCTCGTGGTGAGATGTTCACCGCGTCGGGCGATCTCGTGGTCTCCGTCGTCCAGGAGGCCATGATCCGGCCACTGAAATAGGGCGACGAAGTTACAAAATCGCAGGTCGAAAATGTGTTGCCCCTTCCCGGGTTCCCGGTTTAGGGTCATGGTCAAGCGAGTCGGACACTCCTGTTCCGACGATCTCGAGAGTGGAGGTGAGCCCCGGTGATCAGCATTCAGATGTCTGCCACGAAGTGGCTCGCTTCCGCATGCCGTGACTCGGTGAGGCTCGTCGATGGGCCGGCCAAGCTGCGGCACGAGAAGTCTGTCCGTAGCCAGGTCGCCGCCTTCTATGCGCGCGCCCACTTCGGCGCGGCTGTGCAAGGCGCTCCCGTCTACGCAGCACGTATCGAACTGCCGGCCAACCAGCTCACCAAGGGTGGACTGTGCGGTCCGCAACCCTGGAGGGATACACCGGTCATAACCTGACCGGCGACAGTAGCCCCCAGGCCGCGGATCCACAGACGGATCCGCGGCCTATTTCTTTGTCCGTGATCCCGACCACCTACGAGGTGTCCGACCAAGATCAAAAAAGATCGACAAAAGGAGAAGAAGATGGGGGCCAAGACGATCATGGACCTGATCGACGAAGCCAAGATCCCCTGTCGTACCGACCCTGACCTGTGGTTCGCCGAGTCGCCGGAGGACGTGGAGTTCGCGAAGGCGCTCTGCGGCGGCTGCCCGATCCAGAAGGCCTGCTTGGACCGCGCGCTCGAGCGCGAGGAGCCATGGGGCGTCTGGGGCGGCGAACTGATCCTCCGGGGGACCGTCGTTCCCCGCAAGCGTCCGCGCGGGCGTCCCCGCAAGCACCCGGTCGCTGCCTGAACAACCGCGCACCTTCTAGCAAGAAAGCGAAAAACCAATGAGGACTCACCCGACTAGGAGCATCGCAGTGTCTGATCTCATCCATGACCTGGTCAATGACCGAATACAAACCCTCCACCGGGAGGCTGCGGAGCAACGTCTCGCTCTGCACGTCAGCCGGGTGCAGCGGGCGCGGCGAGAGGTCAAGAGGGCCAACGACCGCCTCCGCAAGGCCCTGAGCCGGCAGGTCTGACCGGGCAGATCCTGCCGCCGGCGCAGGATCTCCCTGTGAGCCAGATGAATGAAGAGCCGGGCGCACCCAGCGCCCGGCTCTTCCCACGTCCACCACACCCCACACCTCCACGCCACCCGAGGCCCTTCCGCCTCCCGCGACAGGCGCACTCGCCTCGGCCCTTCTGCGCTCGGCAACGCGCGCTCTTGCTTCGGGTCTTCCGCGCCTTGTAAGGCGCGCTCTTGCTTCGGCTCTTCCGCGCCTGGTAAGGCGCGCTCTTGCTTCGGCTCTTCTGCGCCCTGCAACGCGCGCACTTTCTCGGGCTCTTTCGTGCTCGACGACGTGTGCCACCACTTCGGCTCTTCCATGCCCGGCGTCATCTGTCGCCATGTCGGCTCTCCGAGTCCGGCGACGCCTCGCCGTTCCGGCTCCTCTGGGTGCACGCCAGCGTTCCCACCTCGGCCGACGTGCACCCCGAGGGCGCGGCCCCATGGGGTGCATCGCGACAGGTCGGGCACCTTCCGCCCCGGCCCTGAGCGGGCAGGCCGAGCGCAGTCGAGCGCCAGTGCCTCCCGGCTGGGCAGCCGTGCCTAGCTCCTGCGGCCCGGATCTCGGCGGTCGTGCGCCTACGGCTGGCGCCTGGGCGGTCGTGCGCCTACGGCTGGCACCCGGGCAGTCGTGCGCCCATCGTCCGCAACTGGGCAGACGCGCGCCCGCGCCCTCCGCCTCGGCGGTCGTGTGTCCGCGGCACGTATCCCTATGCGGTGGGCCGCACGCCCCTCCTCGCTCCACGGGCCACCGTGACGGGCTCCTCCTCCGCGGACCAGAGCCGTGCCGCCATCCACGCGACACCGACCGCTGCCATAACCAGCCCGCCCAGATAGACGGGCACTGGCACCAGGCTCCGCAGCGACCCGGGAATCATGCCCACGGCGTACAGGCTGACGGCCACGATCGGCATCGCCCTGCCCCGGACCGCGGCCGCGCTGAACGTCAGCACCCCCACCACCATGACGACCGATGTGACCAGAAACGCCCGCCCGGTGCTCCCCGCCAGCAGGGCACTCACCGTGCCACCGCCCAAGTACGGGAAGACGAAATGAAGGATGTACTCGATGGCGAACGCACCAGCCAGCCCCGCCGAGTTGAGCACGTAACCGACGAGCCCGAGACTCCCCGCCGTACCCCGGATATGCAGATAGATCCCCGTGATCGCGAGTAAGCCGGTCAGCGCCGCGAACGGCGCGATGGCGTGTGTGAGAGCCGTCTCCGGCAGGAACCCGGCCCGTCTGGCGGAATTGACCACGAGCAGCAGAGCGCAGATGAACCCCGCCGTCCCCGTGACCCGATAGACCCGCATCTCGAAATGTCCCTTCTCTCGGTGATAACACTCGTTATGATGTGCGTTATCGCCAGATATGGTGAGAGCGTGCCGAGAGACGTAAGCACCCCGAAAGAACTCGGCGCCCTGCGTCAGGACCTGCTCGACGCGGGCATGCGCGTCCTTCGTGACCAAGGGGCGCTGCACCTCACCCTCCGCCGCGTGGCGGACGCCGCCGGCACCTCCACCATGGGCATCTACACCTGCTTCGGCGGCCGCGCCGGCCTCCTCGAGGCGATCTACCGGTACGGCTTCAGCATCCTCCACGAAGCGATGACCACGTCGCTGAACGGCCACACGGACCCGCTCGCCCGGATCATGGCGGTGGCATACGGGTACCGGCGGTTCGCCCTGTCCGATCCCGCCCTCTACGCCTTGATGTTCGAGCGCCCGCTCCCCGACTTTGACCCCTCACCCGAACAGCGCCACGACGCCCTCGGCCTGACCTTCTCCCTGCTCACCGAGGCCACCTCCGCGGCGGCCGACGCCCACCTCATCCGCTCCATCGATCCCGTACGCGCGGCGTACCTGGTGTGGACCACGATCCACGGCATCGTCAGCATCGAGCTCACATGTTCACTCCGCAGCCCGCTCCCGGGCTGGTTCCTGAACTCGCGCGAGGAAGGCGAACGCGTCCTCACCGACGGCGTCAACGCCCTCCTCGCCGGCCTCGCCTAAGGCATTCGCCCCAGGAAAGGGACGGCACACCGCGTCCCGGCCGATCTGCCTGCGTGGGGCACCGGGAGGGACGCTGTCCCGGCTGCACGGGCAGGACACTGTCCCACCGGTGCACTGGGACTCCGCATCTGAGTGGATGCGGCTGGGGCATTGGTCGGTGGCCGTGCTCGCCTCCGAGGATGGGTGGCGGCTGGGACGTTGTTCCTGTCTCTTATACGCGTACTAGGGTCAGATAC